>JBJEYC010000152.1:0-2547 GCA_051886435.1 Lachnospiraceae bacterium
GGCTCATTGAGGGGCTCGATCCCCCAGAGGCCCGGGCGCTTTCCGTAGCGCTTGGAAAGCCGCTCGAGGACCGAGAGGACAAACTCCACCTCGTTTTCGTCCTGGCCAAAGGTGACAACCCCGGAGAGTCCCCCGTTGTCAAAGCCGTTCTGGGAGCCGGGCGCCGTGTGCAGGTCAAGAAGGATCTTTAAGCCGTAGCGCTCTGCCCAGGCAAAGGCTTTGTCGAGTTCTGCAATGCAGCCCAAAAACGGAGGCCGGTCTCCGAAGACGAAGTAGGGGATGGGAATCCGGATCGTGTTGAGACCCCAGGATGCGATCGTCACAAAGTCCCGCTCGGTGATGTATTCGCTGCGGTGGATTTTGATTCTCGCTTCATAGACATCCCACGGCAGATCCTGGGCCAGCCAGTACTCATCATCTGCCTTTGTCCCCGCAAAGAGTGCCGGATTCATCCACTTCTCCAGCACCAGCCAGTTGCCGAAATTGACGCCGTTAACCCGTTCCATTCCGCTCTCCTTTTGTTATTGTGCTCTTTGATTCGCTTCTATGTTACTGACTTACCCCACTTGGCGACAGACCATATCCTATGCAAAACATAGGTCGATTTTGACTTTTATAGGGCGGGTGACTCTGGTATCATGGAGCGGCAGGGAGGAAAGACGGCAATGAGCAGGAAAGAATACCGGCATGAACTCATCCAGCCCGCGGCGGGCCGGGATGTGTCATTTCTGATCTTCACAAACTCCCACGATGTCGTGGGAGCTCACTGGCATGACGATGTGGAGCTGGTCTATCTCACAAAGGGGGCGCTCCTTTTTCAGGTGGGCGGCAGATGGACCCGGCTCACCGCAGGGGATTTTATGATTGTCAATTCTGGGGAGGTGCACGCCACCAACGGAAGCCCTGGAAATGACTCGATTCTGATGGAGTTTCCCAAGCAGCTGATGGAGCGCTACATCCCCGACTTTTCCGAGTGCTGGTTTGACATGGACACCCACAGCACGGATCCAAGACACCGGACAAAGCTCTTGCAGCTCTCCGCGGTTCTTGAAAACATGGCGATCGTGAAGGAGGTCTCCCCGGAGGGCGGAAACCTCCGTTTTACCTCGCTCCTCTTTGAGGTTCTATACGAGCTCTATCACAACTTCCGCGTCCCCTTTCCCAGAAAACGGGAGAAGGGATCCGGGGAGATTGCCTCCCTCTATCCTGTCCTTGACTACACCAGGGAGCACTACGCAAGTCATATCTCCCTCTCTGAGGCGGCCGGGGTGCTGCATCTGCAGGAGGAGTACTTCTGCCGCAAGTTCCGGCGTCTCATGGGGATGACCTATCTGGACTACCTCGCGGGAATCCGGCTCACCCATATCTACGACGATCTGCTGCACACAGACCTCTCCCTGGCACGGATCCTTGAGCGCAACGGCTTTACCAACTACAAGCTGTTCCGAAGGCTCTTTCGGGATTCCTACGGCTGCACGCCGGGGGAACTGCGCCGCAGCGGTAACAAGCCGGAGGGTGGGCTGATCCGGGCCGGCGTGGACCAGTCTCTCTACAGCCGCAGCATCCAGGACGAGGAGGGCATCCGCGGGCTGTAGGGATAATATCTGCTGGAAAGAGGGCAGGATTGACACTTGCCCAAAGGGGGAAGAAGCGGATATACTGCCACGAGTACCACAGGGAGGAATGTTTGATGCGCCATACTGCAGCCAAAACGGATCGACACGGGGGACTGTTTTCCGATAAGACGTTCAATCACAAGCTGATTACGCTGACACTGCCCATGGCACTGCAGAGCCTGATGCTGGCCGCAGTGGCCGCTGCAGACGCGATCATGCTGGGGCGGCTCGACCAGAACTCCATGTCAGCGGTCTCCCTGGCGACGCAGATCCAGTTCGTCATGAACATGTTTCTGTCTGCTGTCACCTCGACGGGCCTGATTCTGGGCGCCCAGTACTGGGGAATCCGTGACAGGGCCTCCCTGGATGATATCTTCAACATGATGCTGCGCCTGTGCCTTTTGGTGGATCTTGTCTTTGGCCTTGCCTGCATTCTGGCACCCCAGGTGCTGATGCAGTTCTTCACCAACGACCCCACTCTGGCAGAGATCGGCTGCGCCTACCTTCGGATTGCGGGCTGGTCCTACCTTCTGACCGGCATCTCGCAGGTATATCTGGTGATGATGAAGATCTCAGAGCACGCCGGCACCAGTGCCCTGATTTCGAGTGTGGCGGTCCTTGTCAACATTGGGCTCAATTCCGTCTTCATCTTCGGCCTTCTCGGTGCTCCCTCGATGGGGGCAAGAGGTGCTGCCCTTGCCACACTCCTCTCCCGCATCCTCGAACTTGCCTGGTCGGTACTGGCCTCGATGAAAAAGGGATATCTGCATCCGAACCTCACCCGGTTCTTTCACCGGAATGCCCTGCTCTCGAAGGACTTTGTCCGGATCTCCCTGCCGATACTTGGCGCATCACTTCTCTGGGGCATCGGCTTTACCTCCTACACGGCGATCATGGGCCACCTCGGGCAGGATGCCGCGGCGGCAAACTC
>JBJEYC010000153.1:0-2545 GCA_051886435.1 Lachnospiraceae bacterium
TGTTATAGCATAGGAAGGATACATCGCGCATTCGTTCTCCTAAGGTTCGATCCGGGACAGACCGCCGGACCTGCCGGCGGCTTCTTCAAAATATTATACCGGCAGAAGAAAGATTGTACAACGATGACCCGCGTGTGCTTTTGACAGGAAAATGACTCATGCACAATTCTGTCCGATGTCAAGCCCGAATTATGTCAGGCCCGATGCGCTTTCCGGATAGAAACCAGAAGGGCTTTCTGTCATACTACAATCGGCCCCGGAATATGCAGTTGTATCCGGAGCTGTGATAAGATCATTTTTTAAAGGATGGCAGGAGAATAGCGGCAGCACCGGCGATGGCGGCATTGCGCCGGAAGGTGCTGTCTGAGAAGCACCGATTGTTGAAAGGGCAGATATGAGACATCGGGAGCAGATACAGAGGGAGATCATATGGGCAGCAGAAAGAGCAGGGCGGTGGATCTTGCACTGATCCTGGGAGTGGGTACCGCGGCGGTGCTGTTGATCGAGCCGCAGTTCCATCAGGTGATCGCGACGCAGATTTCGGCGCAGGCGGTGCCGAACGATGCCTATTTTCTTGGGCTGGCGAGCCAGCTCTACTATACGGCAGGCTTTCTGATGGTCGCCCTGGCAGCGGTGCTGTACCTGTTCTTCTCGGCAAACCGGAAGGAGCGGCAGCGGGACGAGCTGGAGCAGGCCAAAAAGGAGGCCAGGCAGGCGGGACAGGTAAAGACTGAATTTATTGCGCGCATGTCCCACGAGATCCGGACGCCTCTGACAGAGCTTTTGGGAATGAACGATCTGACGCTGCGGGAGAGCAGAGATCCGGCGGACCGGGAGCGGGCGCAGCGCATCAAAGAGGCGGGGGAGGAACTTCTTGCAACTGTCAACAGCATCATGGATTTGGGCAAGATCGAGTCGGGGTCGATTGAGCTGCACGAGTCGGACTACAGCCTGCGGGAGATGGTCGGGGAGACGGCATCTCCCTGGAACGCGCAGGCCAAAAAGCGCGGCCTTGTTTTTGTCACAGAGATTGAGGACAGCGTCCCGGACGCGCTGACCGGCGACGTGGGGAAGATCCGCAGAATCCTGGGGATTCTGGTTGGCGGCGCGATCCGCCGCGGCAGAGCTGGGAGGATCACCCTTTCCGTGCACGCCGAGGCGGGACATTCGGTGCTGGAGACGAGGCTTCTTTTTTGCGTTTCGGGCACGGACATGAATCTCTCTGTGGAGGAGATGGAGAAGATCCGGGCTTTGTTCGGACGCCGGCAAAACGATCCGTCGGGAAGCGGTGAAGAGGATCTGGAGCTTCTCCTTGCGGACAGCTATGCCAGAATGCTTGGCGGGGGTCTTCGGGTTTCCGCGGGCGGCGGTCGGGATGCGGCCATCACCCTGGAGGTCTCCCAGAGAACCCGGACGGAGCGGACGCACCTTCGGTTTGAGGCGCCCGGCGCAAAGGTCCTTTTGGTGGACGACAATGAGATGAACCTGCGGGTTCTGGAGGAGATGCTGCGGCCGGAGAAGGTGCAGATCGAGAAGTGCCGCAGTGGAAAAGAGGCCCTGCAGCGGATGTGCCGCGAGCAGTACGATCTGATCTTTCTGGATGATCTGATGCCCGGCATGACCGGCGTGGAGACCCTGCGGATCGCGGGGGCCATGGAGGGAAACCGCAACTGGACGACGCCTGTGGTGGCGGCGACCGGAACCGTACTGAGCGGTTCCCGGGAGAAGTACCTCGCAGCGGGCTTTGCGGACTACCTTCCCAAACCGGTGCGCATGAGCCAGCTCGAGCGTATGCTGGCAAGATTCCTGCCGCCAGAAAAAGTGAACCTTATCCAGGAGGAAGCGGAGAAGAAAGAGGAACAGGTGAAGCAGGAAGAGACGCCGGCTTCTGCCGGCGGGGAAGCTCTGGTGGATGTGGGCGCGGGGATTGCCCTGTGTGACGGGGAGGAGGATCTCTACTATGTGATCGCCTCCATGTTTGCCGGAGAGTACCGGGAGAAGCGGGAACAGATCGAGAAATACTATGAGGCGGGGGACTGGAACAACTATCTGGTCTTTGTCCATGCACTGGGCTCCACATCCCTGCAGGCGGGATGCACGGTTTTGTCCGGGCGCGCGCGGGCACAGGAGGCAATGGTGCAGAGAATCGTGAAAAATCCGGCGCTTGCGGAAACTGTGATACCCCGAATCCGGGCAGAGCATGAGCCTTTAATGGAACTCTACGAGCGCTCGGCACAGGCCGCGGGAGCGGTCTCAGGAAAAGGAGCGCCGGAATGAGGCGCCGTTTTTCTTCTCCCATCTGGAGCGGCCTGGAGGATGTGGAGAAGACGCTTCGCGACAGGGCAGACCCTGCCGTCTGGGCGCGGTACGAGGCCTTTCGTGAGGAAGCATACCCGCAGGAACTGCGGCGTATTGCCTGCTCACAGCTGGGAAACTTCTTTTTGGGCGGCATCTGTGTCTGCGGCTTTGCGATCCTGTTTCAGCTTTTGATCCGGGAGTCGGAGGTGTTCCGCACAAGTGCCCTGCTCCTTGCCTGCATCCTGGT
>JBJEYC010000154.1:0-2540 GCA_051886435.1 Lachnospiraceae bacterium
CATGGAAATGAGCAGACCGAAACCCAACCGGGATATCCTGCCTGTGGCAGGTTTTTCCGTTGACTTTCCGGCACGCCCGCCAGTTCAGCATCGCTTTTCTGTAACCAGGCTCTGCGCAGATGTTTTTGTGCGCACCCGCTCTGCAGGAGAAATTTCTGAAGCTGTCCCGGCATGTGCCGGGGCAGTTTTTTAATGCAGAAAGGCGCAAATGTCACAGATTGCAATTCAAAATCTTACTTTTTCCTACGATGGACAGGAAGAGCCCATCTTTGAGAACGTCACCCTCTCCCTGGATACGAACTGGCGGCTTGGTCTCGTAGGCCGTAACGGACGGGGCAAGACCACTTTCCTTCGGATCCTGAACGGGGAGCTGCCCTATCAGGGGAACATCAAAGGATGTGTTCCCTTTGACCGTTTCCCCTATGCCCTCGGCGAAAAAGACATGGACCGCACGGCACAGGAACTGATCCCTGTCTGGAAGCCTGGCATCGAAGACTGGCAGGTTCTTTGCAGGATGCCCGAGCTCTCGCTTGCGTCGGAAACCCTTTATCTTCCTCTTCGTCAGCTGAGTTTTGGCGAGCGGATCAAGCTCATGCTGGCGGTACTATTTTCCGGGGAGAACGAGTTCCTGCTCATCGATGAACCAACCAACCATCTGGATGAAGCGGCGCGGGAGGAGGTAAAGCACTTCCTTGCGGGGCAGAAGGGGTTCCTTCTGGTCTCCCATGACCGGGATCTTCTGGATGCATGCACAGACCACATCCTGGCCATGGTGCGCACCGGCATAACAGTGGAGAACGGGAACTTTTCCACATGGTGGGGAAACCGGATGCGGCAGGATGCCTTTGCCCGGGCTGAGAATGAAAAGCACAAAAAGGAGATCGGGCGGCTGAAAAAGAGCGCCGCAAGGGTCGCCGACTGGGCGGGTCAGAGTGAAAACACAAAGATCGGTTATGACCCCATCCGGGACAACAATCACCCGATGCGGGACTACATTGGCGGCAAGACCAAAAAGCTGGAGTCCCGTGCCGGCAGCGTGAGGAAGAGAATCACCGCCGAGACAGAGCGGAAGAAGGGCCTTCTTGCCGACGTGGAGGAGACGCCGGATCTTTCACTGACGATCCTTCCCAGCCCGAAGGAGCGGCTGCTCCTTTGCCGGGACTTAAGTCTTGCCTATCCAGGAGCGGCACAGCCGGTGTTTTCCCACCTCACCTTTTCTCTGGAGCGGGGAGAACAGGTGCGGCTGTCTGGCGCGAATGGCTGCGGCAAGTCCACCTTTTACCGCTATCTGATGGAGCGCTGCGGTATGGGAACAGGGAGGTCTCTTGAAGTCCGCTCCGGGGAACTCATTCTTTCGCCGGAGCTTGTGATCTCCTGTCTGCCTCAGGATGTGACCGGATTGTCCGGCAGCCTTTCGGATTTTGCCAGGACGCGGGGACTGGACCGAAGCGTCTTCTTTGCAATCCTGCGGGAGCTCGATGTGCCCCGCAGCATTCTGGATGGAAGACTCGAGGATTTCTCGGAGGGTCAGAAAAAGAAGGCGCTTCTTGCGGCGAGCCTTCTCACCCCGGCAAACCTCTTTCTGTGGGATGAGCCGATGAACAGTCTCGACGTCTTCACAAGAATGCAGGTGGAGGATCTGCTGCGCCGTGCAAAACCCACCCTTCTCTTTTCCGAGCATGACGTTCGGTTCCGACAGGACATGGCGGCACGGGAAGTGGTGATCGGCGGCTGAATCCGTCCCCTCATATAGGAGAAAATACAGTGAATCCTGCGCAGAGAGACATCTCCTGTTTGGAGGGATAGATCGATCTGCAGTATGCAGGAGAGGACAAGGCAGGGAACTAGGGAAAAAATACTCCGATTCCGTCCTGTAATCCGGAGTGAAATCACATACGTGTGATACAGCATTCAAAAAAGAACAGGGCAAAAACAGCCAGCAGGATCTGCTTTGCGGCAGGTCCTGCTGGCATTTTTGTGATCTTACTATGTCCGTCTGACAGGGCTTTGGTCATGCGGACATGTTTTTTACTTCTGCATCTTTCTGGCGGCATCCAGGGCGTTGCGAAGATCCCGGATCAGGTCTTCCTTATCCTCCAGACCGCAGGAGAGCCGGATCAGGCCTGCCGGAACACCGGCTTCCCGGAGCTGCTCGTCGGTGAGCTGCCTGTGCGTAGAAGTGGCAGGATTCAGGCAGCAGCTTCTGGCATCAGCCACGTGGGTCTCAATGGCGATGAGACGAAGTTCCTTCATGAAAGCCTCTGCCGCGGGGCGCCCGCCGGCGAGCTCGAAGGTAACCACACCGCATCCGCCGTGGGGCAGATACTTCTTGGCCCGCTCATAGTAGCGGTTCCCGGGCAGGCCGGGATAGTTGACGAAGGTGACTTCGGGCTGTGCCTGAAGGAATTCGGCAACTGCCTGAGCATTTTCTACATGCCGGGGCATCCGGACGTGGAGGGACTCGAGACCCAGGTTCAGATAGAATGCGTTCTGCGGGGACTGCATGGGACCGAGATCCCGCATGAGCTGGCTGGTAGCCT
>JBJEYC010000155.1:0-2537 GCA_051886435.1 Lachnospiraceae bacterium
CGTTTGCACCGGTCCTTGCGGGAACCCTGACCGCAGCCCTCCTGCTCGCAGGCTGCGCAAGTTCATCCGGTTCCGGAACAGCTGCGACAGGAAGCACCGAAAGCAGCAGTGCTTCCGGCACGGAGAGTACTTCCGACGATCACCTTGCCAGGATTCAGAGTGCTGGCAAGATCACGGTGGGTCTCGAGGGCGACTGGCAGCCCTTCTCCTACCACGACGATGATGACAACCTGGTGGGTTACGATGTGGAGGTTTCGCAGAACATCGCCTCTCACCTTGGCGTGGAGGCAGACCTTGTAGAGGCGCCCTGGGACGGACTGTTTGCCGGCATGGACTCCGGCCGCTATGACATCGTCGTCAATGGCGTGGATGTCACCCCCGAGCGGCAGGAGAAGTACGACTTCTCCGATCCATATGCCTATGACCACACGGTTCTGATCGTGCGGGACGACAACACGGATATCACGAGCTTTGAGGATCTGAACGGAAAGACGACCGCCAACTCCATCGGCTCCACATATCAGGAGATCGGGGAGCAGTACGGCGCTACCGTCAGCGGTGTGGACACCCTGGTGGAAACCCTCCAGATGGTCCAGAACGGACAGGTGGATGCCACCCTCAACGCCGCCACGTCCTTCGGCGACTACATGAAGGCAAATCCGGATGCGCCGCTGAAGATTGCCGCCACCTCGGAGGAGGCGACTTCCTATGCAATCCCGATGGAGAAAGGAGACGACAACGCCTCGCTCCTTGCCGCCATCAATGACGCCCTCTCCGCCATGCGGGAGGATGGAACCCTGGCTTCTCTCTCCGAGAAGTACTTCGGCGCCGATCTGACTGAGAACACTTCAGACGCCCAGTAAGCAAAACACAAAAGAGCAGAGCAAAGCCCTCTCTGGCCGCATAAAACGGTCAGAGAGGGCTTTTGTTCGCTGGGATCTGACTATACGGTAATCTCGATCCTAAGTCCCTCCGGGCCGAGAATGACGCTCTCGTAATAGCCGTCCCCGGTGGTCCGGGGACCGGAGAGAACCTGATATCCGTCTTCCCGTAGGCGGCCGGTCATCGCATCCACCGCATCCTTATCACCCACGGAGAAGGCGAGATGATCGTATCCGGGTTTGGGATCGGACGATTCCGCATCCGCAAGCGCCGGGCGTGTCATGACCTCAAGCCTTGCCCCGCCGTCGAAGGTGAGAAAGTAGGAGCGAAAGCCGGTCGATGTATTGTGGTATCCGCCATTTGACACCGCATGAAAGTACGTCACAAAGAAGTCCCTTGTCTGCTCTAGGTCGTGGACATAAAGGGCGGCATGTTCAATCCGCATCAGTCATTCCCTCCTTTCAGCCGCTGCACCGGAAACAGAAGATCGCACCTTCCGGTTCCGGGATCGGTAAACTCCTGTACCGCGCCCGCCAGGGAAATCTCCTGCTCCGAGAGATATAAGAGCATGTTTGAAAAGGTGTCCTCTCCCTCCTGGCAGACCCGAAGGTAGGAAAAGCCCGGGATCTCCCACCTGGTCCATCCCTCCGGCGCCTTTGCATCATCCCGGCATTCCACACCGGCCAGGTAGAGTCCATCCTGAAAATGCGCCCATGGCTGAAATGTTCGGTCAAAATCCGTCATAGCGCCCCAGATTCCAACAAGCCTTCCGTCATCATTTCTCTTCGCAAGCGGCGCAATCTCGGGAAAACGGGCATTGGCCCGCTCCCAGAGGCGTTTCACAAAGTCCTTCCCCTCTCTTGTTGAACCCTCCATCCCGATGACAGCAAAGGCATCCTTCGAAAACGGCTCGATCCGAAGCCCGTACTTGTCCGCGATGTTTCCTGAATTCATATATTTATCCTCCTCCAGTAGGCATCTTAACAGACGATATCAGTGTGTACAAGCAAGGCACGTGAAAGGGGAAAGACGGATACGCTGAATGCGCCGCGTCCTATTTTGGAAGAACGCACGGCAGAAATGTGATAAAGTGACCAGTAACAAGAGGCGCAAAGACGCCGCAGCAATGACGGGTATAGACATCGGCCTTGCCTTTTTTGAAAAAGAAGAAAAGGGGAGTGTGACATGGACAGAGCACAGATCCAGACAGAATTAAGACAGCGGGCGGATGCGCGCTATCGGGACTTTACGTCCGGCCTTCTTCCGGGAACGGAGGCCATTCTTGGCGTGCGGCTTCCGGATCTGCGCGCCCTGGCAAAGCAGCTGGCGCACGCCGACGACTGGCGCGAGAGTCTTCGTGAGCTCTTGGATGACACCTTCGAGGAGATCATGCTGCAGGGCTTTGTCATCGGCTATGCACGCTGTTCCGTCGAGGAGAAACTGGAGCTGGTGCGCGGCTTTGTGCCAAAGATCGACAACTGGTCCGTCTGTGACAGCTTCTGCACCAGTCTGAAATTTGTGAAGTCAGAGAAGGAGCGCGTTTTCTCATTCTTGCAGACGTACCTCTCCTCGGATCGGGAATTCGAGCAGCGCTTTGGCTGTGTGATGCTGCTGGATTACTACATCGATGACGACTGGCTGCCCCGCACAGTAGA
>JBJEYC010000156.1:0-2511 GCA_051886435.1 Lachnospiraceae bacterium
GCCTTGCCGATGGAGACGTGGATGATGTTTGCCTTGTCCAGTCTGTACTCGACTTTACCGGCTTTAATATCGTTGATGGCCTTGGTCACATCCATGGTGACAGTGCCGGCCTTCGGGTTGGGCATCAGGCCCTTCGGTCCGAGGATCTTACCGAGACGACCAACAACGCTCATCATGTCGGGGGTAGCGACCACAACATCGAAATCCATCCAGCCTTCCTTCTGAATCTTGGGAAGGAGCTCCTCAGCGCCGACGAAATCGGCACCGGCTGCCTTTGCCTCATCGGCCTTGGCACCCTTTGCAAAGACGAGGACGCGGACGGTCTTGCCGGTTCCGGCAGGCAGCACCACGGCGCCGCGGATCTGCTGATCTGCGTGGCGGCCGTCGCAGCTGGTGCGGATGTTCAGCTCCACGGTCTCATCGAACTTTGCGGTTGCGGTCTTCTTGATAAGTGCTACAGCTTCCTCGGCCTCATAGAGCTTGGAGCGGTCGATGAGCTTTGCAGCATCCTGATATTTCTTTCCGTGCTTCATTTCAAAACCTCCTTGTGGTTCTATGGCTTTTTGGGCCTCCCACGAATTCAATCATCAGTCAACAACAGTGATTCCCATGCTTCTTGCGGTACCGGCAATCATGCTCATGGCTGCCTCAACCGATGCAGCATTGAGATCGGGCATCTTCTTCTCTGCGATCTCTTTGACCTGCGCCTTGGTCACAGAAGCGACCTTGGTCTTGTTCGGCTCGCCGGAAGCCTTCTGGATGCCGGCTGCCTTCTTGAGAAGTACTGCTGCGGGCGGAGTCTTGGTGATGAAGCTGAAGCTTCTGTCCGTGTAAACAGTGATGATAACGGGGATGATCATATCCCCCTCTTTTGCGGTTCTGGCGTTGAACTGCTTTGTGAACTCCACGATGTTGACACCGTGCTGTCCGAGTGCAGGTCCTACCGGCGGTGCGGGGGTCGCTTTGCCGGCCATGATCTGTAACTTAATGTAACCTTCTACTTTCTTAGCCATACTTTTCCTCCTTCGTGGTAAAGGATCCGGGGCTTACCGGATCTGCCGCAGGTCCTGCCTGCTCCCACGCAATGCGCTGCACGATGCAGCATATCTGCAACAGACTTATGTCTGAATGCGGTCAAACTCAGTTGTTGTTCGTCTTGCGCAGCTCTGAAAAGCTGATCTCCACCGGAGTCTCCCGGTCGAAGAGTGCGATGCTGATGGTCGCAATCTGCTTGCTGGCATCGATCTTGGAGACCACGCCGATGGTGTCCTTCCAGACGCCGGAAACCACGGCAACCTCATCGCCGACATTGAAGTCTGCCTTGACGACGTTGACCGTCTGTCCGAAGGGGGCCATCTCCTCATCGGAGAGCGGCACCGGCTTGCTTCCCGGTCCGACGAAGCCCGTCACGCCCCGTGTGTTACGCACGACGTACCAGGTCTCATCATTCATCAGCATGCGCACCAGGACATAGCCGGGGAACATCTTTTTCTGCACGGTCTTGTTGGCACCGTTTCTCTGCTCCACCACATCCTGCAGCGGAACCCGCACCTCGAAGATCTGATTCTCCAGGTGGCGGTTCTCAATGGTCTTCTCCAGGTTGGCCTTCACCTTGTTCTCATATCCGGAATAGGTGTGTGCCACGTACCACTTGGGCTCATCCGAGATCGCAGCCTCATCGAGTCCGTTCTCGGAATCCTCCTCCTGGGCCTCCTGGCTTGCCTTCATCAGTTCTTCATCCGAGGCATCCCGGCCGACATTGTCGCCCTGCTTTAATACGCGCTCTGCCTCGGCGCGTTCGATGTCGGCGGCCTTTCTGGTGAAATCAGGGCGATTGATCTCCCGGACTCCCGGAAGAGCTCCCTTTCTCACCTTTGCCACGCTCACTTTGTTTTCTGCCATTGTCCAGTCTCCTATTTCTGCTCAGGCGCCCAGCTGTACAAGGACGTCGATGAGATTCTGGAAACCGAAATCGATCAGCGCAATCAATACGCCGACGATGATCGATACGACCAGAACAGCTGCAAGCTGCTTTAGAAGCGTATCGCGGTCCGGCCAGATGATCTTCTGAAACTCGACTTTGACGCCGTGGAAAAACCCAGCAGCTTTATTCGTCTTCTTGTCTTTTGTCTTCGCGTCTGCCATGTTACCCTCACAGTGCCGGACTGCCGGCAATGCAGCCTTATGAGAATTTACTTGGTCTCTCTGTGAACCGTGTGCTTTCTGCAGAATCTGCAGTATTTCTTGATCTCCATGCGCTCGGGATGGGTCTTCTTATCCTTGGTGGTATCGTAGTTGCGGCGCTTGCACTCGGTGCATGCCAGTGTGATTCTTGTACGCATAATGTTTTTACCTCCGTTTTCGCTGTTGATTGCTCCCGGCTCTGGCTTATGCCTCCAGCCCGGTGTCGCGCATTTCGTCTTCCGGAATGCGCCGGTTCCAGATCCTCCCTTTTCTGCGAAAGGGCATAAAAAAAAGACCTGTCACAAACTCCACGATAGAATATCACCT
>JBJEYC010000157.1:0-2508 GCA_051886435.1 Lachnospiraceae bacterium
AAACAGCTTTGGTTTGCTTGGCGGAACGGATTATGAAGTAATCCGTTCTGAATCGCTTACGAAGTAAGCGGTTTTTGTACTCGGTTTTGAAGGTACGACAGATCTGGCACGGACAAACATTGTCCGTGCTTTTTTTGTTGTGTTTTTGGAAATAGAAGGAGAAAACCTGGCCTGGATGGCAGAACTGGCGGCAATCTGCGAGCGAAAAATCTGACTATTCAGAGGCCCATATTTATGGGATACTCTTTAGAAACATACTGCATCGATCGCTTTGAAAATAGTTCTTTGCGATAAGAGACTGCGGCACAACCGCAGGATCCGGAGAGCGGGGGAGAAAGCAGAACATCAAATCGAAGAAACCGGGAAACTGGTGCAGGATCAGATCGCTGCCGCTTGTCTGGCAGCTGCCGGTATATGTGGCCGTTCCGCGGCAGAGAGGAGATGCATGGGACTTGGACCGAGTATGAAGATGACAACGCTCCACCATTATCGATGCCCACTCACGGCGGAACTTGGCAGGCAGACAGATATCGCTTTTGCCGGCATTCTGGTCGACGGTGTCTCGGAACTGTGTGACGACAAGATCTTCACTGCAAAACGAACAGCGCAGCTGGCTGCCATGATGCAGGCAGACGGTGCCATCGTGACAGTGGACGGATTTGGCAACCATCACGTTGACTTTGTAAATGTGATTGAGCAGCTTGGCAGACATGGCATTCCAGCCGTTGGTGTGAGCTTTTTCGGAGAGCAGGGAAAACTGGTCTGTACCGGCGACTATCTGGACTGCCTGTTGGATATCAATAAGACCTCCTCTGGCGTCGAGACCTGTGTTGTGGGACAGAACAACCTGACAGCGGACGACGCGTACAAGGCGGTTAGACTTCTGAAGTACCGGATGAGAAAGGCGGGGAAG
Organism: Lachnospiraceae bacterium; assembly: GCA_051886435.1. Taxonomy (GTDB): domain Bacteria; phylum Bacillota; class Clostridia; order Lachnospirales; family Lachnospiraceae; genus CAG-791. Next base: position 914 of record JBJEYC010000157.1, read on the forward strand.
ACCGCGCCCCCGAAGCAGGCAGAACGGGCCTTTACAGGGACTACACTAATGCGCCGCAGCTTTCCCGTGCACGAGGTGCGCTTTGGCAGGAAGACGCAGTTCCAACATGGTGTGCTCGAGATCATGGAGAATATCCGTGACCGGGCTCTGGGAATGTCTCCTGATATCCGCGATATTCAGGTGCGGATTCTGGCGCCTGGGGAGAACGATCTCTTTGTGAATGCCAATCTCGATTTCTTCCCCATAGCCTGCAAGGTATCCGGAGAGCTGGGAGTAGGAATAACACATCTGCTCACGGGAATGACTGTTATGCTGACCGGCGTGGAGGAGGGTGGATTCCAACCGGCAAATATTGGATCGTCTTATGGCATCCTGCGGGATCATCTGGTGAAGGACCAGGCGGGGACACCGGCCTCGGGGGATTATCTCCTTCACGTGGATGTGCTTTTGCGGGATGGCGCAGGGAGAACAGCGGTGGGCATTCTGGCAGCGCATCAGGCGGCAGACAGAATAGCCGATGAGATTCGGGAACCGCTTTTGCAGCTTCATGCCGGGGAGGAGCCGGACGCGGTTACGGAAACCTTCACGGATGCCGTGAATCCTGGGCTTCCCCGTGCGGTTCTTGTTAAGATTGTGTCCGGCCTTGGCAGCATGTACGACACTGCTCTGTTTCCGGCGCAGCCCTGTGGGATCCTTGGCGCACGCCTGATCCGCCAGTGCGGCTGTATTCCCTGGGCCATCACGCCGAACCAGTGCCGTGACGGAGTGATTCACTCTTTGATCTGACAAGGACATCTGGTTCTCTGATCCCTGCAGGGAGGCAATGCGCTCTTATTCTGACTGCCGGGATATGAAGATATTGTGCCATTGTGTATTTATGGAGGAGAAGTCATGAGCAGGATCATCGCAGCATGTGGCAACGACTGTTCGGCGTGTCCAAGATATGTGACGCATCCCTTTGAAAAGACGGAGGAAGAGCTCCGCCATACGGCAGTGCTCTGGAACGAAATCGGATACCGGGACCGCGTGGTATCTGTGGAGGAAATTGCCTGCACCGGATGCAAACCTGAGAACTGGTGCAGATATCGGGTGGCGGAATGCTGCGAGAAACGGAGCATACAGAATTGTGCACAGTGTGAGGAGTATCCGTGCGCAAAGATGAGAGAGTGCTTTGCGGTAACGAAATCCTTCGCGCCAAAATGCAGGGAGGCATGTACCAGACAGGAGTTTGATCAGCTGCACCGGGCTTTCTTCGAAAAAGAAGAGAATCTGCGGCAATGATCCATCACGGTTGATGGAGACGGGAAAGACCGTGCGTTCATGTCGAACGGTCAGGAATGCCATGCCTGCAGACAGTCTTGCCCTTGCAATCGTCAAGGGACTGGAAACAGCAGATCCAGGAGGCTGGAGCAGTCAAAGAACCGGGCAGAGAGACAGAGCGGATGGGAAAGAATATTCTGAATTATCGTATTGTTTTGAAAATGGGAAAATACGAAAAATGCTGTTGACACCCCTGTATGGGGGTGATATTCTTGTCGATGTCGCCGCGAGAGACAAGCGCTTTTGCGAGGACGCCGGGTTCCCCTGGAGCCCGG
>JBJEYC010000158.1:0-2502 GCA_051886435.1 Lachnospiraceae bacterium
ACCCCGGTCGACACCACCGGGGCAGGAGACACCTACACCGGGTACTTTCTCCGATCCTATGCCGCCGGCATGCCCATCGCGCAAACCATGCGGCTCGCCTCCATGGCGGCAGCGATCTCGGTCACCCGGCCGGGTGCCGTTCCCTCCATTCCGCGCCTTGCCGAGGTGAAGGCGATGATGGCAAAACATTCATAAGGCAAAAAAGGCGGAGGCCAGTGCACCAATGAAAAAGTGCACTGGCCTCCGCTTTGGATCTGACAAGTCGAAAGCAGAAAATGATACGCCTGCGCAAGCAGCCGGTGCCGCCAAAAAGGGCCCCGAGCCTGCGTCCGGGACGGGATTACGCTTCACGTATCATTGATTTCACTTACCACAGCCTGACAAGAAATCTTACCATTTGGCAGCTCCGCCTTCCCCCACTGGTGGTTTCAATCACATGCAAGAGGTGCGCGCTGCCTTTGCTGTGACAGCGGAAAGATCAAACGGCGGCCCGCCAAATCCCTGCAGAAGACGGTTGTCCGCGGTATACAGAAGCTGGCGGACGTAGTCTGCCTTTTCGGTTCCCGGGCAGCGGAAATAAAAGCGGATCCAGCGGCTCCTGGCGTGATAGTCCCCGGTCAGGCAGGAACAGAACCGGTGATCCTTCTGGTGATTCCACAGGCGAAAACCCTGCCTTGCGAACACATCTTCTGCGAGTTTGGCCGGAGAGACATAATGCTCCCTGCAGTAGCTGTTGGCCAGAAACATGCCGATAAAGGAGACATTCTGGATGCCAATCCCGGCAGCCATCTCCAGGTAAGCGCAGAGATCCTCTGCGGTCTCCACGCCTCCCTTTTGCAGAACGCAGTTCAAGACAAAGACACCGGGATCCTCCGCCTTTGCAAGGAGCTGCTTCAGATCCCCTGTGGACGGCGAAGCAGCCCCCATGATTTCCCGGTTCTTTTCGTCAGAGACCGCATGGCGGCTGATATGAATAGAGGAAAAGGAATCGAAGAGGCCCTCCTGCTGCAGTTTCTCCATACCGGTTCCGTTTGTTGCAAGGTTCAGCATGATGTTCTGCGGAACCTGCTTTCGGACAACCTGCAGCACCTCCGCAAAGGCGTCTTTCGCAAGCGTCGGTTCCCCGCCGGTCAGCGACACGCCGGACAGATGCGGCAATAAAGCTGTAAGAACCGGGGACAGTTTTGCCGGGTCCACATGGGCGGTACGGGTTCCGCCGCTCTTGTTGGAATGGTTTACGCAAAACCTGCAGGATCCGTTGCAGCGATCCGTGACATTGATATACAGCCAAAGTTTGGGTTCTCTCATCGGCTGGTAGAAATCCTCATCGGCTGCACTACAGTAGTAGTCCTTGACGGGAATGGATCGATCGAAAATGCCAAGTTCTCTCATGATCAGCAGTGTGCACAGATTGCATTGCGAAGTCTCTGGCGCTTTTCCTCATTCACCTTATAGTCACCGGGTTTTCCGATGAACTCATCCCGATGATCATAGATGGCATCAAAGTTTGTGATACCCCACAGGATCATGCGCGGAAACTCCATCTTTCCGTTGTCTTTGCAAAGTTCCAGCAGATTGACAAGGATGGTCTTGGCCTTGAGCATGCTGATCTCGTTCGGCTCTGTGATGGTGAGCAGTTCCTGGTACAGTTTGATAAAACTTTCGATTGACATGTTTGCCTCCTTGATGATGGTGCTTACCGCATTGTCTTATGGTTCTGCAAACTGGTGTTTCTGCGCTCCGATTCGGCAAGAAGTCTTTCTCTCTGTGCATCCGGCCAGAACAGAGCACCCACCGCTCCGTAATATCGAAACCCCCTGTGCGTAAGAAAAATCTTGTCCGAGTGCTTCCCGGCATAGCCATGGGAGAGCAGAAAATCGAGCTGTGCCGGATAGACTTCATCGGGATCGGCCTGCAGGATTCTTTTTAGTGCGGACAGCCGGAAGGATCCGGAATACAGAGCAATGGAGATGTACTTTGCTGCGAGCTCCCCAGGCGGCAGGGCGTAATTGTATTCCTCCCGAATCGCAGGGATGTCCGGCATGTTCACAAGGGATGCATCTTTGCAGGTTCCGTAGGATAGGCCGAGAGGGCTCATGGACTGCGCGGAGATTCCAAAGCCCTTGTAGGCGATGCCATCCAGCATGCGGTATGACAAATACGAGGACATGCCGATCTCCCCGGGATATTTGGAAAAGGTGTTCCTGCCGAATACGCCGTGATACCCGGCATCGGTCAGAAGTTCAAAGTATAGAGAATACTGGGCAAACTGAAGGTCTCTTGTCACACCGGCAGAGGACTGGCAGTTCTGATTAAACCTCGTCTCATAAAGCGTGACCTCGTCGGGATCAAGCAGGGCGATCAGGTAGGCTGTCCTTCGGATATCCAGCTTTGTGAGTTCCGGCAGGCCGTACATCAGATCAACATTGAAACGGCGGATTCCCGCGTCTGCCTGTAGCGCGACGAATTGCGGGAGGTACCGAACTGCGTTTTGTGGGTGGC
>JBJEYC010000159.1:0-3068 GCA_051886435.1 Lachnospiraceae bacterium
GGAAATCCGGTGGAGATCGTGAAGGCGGACTTTGGCCTCATGGCAATCGATGTGCCGGCGGGCAGCCACGAGATCCGGTTCAATTTCGTACCGGTCGGCTTTCATGCCTTCACCGTGGTCTCGATCCTTGCAGCCGGCACAGTGGCAGCCCTGATTGTGACCGCCCCCTCGGTGCGAAAAAGACGCAAAAAGATTGATCGCTGAAAAACGGTCATCCGGTTTGAAAACGATCTGAACAGAAAGCGAGCCGGAAACGCTGATTCGATAACGCAGCGTTTCCGGCTCGTTTGTTTGTATCCGCGATCGCGGCATATATACGCGGGAGGCGATACCGGTGATCAGCGAAAGCTGGCGTGCCGTTTCAGATGATCTGATTTCGATCCCTCTGTCACGGTTTCTTTCCTCACGCCCTGCTCTTTGCAAAGCTCCCAAGGAGCGCAAGGCTCTCCTTCGGGATCCGTGCCATGGTGTTCCGGTTCACGGACACGAGCCCGAACTTCATCGCATACCCCTTCTGCCACTCAAAGTTGTCGAGAAGGCTCCAGTGCAGATATCCAAAGACCGGGATTCCGTCAGCTGCGGCTTCCTCCACGCCCTGCAGGGCGGTCCGGATAAAGGCGCAGCGGCGCGTGTCATTTTCCGTCGCGATGCCGTTCTCCGTCACAAGGAGTCTTCCGGGGAACGCGCCCGCAGCTCTCCGGAGCACGTGCCCCAGCCCCTCCGGGTAAAACTCATATCCCATCTGGGTGGTCTCAGCGCCCTCCGGAACAGGGAGCGGCCCTTCCGGGCCATAGAGCGTTCTGGTGTAGTTCTGCACGCCCAGGAAATCATCCCCGCTGATGTAGGGAAGATAGTGGGTAAACTCCCGCTCCCACAGCTTATTGGCAGCTTCCTCCACGCCCTGAACAGGCTGCACGTCATGAAGCGAGAGGGATAGTCCCACCTGGACATTCGGGCAGATGGACCTGATGACCTCCACCGCCGCCTGATGGGCCTTCATCACCAGGATGTCACCCTCCGGCGTGCAGGGGGAGACAAAGGTCCTGGGATCCGGCGTGCCAAAGACCGCGGCCTTCTCCTCTGCCGCCGCCTTCTGGCCGGCCATCAGATCCTTCAGGTTGAGTCCCACCTGGACCTGGCCCTCCCGGGCCTCTCCCTCCTTCTTCCCTGCTGCCGCGGCAGCTGCTTTCATCTGCGCAAGATACCTTGCCGAGATGTCCGCGATCTGCACGCGCATGTTTGCCTCGTTGATCGTGACCACGAAGCGAAGATCCTGTCCGAGATACTGCATGACTGCCGTGACGTAGCTTCGAAACCAGTCCACGACCTCTTCATTCTCCCAGCCGCCCTTTTGGATCACCCAGACGGGGCTCGTAAAGTGCATAAGCGTCACAATCGGCTCCAGACCATAGCGCCGGCAGCAGGCGATCTCCTGCCGGTAGTGCTCCAGAGCCTCGTGATCAAACACACCCTGCTTTGGCTCCACGCGGGCCCACTCGATGGAGAAGCGATAGGCGTTCAGCCCCGCCCTGGCCATCATGCGGATGTCCTCCTCATAGCGGTTGTACTGATCGCAGGCAATGCCAGACTTCTCCGGGAAGCCGCCGTGGGGGAGCTGTTCCAGCGCCCAGTCGTCACTGTTTGTATTGTTTCCCTCCACCTGATGGGCTGCGGTTGCAGCCCCGATCAAAAATCCCTTTGGAAATGCCATTTTCCACCTCCTCAAATTTCTGTCACTGTCACTTTGCCCGGAGGATCACGTCACCGCAAAGTCCGCTGGGCGAGGCCGGCGCCTGCAGGCCCCGAAGCTTTGCCCTGGGATCGTCCTTTACAAAGCGGTAGCACTCCCTTTCCAGGGTGGTTGCAACCTCCACCGCAAGGTCATTTCTGCCATCCCGGACAAGCGTTGTCAGATCATAGCGAAACGGCGGAATGATCTGTATCCCCGCCGATTTCCCGTTGACAAAGACCTCCACGCCCTCGGCCGCGTCGGTGATCTCCAGAGTGATGCGGCGGGCATGGTCCGGCTTGTCAAAGCTCGTCTCGTACCGCGCGACGCCGGAGAATTCCGGCTCGTCGACATCCAGGTGATCCGGCACCTGAACAGCCGTTTTCCCATGAAAGCTGGGATACTCTGCTCCCTCGCAGAGGCGCCGCTTCCAGGGAGCAAGGTCCACGCGCGCTCCGCTGCAGCGGGCGGGCTCAGCGAGATACGGCTGATCCTGCTGCGTGATTCTGTGGCGGATCAGCACGCGGGACTCGGAGGGCTCCAGCACAAGCGGGATCTTCCCCGTATCACTTTCCGCAATCGGGAAGATCCTGTTGTTCCAGATGTCGTACCAGCAAAAGTCCTCGGGGTGATCCTGGACCGCCTTGCACGCAGCGGTGCCCGCATACCGGACGCAGTCCTCGTTGACAAAAAGCCACAGTTCCTCTCTCCCCATGTAGTGCATGACGCGGATCCGGGGCGAGACAGGTTCGATGTTCACCTCGGGAAGGCCAATCGGCGCGAGCGCTTTCGGCAGGTCCTTTACAGGCAGGACCGTCAGACTCCGGAGTGCTTCCGGGAGCGCCTCCCCGGTGTCCGACACGCCCTCCGGCAGGGCATTCAGCACAAACACTGGAAAGCCTGCCTTCTGGAGCGTTTCCAGCGCCTGGATCACCACACTGGGAAGAAACTGCGCATAGGGAATCACCAGCGCCTGATAGCGCTGGGTGTTCACGCAGAGGTTCCCGTCTTCCAGACGGGTCCGATAGCGCTCCTTCTCCGCAAAGACGTCCGACGGGAGCGTGTCGTATTCGATCTGCGCCTCCGCAAGGACCCTGTTTGCCACCTCGCCCAGCATGGCCTTTCCTGCCCACTCGGCCTCCGCGTGGTAGAGCACGGCCACCGGTGCCACCCTGTGTCCGCCGCTTGTCAGGGTGGCGGCCCGGTTCATGTACCGCACGAGGCACCCGAAGTGCCGGAACTGGGGATTGTGTCCCTGGGCCCAGAAGTGGGGCGGGCAGTCCGGGTCCGGAAAGGCCTTCGGGCTGAAGGCGTGGGGCACAAACCAGTTGATGCCCCG
>JBJEYC010000159.1:3168-6101 GCA_051886435.1 Lachnospiraceae bacterium
TCCGGCTCATCGGAGAAAAAGCCCGCGATCACGCTGCCAAAGAGATTTCCGTAGTGCTGATAGTGGGGCTCATAGACGGCATCCAGCAGAACTTTGCAGCTGTCATGATCCAGCATGTTGATGTACTCCCGGTGCGGGCCGCAGTTTCGCGAGAGGCCGATCACCCAGACGTCCCATGTTCCCTCCGGGCGCTGCCAGACAAGGGGTTTCCCCCTTTCGGGAAGCGGGAGAAAAATGGTCTCACCGGTTTCCTCCCGGACCGCGGTCACAGCGAGAACCTCGTCATCGTCAAAGTGCGGCGCATTCTTTAACAGTGAGGGCATGACGTAGGTCTCCAGCATGCTGGCGGACTTGTACTCTGGCGGAATCATCCCCTCCAGGGTGATGGACTCCTCTCTGGCAGGACCTTCAAAAGAGAGGCGTGCGGCACAGATGCTCTGCCGGTGGAGCTCGTTCGGCGCGGTCTTCAGGGCGCCGTTGGCAAAGCCCGTAGGGAAGTGGCTGTCATCCAGGATCCACACCTTCATGCCGGCCTTTCCCGCCTCGTCCAGGATGCAGTCCATGTCGTGCCACCAGCCGGGGCCGCAGAAATCCGGATGCGGGCGGCTCTCCACGCAGAAAGCGCCGCAGCCGGACTCCGCAATCACCCGGACGTACTGCCGGAGCACCTCCTCCGGCTCTCCGTGCTGCCAGAAAAACGGGAGCAGATGGTTCTCGCTCTCTCCCTGCAGAAGACGGCTGAGTGTCTCGTTCATTGCAATTCATTCCCCTTTCTCAGATACACAGGTAACGCGCAGCACTTCCCGAAGTCCGAGGCGCGGACACGTGACGGTGAGTGTCCCCTCACCCAGCTCTCTGCTGCTTCGCAGTACTGCAAGGATCCTCCCGTTTAGGGTGACGCCGGTCCCCGCGGTGTAGTTCTCTCTTGTCACCATCCGGCCGCTTCCAAAGGCAGAAAGAAAGGCGCAGCCCTCTGCCTGCGCTTCCAGCTGCTCCTCTGCTGTCGGCACGAGGCGCCCCGACCCGTCGACAAGTTCCACCACGGCAAAGAGAAGGCTCTGCCCGTCGGATACAAGCTCCGTGCGGTCCGGCAGGATCCGGATTCCGGCAGCGGGCCCTGCGGTTGCAAGGACATCCTCCGACACCGCCCTGCCGTTCCGAAGGGATACGGCGCGAAGCTCCCCCGGCTCATAGCAAAGCGAAAACGCCGCCGTCCAGTTGTGGGCCTCCCCGGCGGGCTGCACGCCAAGGCTCTTTCCGTTCTGGAAGAGCTCCACCTCGGGCGCTGCGGAATAGACAAGCGCTTTCATCGCCTTGTTCTCCTCCCCGGGCCAGGTGTAGGCGTGCACAAAGTCCGGCCAGCCGTAGCTTCCTGTCAGCTCCACCAGGTCCGAAAACGCGGGGTTTTGGGTGGCAAGGAAGGTCTCCTCCGAGCCCCAGACGATGCGGCGGTAAGCAAGGCGCGTCCTTGGGAACCCGCAGAGATCAAAGTCCCCGGCGCCCGTCGTCCGGGAGGGATAGCTGTGGAAATGGAGCTGCTGCGCCGCCTTTTTTGCCTCTTCCTTTTTACAGTGGAGCACCTGGCCGATGCCGGTCTCCCCGAGGTAGTCCATAGCGGTCCAGGTAAAGTCGCCGATGACATAGGGAAGGCGCATCGTCTTTTTCCAGTACTGCCCAAACTCCAGGGGCTTTGACTCGGTCCCGATGATGACCCGGTGCGGGAAGCGCACTGGGGCCTCCTCATAATGATACTGCAGGTAGTTGTAGCCGACGATGTCGAACTTTGCCGAGAAATCCTCGGTGTAATCGCTCCAGATCTTTCGCCCGAACGCGTTGTCCACGTTGATAAGGCTCTTTCCCTTTGCCACTTCCTCCCGCATGGACTGCCAGAAGGCGTCCCGGTCCTGATCAGAGAGGCCGGAAAAGAAGGAGGGAAGCGAACCCATGATGGGTCTTGTCGGATCCAGTTCCCGCATCCGATCAGAGAGCGCGGCGGCCGTCTTCCATCCCTCGCTGATCCTGCCCCGCTCGGTGATCTCATTTCCCACGGACCAGGCAAACACGCAGGGGTGATTCCGATCCCTAAGGGCGGTCTCCGTCATGGCGCGGTTCCAGTCCTCCTCGAAGAACGCGCTGTAGTCCAGCGCGCACTTGCCCATGCGCCAGACGTCGAAGATCTCATCGATCACGAGAAGCCCCAGCCGGTCACAGGTTTCCAGCTCCTCGGCGGACATCGGGTTATGGGAAAAGCGCACCGCGTTGAAGCCGTTGTCGCGAAGCAGTTTCAGTCTCCGGTATTCGCTGTCATAGAAGGATGCTGCCCCCAGGATGCCGTTGTCGTGGTGAAGGCACCCGCCTTTACACTTCACGCTCTTCCCGTTGAGAAGAAGTCCGTTTACATCATCCACCGTGATGGTCCGGATGCCAAAGAGGGTGCTCTCGTCTGTATCGAGGACAGAATCCTCACTGGCATTTCCCTGTTCATCTGGCAGCGCATCCAGAAGGCGCACACACGCACGGTAGAGGTTCGGGGCAGCCAGATCCCAGAGCTTTGCGCCCCGGACTGTAACCGCGGCTCTGCCGCAGGCAGTCTGCCCCGCCGGGATATGGAGCTTGCATCGGCCAAAGCCTGCCACTTCCGGATCCAGCACGACAGGCCGTCCCGTACCGGCATGATCCTCCGGCGTCAAATCCCTGCGCAGCGAAATTTCCGCCCAGACCTCCACCGGATGGTCCAGGCGGTTTTCCACGGTCACCTCTGCGGTCAGGAAGGCATTTTCTCCCACCACGTGATCCGTGTGCAGGAAGATCCCCCATGGACGCAGAAAGACCGGGTCTGCCGTCAGGAGCTTTGCATGGCGGTAGAGCCCGGAGCCCGAATACCAGCGGGCATTCGGCTGCATTCGGTTGTCAACGGTAATAAGTAGATGCTG
>JBJEYC010000159.1:6201-12312 GCA_051886435.1 Lachnospiraceae bacterium
AATACCAGCGGGCATTCGGCTGCATTCGGTTGTCAACGGTAATAAGTAGATGCTGCACATCTACTTGTAGATGCTGCGCATCTCCTTTGAGATACTGTGCATCCCCCTTCTCCAGAAAAGGCGTCAGGTCTATGTGGAACGGGCTGTATCCGTACCGGTGCTGACCGGCAAGGGACCCGTTCAGGTACACCTGGGTGAACCCGTAGGCGCCGTCGAGTTCCAGGATCACGGTGCGTTTCTCTTTTGTGTCTTCCAGGGAGAGCGCCCGCTCATAGGTTCCCGCGGTCCCGGGATACCAGGCGCCGCCCGCCCCGGAGGGGGCGGCGGGGTCCGTGTCCTCCTCAATCATAAAGTCATGGGGCAGGGTCACCGGCTGGCTGTTCTTCGGAAGGCCGGGATAAAAGGAGGGAAGCCCTTTCGAGAATGCCCACCCCGCATCCAATACCGTTGTCCTCATACGCGCTCCTTTGCGGCGGGATTCGGCACCTCGTTGAGCTTTGCATTGAGCTCCCGGACAAGTTCCGGGGAGGCGAGGCTCCCGATCTGCCGGAGGCTGTCCCGCACGCTCATCTCGTCCATTCTTCTCTGCATTTCCGGAGTGGTCTTGACGCTCTTTGCCACATCCCCGTACTTTTTGATCACCTTTTCCATAAGAGGCGCCATGAAGGCGTCATAGACCGCCTTGGCCTGCGGGTTGTCCTTCACCTCGTTCACCGAGTTCAGGATGGAGAAATACCCCTTTCTTGCGATCTCATCGTCCCGGTCAAACCAGTTGGTCACCTGGGATCCGGGCGCAAGGTAGGACGGATCGGACTTCTCAACGTGCCGGATCTGCATCTGATCTTCCGCCGTCACGCCCGCACCGCTCCCCACGGCGCGGATGTCGGCGGTGTCAGAGAGCGGAATGGAGAACCGGAAGATCTTCTCTCCCCGCTGCGTCTCCACTCTGCTGCCGTTTACGTACAGGGTCACTTCCGGCAGGTTCGAGTACACCTTCACTTCAGTCGGGTTTTCCGTCCGGTTCACGTACCTTCTGCCGCAGAGGTGCACAAAGGGCTCATCGGAGAGCCAGGCCTTATAGATATAGAAGGCGTCCTTTTTGAGCTTCCGGTCAAAGGTCACAAGTCCCTTCTGGTTCTGTCCCGGCTTTCCGCCCTCATCCCGGCCGTCCGCGGCAAAGTCAAACATATTCCAGGCGTGCATTGCCCAGATATACGGGCGCTCGGACCACATCTGCAGCATGTGCTCGTGGTAGAGCGCCTGATATTCCTCGGTCCAGTCCCCCTTCTGCGGCTTTCCCGTCTGATACTGGGGATTCGCATCCGCCCCGTACTCCGAGAGGCCGATCACCTGGTCCGGGTGCTTTTCGTGAAAACGGTCAAACCAGCGGTCGTTCTCGGAGAGTTCCCCGACATACCAGCCGTAATACAGGTTGAAGGAACGGATGTCGGGAAGAAACACCAGAGGATCCTCCGGATCCAGCATGAAGATGTTGGCCATGGTGGTCAGTCTTGTCGGATCCAGATGGTGGCAGAGGTCGTTTAACAGCCGGTGGTTCTCCACGAGATCCTCTGTCTTGCCGCCGCCCGTGATCTCATTGGACAGTCCCCAGCAGATGATGGAGGGGTGATTATAATTCTGCAAAACCAGTTCGGTCATCTGGTCCAGCGTATTCTGCCGGCCAGCCGGCATATGCGCTGTGATATAGGGAATCTCCGCCCAGACAATAAGCCCTTTCTCATCACAGAGGTCGTAGAAATACGAATCCTGCTGGTAGTGTGCAAGCCGCACGGTGTTGGCCCCCATCTCCAGAAGGAGGGCGATGTCCTCCTCGTGGTCTTCTTTGGAGATCGCACTGCCCTTGCCGGGGCGGTCCTGATGCCTTGCCGCGCCGCAGAGCCGGTACGGCTTTCCGTTCAGGAAAAAGCCCCGCTCCGGGTTCACCAGAAAGCGCCGGCAGCCAAACCGGGTGGAGACCTTGTCCATCCCGGTCCCGTCTTTTGCAGCAAGGACAGCGGCAGCGGTGTAGAGGTAAGGGTCCGCCTTGCCGTTCCAGAGGTGCACCGGGGAAAAGGTGAATTCCGCCTTCACATGCCCGGATGCATCCGAGAGGCAGCGTTTTTTCTGCCCGCCCGCAAAGAGCTCCACTTCTCTTCCTGCCAGAGTCCCCGCAGGGCCCTCCAGCCAGGCTTCCACAGTCACTTCCGCACTTGTCAGGTCCTCCGCCAAGAGCGGCGTCACCCGGATGCCCGGCGTGCCGTGGTATCCGAGGGCAAAGTGTACCCTGGGAACCTCCAGCAGGAATACATCCCGGTACAGACCGCCGTAGAAGGTAAAGTCCGCCTTCTGCGGGTAGACCGTATCGTTTCTCCCGTTGTCACAGGTGATGTCCAGTGTGTTCTCACCCTCGAAGAGCCCCTCCGTGAGGTTTACCCGGAAAGTCGAATACCCGCCCGCATGTGTGTACAGCATCTTCCCGTTGAGTGTCACAGAGGCGGTCATCGCAGCGCCCCGCACCTCGAGCCAATATTCCCTGTCAGGTTCTTTGCGCACTTCAAAGTGCTTCCGGTACAGGCAAAGACCCCGGTCAAAGTCATTGCCGCCGTCCTGTCCGTCCGCGGCGTTCCAGGTGTGCGGAAGGGTGACGGGTGCAAAGTCCTTCTCTCCCTCCGGGAAGTGGTCAGTACGGAGCTTTTTGAACTGCCAGTTTGAATTGAAGATCTGAATGTTTCTGCCCATATCTGTTTTCTGGTTTTCCCCCTGCTGCCGCTCAGGCCTTCTTCTCTGCAGCGCTCTTCTCCTGCTTTGCCTCCCACTCGGGGATCAGCTTCATCTCGAGCTTCTCAAAGCGGCGCACGCAGACGGCAACGATGATCAGGGCGATGAACGGAACGCCCGCCATGATAAACCGGATCATCATGATGACGCTGTCCGGCTGGGTCACCACGGTGCTGTCGCTGGTGATATAGCCCGCAGCCGCAAGTAAGAGGCCGGTGATCATGGAACCCATGGCAGAGCCGACCTTCGCACTGAAGTTGGAGAGGATGCCGGCGCTCGCGTCCATCCGATCGAGACCCACCATCTGGTTGTAGGTGCAGATCCGCATGATGAAGAGGACGCCGTAATATGCCAGAGGCATGGTGGCCAGGCTCCCGATCGTCGTGCCCAGAACAAGAAGCGGCAGGGACGTATTCGCAAAGAACGTCAGGACATAGCCCGCCATGCCGATGATGCTGAACCAGAAGACCATCCGGCTCATGGAACCCATCTTCTTCATGATGGCGGGGAACACAAACATGACAGGCAGCATGATGATGGACATCGCGGAGGTGACCGACATCAGCGCCGTATTTCCAATGACATATTTGAAGTAATAGGTGCCGATGCCGGTGGCGGTGGTCACGTTGTAGGCGAGCATGATCAGCGCGTACAGCCAGACATACGGGTTCTTCCGGAACATCGTGAAGATCTCCTTCACGGAGACCTTCTTGTACTCCTGCCCCGCGTCGACGGACGGATCCTCCTTCAGCGTGAAGAACCGGATGACGCCCAGCGCAGTCAGCGGGATGGCAAAGATCAGAAGGGTCATTCTCCATCCTGCCGCGCTGGTGGCATAGCGGGTCATGACGATCGGGAAGAGCATGTTGATGATGATCGCACCCAGCATGGTGATGATGCCGCCGTAGGAAGCAACCTTCCGGATCAGGATCTCATTGTTGTGGAAGATCCGGATCGTGTACGGGGTGTTGGCTGCGCCGCGCAGCGTCGTAAACACAGCAAACACCAGCGTGTACATCAGAAAGATCCACACGTTTTTGAGGACGGGAGTCCATGACGGATTTCCCGAGAACAGAAGCACCGAGCAGATCGTCACGCCGATGATGCAAAGATCGTAAGGTCTGCCCTTGCCAAACCGGGTGTGCGTGTTGTCGATCAGCCAGCCCGCAAATACATCGGTGATGGCGTCGACAATCTTCGACACCATCAGCAGAACACCTACCGTGCCCGGATTCATCCCCAGTGTGTCCGTGCAGTATACGGTCAGGAATCCGATGACGATCGCCTGAATGCCAGCCTGCGCGACATCCGAGCTCTTGAACTTCAGCAGCGTCCCCAGCCCAAGCCGGTTCGGATCCTTCTCACCCTTACTTCTCTTTCCCATTTGAACCTCCTTATCATTCCACGGATGTTGTCTTCCGTTTGTTTCGATGCACCCACTATACCGGAGCCTTCCATCGTGTGTTAGAATGATTCCTGAAATTTTAGAACGATTTTTACAGTCAGGGGAACTGCCATGACCGAAAAGACAAAGATACTCGCCTCGATACTCTCCCGCCTTCTGACCGTCGACATCCGCATCTGGGATCCCGGGCGGGAGGATTTGATCCGCGATTTTTCCCGGAAAAACTGCTTTGATCCCGCCCTGCAGCCCTTTTACCGCACGGAAAACCTGGAGCTCCTTCTTTCCTCCGCAAGGGATGGGTGCATCTATGAACTGCGGGATGTGGTCGGCACCAGTCTCATCCTGTGCCGGTTTTCCGGGAGCGTCCTCCTCGTGGGGCCGATCGTCCGGACTGCCTTCGACGCCGAAGCCGCCCGCAGCACGCTCATTCAAAATCACCTGCCCGCCTCCATGGACGCATCGCTCCAGCTCTATTACACAGCACTCCCCCTCGTCAGCCTGCAGACCTTTCTGCACACCCTGCAGGCCTGCCTGGAGTCGCTCGATGAGCAAAACCGGGTCTATACCTATCGCCTGCTGCATGAGTTCACCGGGAGCGGTCCCGTTTCGGGCATGTCCCTTCCGCAGCCGGAGGCAGAGACCTGCGATGAGATTTACGCAAGGTACGAGACGGAGGACGCGTTTATCGATGCCATCGCCGCAGGAGATGTGGAGCGGATGCTCTCTGCCTACAACAACATGGGCAAGAACATCCCGATGCAGACCATGGACACCTTTATCAAACACGGCGACCCGCTTCTTGGCCTTACGGTGGTGCGCACCCTGGCAAGAAAGGCGGCACAGTCCGGCGGGCTCTCCGTCATCGACGTGGATCGGATCACGCAGAAGGCAGTACAGCGGACGCTGAACGCAAAGACCAACGACGACCGCAGGCAGGTCACAAAGGAGATGCTCTTAGAGCTGACCGAGGCAGTTCACGCCACAAGGCAGCATCTTGATGGCTGCTCTCTTCCGGTGCGGAAGTGCCTCGAGTACATCTGGCAGCACTACGCACAGAACATCCGGGTCTCCCAGCTCTGCGGCCTGACGGGTCTTTCCGAGTCGCAGCTCTGCAGCCTGTTCCGCAAAGAAACCGGCCAGACCGTGACCGGCTGCATCCGAAAACTTCGCTGTGAGGAAGCGGCGCGGCTTCTGCAGAAGACCGTCCTCCCGGTGCAGGAGATCAGCTACTATGTCGGCTACCCGGACAACAACTACTTCGTCAAGGTCTTCCGCTCCATCTACGGCGTCACGCCAACGCGCTACCGGGCAGACAAACAGCCGTTGCCGGATTCCCAGATCTCAGCCGGGACGCCCCCGCTGGAGGGAGACATATGATTACCCCGGCCGGCATACATTCGGCCAGAGGACAAAAGGCAGCAGCCCCGGCATCTTTTTGATGTCAGGGCTGCTGCTTAGTTTTCCTGCTTCGTGTATTTCGAGAGGAGGGCGAGGAAGTCCTCCCGCGCCCTTGGATTTTCGGAGAGCCCGAAGAAGCGCAGCGAGATGTCGAGCATGCTCTCAAAGAACAGGGAGGAGAAGTTCTTCCCGGCATCCTCGTGCTCCATACAGTAGATGAAAAAGCTCACGGCCAGGGATGCCATCATCTCCGCCTCCATCGGGTCGCCCCCGAGGCTCTCCGCGATTCTCGTCTTCCACTGTTTTTCCAGGTCAAAATTTTCCGTCCGCACCCGAAGCAATGCATCCAGGGCCTGCCTGTTCTTCAAAAAGAAGGACGCGATGAGGTGGTCGATCGTGTCCAGATCCAGGAGGTTCTTTGCGTGGATCTTCTGCATCGTCTCCAGAAAGAGCTCCAGATACTGCTTCTGCATCACCTCCAGCACCGCGTACTTGTCCGGATAGTGCTGGTAGAAGGTCGAGCGGTTGAT
>JBJEYC010000160.1:0-2494 GCA_051886435.1 Lachnospiraceae bacterium
GAGGGGCGAACCACCACGGTGGAGCCGTCCGCCAGGGCGTAGATCAGGACGTTTGCCTTCGGAAGGCCGGTCTTTTCGGACTCCTCGTAGTCGGTCACCTTTGTGACGGCGATGCCGGCGAAGTCCTTCGGCGGATTCTTGCGGAGGTTATCCATGATACCCGCCATCTTGTCCATGCCGGAGAGACCCGGGAACTCATAGCTGTCGACCTTGTTCAGGTACCGGCCGTATTCCTTGTAGATCTCCTCCAGACGCTGCTTGATGGAGGATCCGATGCTGCGATAATAAGCTGCCATCTCGCAGATCAGCATAGAGCCGATGACTGCGTCCTTATCCCGCACGTAAGGGCCAGCCAGGTAGCCGTAGGACTCCTCGAAGCCGAAGATGAAGCGGTCCACCTCACCGGCGGCCTCAAGCTGTGCGATCTGATCGCCGATCCACTTGAAACCGGTCAGGACGCTGCGCAGCTCCACTCCGTAGTGAGCAGCCACCAGGTCTGCAAGAGGCGTGGAGACGATAGACTTGACCGCCACCGGGTTCTTCGGCATGGTGCCCTTCTCGATTCTGCCAGCGCAGATGTAGTCCAGAAGCAGGACGCCCATCTCGTTTCCGGTGACGAGCTCATAGGTGCCGTCCGGGCACTTCATGGCGATGCCCACGCGGTCCGCGTCGGGATCGGTGGCGAGCATCAGGTCTGCGCCCTCCTTCTCGGCCAGGTTCAGGCCGTACTGCAGTGCTTCCCGGATCTCAGGGTTCGGATAAGGGCAGGTGGTGAAATACCCGGAAGGGTACTCCTGCTCGGGGACAATCGTGATGTCATGGATGCCGATGTCGTTCAGCACGTGGGTGACCGGAACGAGACCGGAGCCGTTGAGCGGAGAGTAAACGAGCTTGAGCCCTGCGCTCTTGCAAAGACCCGGGCGCACCTGTCTTGCCTCGATGGCTTCATAGAAGGCTTTCTTGCAATCGTCTCCGACGAAGCGAATGAGGCCGTCTTCCACGTCCTGCGCGAAGGACTCAAACTTTGCCCCGGTGAGGATGTCAGTCTTCTGGATCTCGTTGTATACGATGGCGGCTGCGTCATCGGTCATCTGGCAGCCATCCGGTCCGTAGGCCTTGTAGCCATTGTACCGGGCCGGGTTGTGAGAGGCTGTGATCATGATGCCCGCATTGCAGTGGTAGTAGCGGGTCGCAAAGGAGAGGGCAGGCACCGGCATCAGCGCGTCGTAGATGCGGACCCGGATGCCGTTTGCCGCGAGAACGCCGGCAGCAGTCTTTGCGAACACATCGCTCTTGATGCGGGAATCATAGCTGACCGCCACGGTCTGGGTCCCGCCCTGGGTCTTCACCCAGTTGGCAAGTCCCTGAGTTGCCTGGCGGACCACCCAGATGTTCATGCGGTTGGTGCCGGCGCCAACGACACCGCGAAGACCCGCCGTGCCAAACTTCAGGGACACGGCAAAACGGTCCTGAATCTCCGCGTCATTCCCCTGAATGCGCATCAGTTCCGGCTTCAGATCGGAATCCTCCAGATCTGCGGCAAGCCAGCGCTCATACATATCCTGCTCCATTTCAGTCCTCCATTTCCTTATCGATTGGTGACAAATCAGTCCATGCGTTCCAAATGTTTCCAAATCCGAAACAAGTATAAAAAACTACAAATTGAGTGTCAACGAAGGGACGCGGGGAAACCGGAAAGGAGGGAGGGAAAACCGCCGCAGAAAAATCCGGGAGCGGCGCTTGACATATACCAAGAGGGGGTATATAGTACGAGCCGTAAGATACCCAGACGGGGTATAAGGAGGAACCTATGGCAGAGCAGAAAGACCAGGAAACAAGAGACATCAACCCGGACAGAAAAGCACAGACTTCGCCTGCGGCTGAGGAGACGGGTGCCTGTCCTGCCTGCAGCGGACGGCACGTCAAGCGCACGCCCGAGGAGCAGAAAGCACTGCTCTCCCGGCTTCGTCGGGTGGAGGGACAGATCCGCGGCATCGAAAAGATGGTTGAAAACGATGCCTACTGCCCCGACATTCTGATTCAGGTCTCGGCGGCAACCAGCGCGCTCAACAGCTTCAATAAAACGCTTCTGGGCTGCCACATCCGGGGATGCGTCGCGACGGACATCCGCAACGGCAATGACGAAACCATCGACGAGCTCTGCAACGTGCTGCAAAAGCTCATGAAGTAAGATCGTCCCGGGCAGAAGCTCAGGGCCGAAAGGAAGACAGCTATGGATCAATACATTGTGACGGGCATGACCTGTGCCTCCTGCCAGGCCCATGTCGAGAAAGCCGTGGCCAAAGTGCCCGGCGTATCAAACGTGTCGGTATCGCTTCTGACCAACTCCATGGCGGTGGAGGGAACCGCCTCCCCACAGGAGATCATCCAGGCCGTGGAGCGGGCGGGATACGGCGCCCAGCCAAAGGGCGAGGGAACCGTGCAGAAGGAGAGCGCAAGCGCAAAGCTTGCCGCCGAGGAGGATGCGCTGAAG
>JBJEYC010000161.1:0-2492 GCA_051886435.1 Lachnospiraceae bacterium
CTGTACTTTGCGCGCAACCAGCGGGCGATCAATGAGACCCAGGACAAGTACGGGAAATTTTGCGGATCCATCGCAAAGAGGATCCTGCGCAATCCGGAGGACGCGGAGGAGTGCGTCAATGATACCTGGTACCGGGCATGGAACGCCATACCGCCGGCAAGGCCAACGCGTTTTTCGGCATATCTTGGAAAGATCACAAGAAATCTCTCCCTGAACCTCCTATCAAGGGAGAACACCAAAAAGCGCGGCAGCGCGGCGTATGAGGCCTGCCTTGAGGAACTGGAGGAGGCTCTGCCGTCCCCGCTTGGAAGCTGCGAGGAGGTTGTGGACGCGGCGGCCCTTGGAAAGATTGTCAGCGGTTTTTTGCGGGAGCAGAGCGAGACCGCAAGGCGTGTATTTGTCCAGCGCTACTTCTACTTTGAGACCGTGGAGACGATCGCAAAGGACAGCCAGCTCTCCGAGTCGGGCGTGCGCATGAGCCTTCTTCGAAGCAGAAAGGCCCTCAGGGATGTTTTGATCCGGGAGGGCGTGTCACTATGATGCGGGGCGTACTTCGGACCGGTGTGGTTTTACTTTCTGTTCTTCTTCCCGGTCTTACGGCCTGTGCCTGCGCAAAGACAGACAGGAAAGCGCCTGCCGCCTATGACGCAGAGGAAACCGCGAAGACTGCGGATACAGAAGAACTTGTCAGGGAGACCGACCCCGGCCGGGTGGTTCTTGTCTGGACTGACGAAAAGCTCCCGAAAAAAGAGCTTCATGACATCCTGACGCGGTACAGCCTGTCAGTCGTCTACGACTACGAAAATTTCAACGCCTACGCGCTCTCCTCACAGACCGACCTGTCGGAGGAGGAGATGGACAAACTCCTGCAGGATCTCTCACAGGAGCCCCACGTTCTGGAAGCGCTTCGGGACGAGGTCTATACCCTGGATGGCGCAGAGCCCTCTCTTGACATCGAAGAGGCAGAGTGAGAAGCAAGGTTTGGGAGGAGATCATGGCAGAAGAGGATAAGAAGAAAAAGACCGAGCGCCTGCTTCTTGGCATCGGGGAGATCGATGAGGATCTGGTGGATCTGGAGCAGCCCGGCGCTCCGGAAGAAGTCACACAGGAAAAGAGCCGGGAGGAGAAGGAGAGCCGGCGATTCCGGGCTCAGTACTTTATCGGCTTTGCCGCGGCGGCGGTGATTCTTGCCGTCGTGATCCCGGTTGTCATGTCCCACCGGCATCTTGCAACAAAGGAAATCGCGGCGGGCACGGAGGCGACAATCCAGGCAGCGGACCAGACGGCAGAAGCGGAAACGGCCACGGAAGAAACCGCCATTGCCGCAGCCACGGAGGTGACGGGCCTTTCTGATGCGGAGGCGGCAGCCGGCATCACCTTTGCCGCACCGACCCCCGAAGAGGTGGCAGCGCTCTCTGACAGTACGGCGTTAAAAGACGTTGTCACGGCAGAGGCTTCCGGGTCCGATGGCACCATCACAGTGACCTATCTGGACGCGGACGGAAACACCGTGATGAGTCTGAGCAAGACAACCACCACCACCGCGGTCGGAAGCCGCGCGCAGACCGAGTCTGACACGGTCCACGGCTGGACGCAGGGCGGCGCCTCTTACCACATCGAGGCAAATGAGGACACCGTCACGCTCCGGGATCTGACAAGGATCCGGGACCTGGTGGAGGACAGTGAAGCACAGTAACCATAGAACAGTTAGGAGCACAAACAAGCATGCAGCAGAATAACAGATCCCTTGTCACGGCAGCACAGTTGGAGAAGAGCGGCGCCTACCGGGTAGAGCGCACACAGCATCTTCCGGACATCAACACGACAGGGTATCTGCTCCGGCACCAAAAGACCGGGGCAAGGCTGATCCTCCTTCCCTGTGAGGATCCCAACAAAGTCTTTTACATCGGGTTCCGCACCCCGCCGAAGGATTCCACCGGCGTGGCCCACATCATTGAGCACACGGTGCTGTGCGGGTCCGAGCACTTCCCGGTCCGTGACCCCTTCCTGGAAGTCGTGAAGGGTTCGATGAATACCTTCCTGAACGCCATGACCTACCCGGACAAGACCGTGTACCCGGTGGCCTCGACCAACGAGAAGGACTTTGAAAACCTGATGCACATCTACTGCGATGCGGTGTTCCATCCCAACATCTACCGGGAGCAGAACATCTTTCGGCAGGAGGGCTGGCACATCGAGGCGCTCCCCCACACCCCGGGAGGCGATGACATCGACACCGACTCGGAGCTGACGATCAACGGCGTTGTGTACAACGAGATGCGGGGTGCCATGAGCAGCGCCGATGACATCTTAAACGACAAGATTCTCCAGAGCCTCTACCCGGATACCACCTACGCAAACGTCTCCGGCGGGGATCCGGAAAAGATCCCGGACCTGACCTATGAGAAGTACCTGGACTTCCATCGGACTTTCTACCATCCCTCCAACAGCTATCTCTTCCTCTACGGCGACATGGACATGGCAGAGCGCCT
>JBJEYC010000162.1:0-1735 GCA_051886435.1 Lachnospiraceae bacterium
CCTTCACGCGAGTAATCTCCCGACCAATATCGTGCTCAACCTTGTCCACATGCCTGTAGAGCTGTGGAAATTCCAAACCTGTATCACAGAACAAAATGATATCGACCGGCATGCCTTCCTCCAACAGGCGGAGCAGCATGGCGGTCGAATCTTTTCCACCAGAAAATGAGCACACATACAGCTTGGGCTTATCCACCGTGCTCCACCTCCTTGACCAGATCGGCATACATGAGCTTCCTGCCATCCCGCTCCACATACACCTGATCGGCACCACCGAAGTCCTCGACGTAGCGCCGGAGGATGACGGAGGCGTACTTGGGATCGAGCTCCATCATGTAGCAGATGCGCCCGGTCTGCTCACAGGCCATCATGGTGGAACCGGAACCGCCAAAGGTGTCGATCACGATACTGTTCTCCTGTGAGGAGTTGGTGATCGGGTAGGCCAGCAGATCCAGAGGCTTGCTGGTCGGGTGGTTCTCGTTGCGCTTGGGCTTGTCATAGTTCCAGATCGTGGTTTGCTTTCGGTCGGAATACCACGGGTGCTTTCCGTTTTGCAGGAAGCCGTAGAGGACGGGCTCATGCTGCCACTGGTAATCCGAGCGGCCCAGCACCAGCGAGTTCTTCACCCAGATACAGACACCGGCCAGATGGAAACCGGCATCGATGAAGGCCCTGCGAAAGTTAAGCCCCTCGGTGTCGGCGTGGAAGATGTAGGCGGCACCGCCTTTTTCCAGCACATCCGCCATGCCTTGAAAGGCTGCCAGCAGGAAGCTGTAAAACTCCTCATCCTTGATGGAGTCGTTCTGGATCGTCAGGCCGCTGGCGCTCTTGAAGGAGACGCCGTAGGGAGGGTCCGTTACAATCAGATTGGCGCGTTTGCCGTCCATCAGCTTCTGGACGTCCTGGGCTTTGGTGGCATCGCCGCAGAGCAGGCGGTGTTTGCCCACGGTCCAGATGTCGCCGGGTTCCACGAAGGAAGCCTTCTCCAGCGCGGCAGAGAGGTCGAAGTCATCATCCTTCGTCTCTTCGGTATCGTCCGCGAACAGGTCGGCCAGCTCGTCAGCGTCAAAACCGGTCAAAGACAGGTCAAACGCCTGCTCCTGCAGGGCTTCGATCTCGACGCGCAGCATTTCCTCGTCCCAGCCCGCATCCTCGGCATAGCGGTTGTCCGCAAGAATGTAGGCCTTGCGCTGCGCCTCGGTCAGGTAGTCCACCAGCACGCAGGGCACCTCGGTGAAGCCTTCCTCCCGCGCAGCCATCAGGCGACCGTGACCTGCGACCACGTTGTAGTTCTGGTCGATGATCACGGGGTTGACGAAGCCAAATTCCCGTAAAGAAGACCGGAGCTTGTTGATCTGCTCCGGCGAGTGGGTTCGTGCGTTATTCACATAAGGGATGAGCTTGTCGATGGAGACCAGCTTCATCTCGGTTGTCGTCTTTGCCATAGCGTCACCTCAATACAGGCCCCATTCAGCGAACTTCTCGAATCCGCCGATGGAGAGAATGTAGTTCCGCGCTTCCTCCACGATCTCATGGAACGGAAGCCCGTCCACGGTATCGTCGCCGATGGCACAGCAGAGCTCCACGGGAGCGCCGGTGCGCTGGGCCTTCAGGAAGGCGTGAATGTTGACGGATACATCGGCCTTGGACAGGTCTTTGCCGTGCAGGCCACCGCCGGTCACGGAGTCAGCCATATCGCTGCCGAGCTTCCGGTTGGTCGCGCCGGTGTCCACAT
>JBJEYC010000162.1:1835-12253 GCA_051886435.1 Lachnospiraceae bacterium
CTGGTTTTCGGATAGGTGCGCATCTTGCGGAACGATCATGATGTCCGGATCTACATTGCCAGCAATGCGGTGGATGGCGGCGGTGATCGCGCCTTCGTCGAGCACAGCAGTGGTTTCGATGATCACATGACATTTGCCGTGGCCGATCAGGACCTCCGCAGCGATTTTGGGATCATGCTCTGTTTTATATGCGAGGTCCACGATGGCACCCGCGATTCGGTCTGCCACCTTGTCCGGGTGGCTCGGATTCACTTTTTCTATCATCTGTTCTTGCTCCTTGCTCTCAGCAGTTTTTCCATCGCGTCATCCTGCGGGGAGCCTTCGTAGGCCGTGGTGCAGTTCTGCTTCACGATGTCGAATATCTCGTACCAGAGCAGGTTGGCCTGCTTCTGAAAACTGAGCATCATCTGTACGAAGGGGCTGGCGATGGGGGCCTTCGTGGTGGGGTGCTTGCCGAGGAGGCCGTAGTTGCTGACCGCCTCCGAGCACTGTATATACCTGGCGAAGGCCTCAGAGTAGCTCTCCACCAGCCGGGGATTCACCAGTCTGTCGCAGCCGCGCTCCTTCAGCCAGCGGATAGTCTCATTGAAGATGATGTCCGCTCCGAGAGGCTCGCCGTCGCGCTGCTTGGCGGACAGGTAGTCGCTGGGGTGTGGCATGTCCGCACCGGTTAGGTCTGAAACTGGGCCGAGGTCATCCGCACCATCAAGGTCGGAGATCGGAAGATCCATGACCTGCGCAGCCTTGCCACGAGCAATTTTATCGGCAAGAGCATCCGGTTTATCGCCCGCACGGACGCGCCTGCCGCCTCTGTTCGTTCCGTCTTTCGCCATGCTTTCACCGTCCTTTCGATGGCCTTGGGGTTAATACCCTGTTTGAACCGGATTTTTTGCGTAAAAGAGGGGGCGGCGGTCTTTTAGAAGTCGCCTCACAGAGATTCTGACCGCCCCTCCCCATCGGAATCAGTAGTGGTACACCGGGTACTGATCTTCGCTGCGGGTTTTCACGTCGTGATGATGTTTGCACAGCGGCTGCCAGTTGGTCTGGTCCCAGAAGAGTACCGGGTCACCACGATGCGGACGGATGTGATCCACGACCGTTGCCTTGACGTACTTGCCTTCGCGCTGGCACTTGGCGCACAGCGGGTGCGAGAGGAGGAACAGCTTCGAGAGCCGTTGCCACCGGGCACCGTAGCCACGGGCGGCAGCGGGCCGGACTTCCTCCGGGTGCATCGTGATATGATCATCACAGTATTTCTTTCCCTTGGGCACCAGCTTGGGGCAGCCGGGATGCCTGCAGGGATGGTCCGGGAACCTTGGCATCATCGTCACCGCCTCTCCAATAGAAAAGGTCAGAGCCGGTTTCCCGGTCCTGACCTTCATTTTTCGCATCTTAATCCTATCATAAGAGGCGACTCTCAATCCCTCTCATTTCCTCTCATGCTGAGCGGCCATCGAGAATTTCCGTTACGGCGGTAAGCGCCGTCTCGTGCATCCGGTAGATATGCTGGATGCTGTAATGCATCTCCACGGCGATCCGCTCCCAGGAGAGGAAGCAGAGGTATCGTTTCTCCAGTAGGGTTTGAAGCTCCACGTCCTCCACGGCATGGATGGTGGACATGATCTCTTTCTTCAGCTCCACCAGCGCGTTGATGTCATCCTGCAGGCCTTCCTGAACCTCGATGATCTTCATCACGCAGTTTTCCACCTTAGAAGCGCCGTGATTGGGGTTCCTTGGCATGTCGGAGAGCACTGCCGTGCAGCTGGTAGCCAACTCCCGCAGGGAATCGATCTGCTGTATCTTTGACTTGATCCGCATGTCCAGAAACCGCGCCTGACCCAGATATGCCTTAGTAGTCATACGTCTTTTTCTCCTTCCGCAGGTTTGTGATCAGGAGGTCTGGGTCCACTTTGGTCAGCACTCCAAACCAGCCGGAACGGAAGAAGCGTTCGATTTCTCTCAGTTCCTGCTCATCGTCCGTCATGCGGTAATCCTTCACTGCCTGCAGGACGATGGCGTTTGCAAGCTCCTGATAAGGGTCCATCCTTGTACCTCCGATAAGTGTTCCTCTCGGATTGGCACGGATTGTCGAATTTTTTCGAAGGTTGTCATCAGATTTTCAGGTCCGCTTTGACCGCCTCAATCAGGGCGGCCTGCGTTTTGTCCTTTGCCTGCAGGGCCTTCAGGATGCGCTCGTCGATGGTGCCCTTGGTGACGATATGCTGGATCACCACGGTACCGGCGCTCTGGCCCTGCCTCCACAGGCGGGCGTTGGTCTGCTGGTAGAGCTCCAAGGACCAGGTCAGGCCGAACCACACGAGAGTGGAACCACCAGCCTGCAGGTTGAGGCCATGACCGGCGGAGGCGGGATGGATCACCGCTACGGGGATCTGTCCGCTGTTCCAGTCGGTGATGTCCTTGCTGGACTTCAGCTCTCGGACATCGAAGCGGCTCCTGATCCGCTGTAAGTCGTGTCGGAACCAGTAGGCCACCAGCACAGGCTTACCGTTTGCCGATTCGATGATGTCCTCCAGCGCGTCCAGCTTCCGCTCATGGAACTCAACCACCTCGCCGGTGTCGGCGTAGATCGCGCCGTTGGCCAGCTGCGCCAGCTTACCAGTGAGGGCAGCGGCATTGGCGGCGGTGACTTCGCCATCCGGCAGCTGCAGGATCAGCTCCTGCTTCAAATCCGCATACCGCTCGGCCTCCGCGTCGGAGAGATGCACCTCATACTGGGTGGAGACCAGATCCGGCATTTTCAGGTGGTCGGTGGACTTCATGGAGATCGTGATGTCCGAGATCTTCCGGTAGATCGCGTCCTCCGCAAAGGGCAGCGGTTTGTAGGAGTAGATGATCTCGCCGTTGCGCTTGTCCGGCATGAAGTAGGTGTTGCGGTACTGGGTAATGAAGCGTCCGAGACGCTGTCCCATATCCAGCAGCCGGAACTCCGCCCACAGGTCCATGAGGCCGTTGGAGCTGGGTGTGCCGGTCAGGCCGATGATCCGCTTGACCGTGGGCCGGACACGAAGCAGGGCCTTGAACCGCTTGGATTGGTGATTCTTGAAGGACGAGAGCTCGTCCACGATCACGGTGTCGTAGTCGAAGGGAAAGCCGCTGTCCTCGATCAGCCAGCTCAGGTTCTCCCGGTTGATGATCGTGATATCTGCGCTTCTCATCAGGGCGGCGCGGCGTTCCTTGGCGGTGCCGACAGCTACGGTATAGGTCAGATGCTGCAGATGGGACCACTTGCCGATTTCGGCGGGCCACGTATCGCGGGCCACACGCAGCGGCGCGATCACCAACACGCGATGGGCTACGAAGCTGTCAAACAGCAGATCCGCGATGGCAGTCAGGGAGATCACCGTCTTGCCCAGACCCATATCGAGCAGGACAGCAGCCACGGGGTGGGTTTCGATGTAGTCGATGGCGTAGGCCTGATAATCATGAGGTGCGAACTTCATCCAGCATCCCTCCGATCTGCTCCACGCTGTCGATGACGTATACCCGGAAGCCCAGTGACCGCAGGAGCCGGTGGCGTGAGAGCTGGAGCGGGCGCGGCTTTTTACCTGGGGCCTTCAGTTCCACGAAGGCGATATGGCCATCAGGTATTAAAACGAGGCGGTCGGGCATTCCGTCGAAGCTCGGAGACACGAACTTCACTGCAATCCCGCCGAGCTTTTTTGCCTCTATTGTTAACTTGTTTTCGATCTGTTTTTCTCTCATACTTGCCTCCCATCAGGGCTTAAATCCGGGACGTGCAAGGTGTATCAATGCCATTTCAGAACTTTTTCTTAGGGCTGTTTTTATAGGCCTTAGAGAATTTTTGTATAAGACCTTGATACACCTTGTCATCCCATGGCCTCACTTCAGGAAATCATCTCCGGCATCGTCCTCTGTGCGGATACGCAGGCCCTTGAAATACCGCTTCCGGTTCAGCACCACGCGCTCAAAGCCAGCGCTCTCCAAGGCGAAGTAGAAGTCCGCCGTACTGCGCACATACTCGTTGGTATCGATGCAATAGTTCCGATACGCCTGGTAGAGGGACGAGGAGCTTTCCTTATAGTCATCGCCGGTGTCACACTTGTCCTCGATGAAGTGGCCGAACCAGTCGTTCTGGCTGCGGTATTCGCGGATCGCGTCCTGCACGCACGTCGGCACGGGAATCTGGTACTCCAGCTCGATGACCTTCTTGGCACCCTCGATCACCCACGCCAGAATGCTCTCACCCGCGTTGTCATACAGGTACTCGCCATAATTCTTGATGTCGCTTTTGCCGGTGATCTTGGCGTTGAATGGGATAACAATCAGCCTGCGCCAGATACCGTCATCGGAGGCGCTGACCCTCGGCAGGTGATTGGTATAAAGCACCAGCGTGTGGCAGGGCTTGAAGGAAAACGGGTCCTTGTACTTCTTTTCCGCGAACACGTCGTCCGTTGAGCAGAGCTGCTTGACGGTGGAGTCATTGAGCCTTGCGCCTTCCTGCATTTCGGCGGCGATCAGGAGCCGCTTGCCTTTGACCTCGGCCATCTCCGGTTTGATGTTCCGGCGGCAGCCCACGGTTAGGGTGTCGGCGGATATGTTGCCACTGTACAGCCCCAGCACGCGGGAGATCGCGTTCCAGAAGGTGGACTTGCCGTTGCGACCATCGCCGTAAGCAATGATGAGTGCCTCCACATAGACCTTGCCGATAGCGGCCAGACCACAGATCATCTGGACGTAGTCGATCAGCTCCTGATTGCGCTGGAAGATGAGATCGAGACAGTCCTGCCAGATCTGTTGGCCCTTCGAGCCGGGGGTGACGGAGGTGATCTTCGTAATGAAGTCCTCCGGGGAGTGTTCCCGTGCACCGGCCATGCCCAGACGCAGGTCATAGGTGGCTTCTGGGGTATTGAGCGCAAAGCAGTCAGCGTCCAGATCCCTCGGTGAGATCTCCAGCATCGGGTGAGATTCCTTCAGCGTGGAGGTGATGTTCTTGGAGTCCCGGCGCTTGATGACGAAAGCGCGGTAGGCCTGCGCGGCGAGGAATTCCTGATAGGCCTGCAGCTGCTCATCACTCATCAGCTGCTCGGCCTTGCTCTTGGTGGTGCCGTCAAGAATGGTCTGGGCACCGCTGTTCTTCATCTTCTCCAGCGCGGAGAGCAGGTCCCGACCGGCTTCCTTCATCTGGCGTCGGGTCAGCTCATGGGCAACAGCCTGCGCACCGGGCTCCGACTCCTGCCAGTAATGATCGCTGTAGCGGATGAAATGGGTTGCCGGGGAGTAGCGCAGCTCCTTGGAGAAATACTTGGACAGCACCTCGGCCTGTCCGACGTCGGAATAATCCTCCGGCTTATAGCTGGCCGGATCGTTGTAGACCTCCGGGGGCACATAGCCGTCCTGCTGCCGGATGCGGGCGAAGAAGCGCTGGGCGCTGTGCCAGATGGTGGAAAGCTCCGATGCCTCCAGCGGCGGGACGCACTTTACCGCCTCGTCCATGAACGCCTGATACGCCTCGTCGGAATCCCCATACTTCTTGATGACACGACCGGCGAAGCGGGACATGGTGGCGTTGCGGCTGCCTTCGGGAATGACAGTATTCCCGTTGTACTGACCATCCGGCAGATCGTCGTCGAAGGCATCCTCCTCCAGAAACTCCGTCAGGGTCATGCGGCCCGGATAGATGGCGACATCCGCAGCGTTGGTCCCGAAGAAGAATCGGGCAGCGTCCAGCGCCTTGGTGTCAAAGTACGGGAAGATGGAATTGATCAGCTTCTTCATGTCACTGTACAGGGCCGCGTCAGTGATGTAGTCGATGGGAAACAGAACATGGAACTTGGGCCGTGCCGGTTTCCCGTTTTTCTCCCGCATGTTGAAACGGCTGTAGTGGATGGCGAAGGTCACGCCGGGAAAAGCCTCCATGACATCCTCCGGCGTCTTCCAACCGGCAGGGTCCTCGGTATGGTCATTGTCACAGTCCACCGGCAGGCAGTCGCTGCCAATGAAGTTGTCACCGTTGCGGTAGCTGTTCCGGTACTCCGCGCATACATAGTCGTGACAGATGCCCTCCTTCAGGCTGGCCTCGTCCAGAATGACATGCTTGTGCGGGTAGGAGCAGTTGCCGGGATTGCCGGTAACGTCGGCGCTATAGATCGTGAACATCAGTCGTACACCTCCTGAGATTCATCCTCCAGCACCTTGGTGATGAACTTGAGAGCGCGGATCGTGGTCTCAAGTTCGCAGTCGCCGCCGAGGAAGACCTCGAAGCCTCTGCAGCCGTACCTGTCGACATAGGTGTTTATCTTCATGTCTGTGCTGCCCTCATCCTGAATGCGGAAATAGGTGCGTCCGCCGTGGCCGGTGTCGCCGCCCATGAAGCCGGTGGTTCCAGCCTCCACTTCGAGAATGTTGGCGCTCACCACGTCGCGGGTATAGGTTGTGATCTCTGTGCCGTCCGGCAGCATACGGCGCTTTTCCTTGATTTCATACATAGTCTCAAACCTCCTGACAGTCTTCGGTGAAGTAGCGCAAGCGGTAGCTCTTCCACTTGGCGCGGTTGATCTCTGCCTGCATGCCCGCAGAGATGCGACTGCCGAATACCCAGACCTCTGAGCACTTGCTCATGATGGCGTTCCCGAAGAACAACCCAAGCTCACGCTCGGCGGGGTCGGCATCGTTCAGAAACTGCGGGAACAACAGATGCGGCGCGATGGGGATATACCCGGTTTCGACAGCAAAGCGGCTGTAGCGTCTCGCGGCCTTGGTGTTGGCTGCAACATCTCCGGCATAGGGAGAGCAGATGTACACGATGGGCCGGAAGGCGCGAAGGGCGCGGTGCTCCTGCTCAATAGCCGTCAGGGCATCGTGGGCGGTTGGGTCCGGATAGCCTTCGCTGTTGTACTTGCTGATCGTCATGACGCGATTCCTCCTTTCCGGGCGGACATAGGAAAAGGGCGTCCACCTCTAATTCCCACTGGAGATGAACGCCCGATTTGAGCGGACTGAAATCAATCCTTTTTGTAAAAAGGTGTAGCATAGCCATCTGCCCGGAGCAGCAGACCCTTTGCCCACGGCGGGGTCCGGCTCATCTGATCACACACAGCATCTAACGACATGCACGGGTCAGCCTCAATGACCAGTTCGTCGTGGATGTGCATCACGATGGAGCAGCACCGAAGCGTGCGCATGGCGTAGCAGAGAATGTCGCGGGCGGTGGCTTGCACGATGTTCTCTACGAACTTGGGGCCGTAGGAATCCAGTCGCTCCCATTTTTTCGTCGCACCGACACCTTCATAAGTGATACACTCGCCGCCGAACTTGTTCGTGCCGATCTTCGGCTTCACATAGGCAAGGTTCCTTCCGGAGGGCAGCGTGATAAACAGCATCCCGCTCCGGCAGGAAAAGGTCAGCCCGTAGCTGCTGGTGGAATGCTTATACCGCACGGCCTCCATGACCGCACGGTCTACAGCCCACCAGAATTCCACAATCCGGGGGTTCGACTGCCTCCAGGCGTCCACCAGTGGCGGGAGCTCTTCCTCGGCCAGGCCCATTTCGATGGCACCCATCGCCTTCAGAGCGCCGACGGAGCCGCCGTAGCCGAGGGCCAGCTCCGCGATTTTTCCCTTTTGCCGCAGGTGGCCATTGATCCCGTGCTTTTCCACGGGAACCTTGAACATCTGGCTGGCGCTGGCGCAGTAGATGTCGCCGCCTTGCTCGAAGACCTTCTGCCGCCACGTCTCCCCGGCGTACCAGGCGATGACGCGGGCCTCGATGGCGGAGAAGTCGGCCACGAGAAACTGCGCACCATCTCTGGGGATGAACGCGGTGCGGATCAGCTGAGAAAGTGTGTCCGGCACATCCTCATACAGGAGCTTCACGGCGTCGAAGTCACCGGCGCGAACAAGGGCACGGGCTTCGGCGAGATCCGGAAGATGATTCTGAGGCAAATTTTGCAGTTGGATGTTCCTCCCGGAAAACCGGCCTGTCCGGGCAGCGCCGAAGAACTGGAACATCCCACGGGCACGGCTGTCGGAGCAGACGGTGTTCTCCATCGCCTGGTATTTCCGGACGGAGGACTTGGCAAGCTGCTGCCGCAGGGACAGCACCTCCCGCAGCTCCGCCGGGGCATCCTTCAAAAGCTCCGCCACGGCCTTCTTGCCGAGTGACTCGGTCTCCATGCCGTTGTCCGAAAGCCACTGCTTCATCTGCTGCACACTGTTGGGGTTCTCCAAAGAGGTCATCCGCTTCATGGCGGTGGTCAGCTCCTGCCGGGAGCGGGTATCCATGTCGATGGCGGCATGGACCAGCTCCATGTCCAGCCGGACGCCACGGTCGTTGATTTCCTGATCGATGTGGTATTCCTCCCAGACCTGATCCGGGACCGGGAATTTAGCCAGCCTCTGCTGGATGCCCATCTCAGTCTCCACGTCGCGCATGTTGTAGCGCTTGAAGGCGTCCCATTTGTCCGGCGCGTGGAAGGGGCGGTTCCGGGTACGCTGTCCGTTGGCCTTCGTAGGCGCACAGGGCTGGCAGAAGAATTTGATCAGCTCCTTGCCCTCGGTCAGCTTCTGTTTTTCCAGCCCCAGCACGGCACCGACGCCTTCCAAGGAGAGCGGCAGGCCCATCGTAGCCGCCCAGACCATTGAGCAGCGCCAGCCTTCCGGGTTCAGGAAGAGGGCCATCTCCTGCGAGAGAGGATGTTTGTCATGGAAGGGATCAAGGCTGATCCCCAGATCCCGAAGATAGCGGGACAGGCAGACCCGTTCAAAGCTGGCGTTAAAGGCCCACTTAGTCACAGCATCGTTGGTGAGAGCGTCCAGCACATCGGCGGGGATTTTCTCGCCGCAGGCCAGATCCACCACCTGCACCGGGCCAGAGTCCGCACTGTACCCGAAGAGCAGGATTTCAAAATTGGGAGACTCGCAGTAACGGTACACACCACTTTTCTGGAGCGGGACGTCGCTGTAGGTCTCGATATCGATTGATAGGGTTTTCATAGATATTCCATCCTTCCTGAAAAGGGCGACAGAGAAAACACCCTGTCGCCCGGTTGGATCACTGCTTCCTGCTGCGGATGGCCTGATACCAGCGCTTCCACGTGGGGAGGAACCTCTTGACTACAGCGCGGAGGAACTGATAGATCACAGCGCCGATGAAGTAGAAGATCGCTCCGTAAATGATGAAGAAGGCAGCATAGTTCACGATGACAGCAATCAGCTCATTTGCGGTGTTTACCAGTTGTTCCATAATCGTCACCTCATTTGTCAGAAGTGGGCTGGCGGCAGCTTGGCACCACCAGCCCGGTTACTCACTTCAGGGCCTTCATACGCGCCTGATGGTACTCGTCATCCTGCGCGGACTTCTTTTCCTCACGCTTCTCACGCCGGAAGTCGTTGATCACGGTCTGGATGGCGACCACCGCCCAAGACAGGACGACGACGCAGAAGCAGCCGATGAGGATGTTGCACAGCACGGTGGAAATCATGATTTCATTCATTGTCTTTTACCTCCATTAATCCAAGAAATCGTCGTCTTCGTCGGTGGCGAAGTCGGACTCAGCGCTGGCCTTGCCGCCGAGGGGCTCACCGTCACGGACCTTCTGCAGGTTGTTCAGACCGCAGGCGATGCCGCGATTGCCGGAGCTGTTGAAGGCGTAGAAGGTGATGCTGGCACGACCGTACACGCCAGAGTAGACCTCGGAGCGGGTCAGGATCGGGTTGCGGTCCACGTCCACGATGCCGGGAGCAGAGGTGGCGTTGGCGTTGACGAAGTAGCAGCCCGCGTAGGCCGGATCATCCGGACGCTCGGTGTCGCCGTCGCGGAGCGGAGTCTTGATAGCGGTCAGCGGGGGTACGGACTTGCCGTTGCCCTTCAGCTTGGCCTCGCCCTCCTTATAGGCGGCTTCGATGGCAGCCTTAATCTTGGTCAGGGTCTTGGTGTCGGTTTTGGGGATGATCAGGCTCACGCTGTACTTGGGCGTGCCGCCGTTGATGGACTTGGGCTCCCAGACGTTGGCGTAGCTCCAACGGGTGTCGGGACCGGTGATAACCTTCATGGGGTTGCTGGGTTTTACGTTCTTATTCATTGTCAAAATCCTCCATAAAATCATTCTTTGCCGTGTTCATGGCCGGACGCTTGTCGCTTTCCGGCACGAGCGTGGGTTTGCCTTGCGGCTTCTCGATGTAAGCCGTGAGTAGTTCGTCGAAGCGGGCCTTTCCGAGCATCTTCTGCATGGCGGTGATGCCGAGCAGCTTGTGCTCAAAGGGATCGAAGCCTGCCTCCTTGACCGCCTGCGTGACGGCGGCCTCATTGGTGTACCTGCGGTTGGACCGGCCTTCGACCAGCTTCCAGCCGTGCCATTCCTTGCCGCTGACCGCCTGCTGCAGGGCATACTCCTTGATGTCCGAGGCCCATGCGACCAGATCGTCCACGCGGGAGAGAAT
>JBJEYC010000163.1:0-2480 GCA_051886435.1 Lachnospiraceae bacterium
GCCTGCTGCCAGATCGATGCGGGCATAACGAACTGCTGCTCTCCCATAGACATGGGTGCCACCTCGCCCTCCGCAAAGACGATGACCAGACGCCCATCGGCGTTGATGTAGAACTGGGTCTTGTCTGTGATGGAGGTGAAGTTCTCATCCCCAAGCAGCGGATCGTCCAGCCAGTAGGTCTTGCTGCTGTCCGCCTCGTGATTTTCTCTCATCTGCTTCTTGATCTCGTCGCTGATCGTTGTGAGATAGCTGTCATCTTTTCCGGCAAACAGGGAAGCAAGCGTTACCTCCTCGCCAGTTGTCTTGTCAATCGTGTAATAGTGGGACTCCTCGTATCCGTCGGCCTCCGAGACGAAGGTGGAGAGCTTCACGGCGTAGTATCGTGCGCTGTCTGTGACCACATCGGTAGAGATGGAAAGGGCAGTGTACCCATCCTCTTTGACACTCTCTTTGAACTCTGCCGTGAGACGGTCCGTGATGGCGTTCATGTCGAGGTTGATGGCGGATACGGCAGCTGCCGCACTGCTCTCAGAATCTGCACCGTCCGCCTCCAGGTTCTGGACGTGGACGCTGGCGGAGTGGCTGTCATCCTCATAGTCCCAGTCCCGGAAGGTCACGAGCCGGAAATAGGCGCCCACCACCGGCAGATTTCCCAGGGTCTGGGCCGCCTGACTGCTTACATTGGGAACCAGGACGGAGATCGCCAGCGCCGCGGCGATCCCCACCGCCCATCTGGCTGCCCGGGGGAATGTGAGATGTTTTGCCCCTGCCAGTGCTGCATCTGCCTCGAGAATATACCGATCGTCGATCTCTCCCATCGCCTCTGCTATTTTTGTCTTGTTCATCTGATGCCTCCCATATCTGTGTCCAGACGCTTTGCCAGTTCCCTGCGCATTCGAAGGAGCGTCGACTTGACGGTACTCTCTTTCACCTGGTACAGCTTTGCAATCTCCTGGATGCTGTCGAAGTAGAAATACCGCCGCACAAAGATTTTCCGCTTCTCCAGGGGCTGGGTTGCCAGAAAGGCGTTGATCTCCCCGGCAATGGCCTTGGCCCCGATCTGGTCCTCTACGCTGTCAGAGGAAAAGCTCTCGAGTTCCTCGAGCTCCTCGAAGGAGGCGTCTGCCTCCCCGGTGGAGCGCTTCCCCGCCCGGTCGTGCTTGATCCTGTTGAGCGCTAGATTCCGTGTGATCTTTGCCACGTAGGCCTTCAGGCTGTCCGGCCGCTGCGGGGGAATTGAGTTCCAGGTCTGCAGCCAGGTGTCGTTCAGGCACTCCTCCCGGTCCTCAAAACTTGCGAGCAGATTTGCTGCGATTCTGCCACAGTACCGCTGATAGCTGTTCTGTGTTTCCCGGATGGCCTGCTGATCCCGCTTCCAATACAGTTCTATGATCTCTGCGTCTTTCATAAGTCGTCTGCTTTCTTTGGTTTCTGTCTGCATCGATATCACATGTTTTATCGTCCTGCACTTAGTAAGACAACAGGATCTGCCGGAAGGTTGCAGTCAGGACGCGAAATTCTTGTGGGTGGGATGATTGCCGGGTACTGACCAACGTACTAAAATTAGAGGCATATATCAGGAGGACAGGATATGCTTTTTGGAAAACGGGACGATCGGGTGATCCTGCAAAAGACACCCCTTACGGAATTCGTTGCAGTGGGATACGAGGGAGGAAAAAACATCCCGATCCTGGAGAAGACAGACTACTTCATGTTTTACACCGTGCAGAAAAAGCGCATGGTGCGCAAAAACATGCTGTCGATCCAGGACACGAAGACACAGTCCGTCATCCGGCAGCTCAAAGAACTGCAGGTGGACGTGGTGATCTGCAGGGAGGTGGGACCTATGGCAGCGCACCTTTTGAAGGAGGCCGGAATCCGCTGCTTTCTCTTTGACGGCAGCACCCAGGCAGGACTGCAGGCCTATCTAGCGGGAAAACTGACAAGCATATAGCCGGCAGGGAACAGGCCGGCAGGGGAGGCAGATGTGGCAGGCCAAGATGAACGCACAAGAACCAGCAGATTTCTCTCCCGGATTCTGCGGCATCATCCCGAGGATGCGGGTATCACGCTGGATGCCCACGGCTGGGCAGATGTGGAGGAGCTGATCCAAGGCATCAATAAGACCGGAAAGCACAGGATTGACCGGGCGCTCCTCGAGGAGATCGTGCGGACCGATGAAAAGACCCGGTATGCCTTTAACGAAGATCATACGAAGATCCGGGCAAACCAGGGCCACTCGGTGCCGGTGGATGTGGAACTGGCAGAGGTGGTTCCACCGGATCATCTCTGGCATGGCACAGCGGAGAAATCGGTGCCAGCGATTCTTCGTGAGGGTCTTCTTCCCATGGGAAGACTCTATGTCCACCTCTCCGGTGACAGGGAGACAGCAAAAAAGGTCGGTTTAAGGCACGGGAAACCAGTCATTTTCCTGGTGGACTGCCGGAGCATGGCAGAGGCGGGATACCGGTTTTACCGGT
>JBJEYC010000164.1:0-12222 GCA_051886435.1 Lachnospiraceae bacterium
AGGGGATGATGTTGCCGACCATCTCGGGCCAGTCCTTGAAGGTCTTGCCGGCGCCGGAGATTGCCTGATAGGTGGTTGCTGCCACCTGATAGGGCTCAAACTCCTTCCAGGCTGCCAGGGCAGGCGTGTAGGACTGAATCGAGCAGTTGGGCTTGACGGCGATGAAGCCCCTGGTGGTGCCGAGACGCTTCTTCTGATAAGGGATGACCTCGGTGTGCTCGGGGTTGATCTCCGGGATGATCATCGGCACGTCCGGAGTCCAGCGGTGCGCGGAGTTGTTGGAGACCACCGGGGTCTCGGTCTTTGCATAGGCTTCCTCGATCGCACGGATCTCGTCCTTGGACATGTTGACGGCGGAGAGGACAAAGTCCACATCCTGTGCCACGGACTCGACATCCGCCACGTCCTTCACCACGATCTTCGCGGCTGCCTCGGGGACGGTGCCGTCGAGCTTCCATCTGCCCTCCACGGCCTCGCCGTAGGTCTTTCCGGCGCTCCTGCCGGAGGCGGCAATCTCTGCCACCTCAAACCAGGGATGGTGCTCCAGGATCTGGATG
This sequence comes from Lachnospiraceae bacterium, assembly GCA_051886435.1. Taxonomy (GTDB): domain Bacteria; phylum Bacillota; class Clostridia; order Lachnospirales; family Lachnospiraceae; genus CAG-791. Next base: position 558 of record JBJEYC010000164.1, read on the forward strand.
AATCTCTGACCGACCATGCCGGTGCCGCCAAGTACGCCAACTCGTAATTTCTCCATCATAGCCTCCATGTGGTTTTTGTTATGCCTGAACCGGAAGGGATTTTTCAGCCTCCCGGAGCCATGCCCTGCTTTGCGCAATCTCCTCTTCCATCGCCTTCTCGCCGGGGGCGCCCTTGGTCAGGCGCTTCTCGACGCAGGTCTTTAACGAGATCGCATCATAGATATCGGAATCAAATACATCGGAAAAGCGGTGGAACTCCTCCAGGGAGAGATCGTCCAGCGCCTTGCTGTTGTCAATGCAGTACAGAACGAGCTGCCCGACGATGCCGTGGGCATCCCGGAAGGGAACCCCCTTGTTCACCAGGTAGTCCGCCGCGTCGGTGGCATTGGTAAAGCCGTGCTTTGCGGAGCGCTCCATCACATCCTTGCGGAACGTTGCGGTCGAGAGCATGCCCCGCATCATCTCCAGGCATCCCTTCGCGGTCCTCACCGCGTCGAACACCGGCTCCTTGTCCTCCTGCAGGTCCTTGTCGTAGGCAAGGGGGAGACCCTTCATCACGGTGAGGAGTGCCATGAGATCTCCGTAGACCCTTCCGGTCTTGCCCCTTGTCAGCTCCGCAAAATCGGGGTTTTTCTTCTGGGGCATGATCGAGGAGCCGGTGGAGAAGGCGTCATCGAGCTCAACGTACCGGTACTCGTTGGTGTTCCAGATGCAGATCTCCTCCGAGAGCCTTGAGAGGTGCATCATCAGAATGGAGAGGTCGGACAGAAACTCCAGAAGAAAGTCCCGGTCGGAGACCGAGTCCATGGAGTTGGCCGTGGGCCCTGTAAAGTGAAGCTCTTTGGCCACATAGTCCCGGTCCAGGGGATACGTGGTGCCGGCCAGGGCGCCGCTTCCTAAGGGGCAGTAGTTTTCCCGCGCTCTGCAGTCGGAAAGTCTTGAAAAATCCCGGCGAAACATCTCGAAGTAGGCGCCGAAGTGGTGGGCAAGCGTCACAGGCTGTGCCTTCTGCAGGTGGGTAAAGCCCGGCATGAAGGTATCCCGGTTTTTGTCCATGATATCGAGGATCGTGTCCTCGAGTAGAAGGACCTCCCTGGCAACGCTGTCAATCGCACTTCTTGTGAAGAGCTTCATGTCCAGGGCAACCTGGTCGTTCCGGGAGCGTCCGGTGTGGAGACGCTTTCCGTCATCTCCGATGCGGTCGATCAGGGTTGCCTCCACAAAGCTGTGGATGTCCTCAAAGTCATTGGAGATCGTAAGCTTTCCCGCGTCCAGATCGTCATAGATGGACTGCAGGCCCGCCACGATGTGATCCGACTCCTCCTTTGTGAGGATCCCCTGCCGGCCCAGCATCTTCGCGTGGGCAATGCTGCCCGTGATGTCCTCTCTCCAGAGAGCCTTGTCAAAATAGATGGAATCGCCCAGTTCCTTCGTGATGGAACTGGTCTGTTTGGTAAATCTGCCGCCCCAGAGCTGCGCCATGGAAATCTCCTCTTTTTTCAGATCGTCTCAAAAAGTATTCAGGGAGCATTGTAGGGGATGGAACCCCGGAATGCAAATCAGGAGTGGGCTTTCGCCGCTGCCTTCTCCTTTTTCGTCTGCATGAATTCCGGCAGAGGTTTTCCCTCCCGGATGCGCTGCGCGTAGTCCGCGGTGGCCGCGAACATCACGTCTCCCGAGGAGTTCAGCGCAGTCTCCACCGAGTCCTGCACGACGCCGATGATAAAGCCCACGGCGACGACCTGCATCGCGATGTCGTTGGAGATCCCAAAGAGGGAGCAGGCCATCGGGATGAGAAGGAGGGACCCGCCGGCAACGCCGGAGGCGCCGCAGGCACCAAGGGCGGACAGGAATGACAGCACAATCGCCGCGGGAATCGAGACCTGAATCCCCAGGGTGTTGGCAGCGGCAAGGGTCATGACCGTGATCGTGATCGCGGCGCCGTCCATGTTGATGGTGGCACCTAATGGGATGGCCACCGAGTACATGTCCTTATCGAGCTCGAGCTTTTCGCAAAGGGCCATGTTGACCGGGATGTTGGCCGCGGAGGACCTCGTAAAGAAGGCCGTCACGCCGGACTCCCGAAGGCACCGGAAAAGCAGCGGATAGGGATTGCGGTGCAGGAACAAAAACGCGATAAAGGGCGCCACCACAAGGGCCTGCAAAAGCATGGTGCCGACAAGGAGTGCCAAGAGCTTTCCATAGTCCTGGAAGATCGAGAGGCCGTTGGTGGACACGTTCGTGTACACCAGACCGCAGATGCCAAACGGCGCAAAGCCGATGATCCAGCGCACGATCTGGGAGACCGCATCGGAGACATTCACCATGAAGGTCTTGCTCTCTGCGCTTGCGATGCGCTTCATCGCAAGGCCAAAGAGCACCGCCCAGAAGAGGATCCCGATGTAGTTGCCGTTTGTGATTGCCGAGAAGGGATTCGCCACCAGGTTGGAGAGGAGGGTCGAGAAGACCTCCCCGAGACCCTGCGGGGCCGTCAGCCCCTCAGAGGCGCTCTGCAGGGCGACCTTCTGCGGGAATGCAAAGCTCGTAAAGACCGCGAGCACCGCAGCGTCCAGCGTGGTCAGAAGGTATAAAAAGAGGACAGTTCCGAACCGGGAGTCAAGGCGCGACCTCGACTGGGCAAGGGCTGCGGACACGATGACAAAGACCAGAATCGGGGCCATGGCCTTGAGGCCGCCCACGAACAGATCTCCCAGCACGCCCAGAAACGTCCAGTTCTTGACGAAGACGCCGAGGAAGGCACCGATCACCAGACCGATCACAATCCGCAGGATCAGGCTGGACTGGGTGTAACACCTCGCGATAGCGGCAACGTGCTTTTTGAATGCTGACATATTTTGTTCTCCCTCTCTGAAAACAGACTGCCGCGATGAAGTTTTTTCTTACGCGACAGGAAATATTGTATCACAGCTGTCCGCCAAGAAAAGACAAATGTTTCTCTGCGGCAAACATTTGTGAAAACTGGACAGATTTCGATAGGAAGAAGAGAAAAAGGTGGGAAAATTGACAGTTGCCGCATCCGGGAGATTCCCTCCTGTACACAAATACGCGATAGCAAAAGCAAATATACGATAACGCATCTCCCACCCTTCTCCATACAATGCCATTGACAATGCACTTACTTGTCAAAAAAGGAGGATGTATGGGAAATCGTTCGGATACCAGCTGGATGTGGACTGCGGACTGGACAAAAGAGGACGAAGCTGTGCCGCGCATCGTCCTGTTTCGAAGGGAGGTGTCCCGGGAGGAACTGAAGGCACCGCTTTCCGTTACCGCAAGCGACCGGTACAAGCTCTTTGTCGACGGCACCTTTCTGCAGGAGGGACCGCAAAAGGGCGGCACGCGGACGGACTGGTTCTGTGACCGCTTTGATCTTGCCGCCTACCTGGATGCGGCGCACAAAACCTCCTGCGTTCTTGCCTTTGCAGTGCTCCGGTATCCGGAGGATCCCGCAAAAAGGAACAACGCCCTGTTTCGGACGCCCTGGCCCTGCCTCTATGTCGACGGAATCCGTACAGATGGCTGGACCTGCCATGTCGCAAGGAATGTAGAGATCACCGGGGAGCCCTTCCGGCCTGCGCCGATCCACGCGATGGAACAGGTGACAGGCGACCCTGCCCTTTTTGGCTGGAAGAGGGCGGGCTTTGACGGGAAGGACTTCTCCCCGGCAAAGCCCTACTCGTTTCTTGCAATCTCCCTCTCCGACAGCCCGTTTCATCTTCTGCCCCGCCAGATCCCGCCCCTTGCCCACGAGCCGGCCCGCTTTGCGGGAGTCGTCTGCGAGCGGCAGGGTGGAAAGCCGGTCCCCGCGGGAGAGGATGCCATGGCACTTGTCCGCGGCGAAGGACCTTTGATCGTCCCTGCCCACACCGAGCGCGTGGTGGAGGTCTCCGCCAAGGTGCTGCAGTGCGGGTATCTCCATCTTGCGATCGAGGGCGGAAAGGGGGCCGAGATTGCCCTTCTTCCCTCTGAGTGCTACTGCTATCCGCAGCCCCCGCGCAAGACCCCCTTTGGCGAGATGGCACAGCCCCCGGTAAAGGGCGACCGCACGGACTATCAAAAGGGCGTTCTCTTTGGGCCTGCGGACACCTACGTGGCCGCGGGCTGCGGCACGAAGGACGACCCGGAAGTGTATGAGCCGTTCTGGTTTTCCACCTTCCGGTTTCTGCAGCTTCGCGTGAAAGCGGGGGATGATCCGGTCTCCATCCGCGCCCTCACCTATACGACAACCGGATATCCGCTCACCGTTCGGACAACGGCCAAAGCTTCCGATCCCGACTTTGCCGGGGTCTGGGATATCTCCCTTCGCTCGCTTTCGCGCTGCATGCACGAGACGTACTTTGACTGCCCGTTCTACGAGCAGCTCCAGTACGCCATGGATTCCCGTTCCGAGATTCTCTACACCTATGCCGTCTCCGCAGACGACCGCCTGGCCCGGCAGGCGATGGAGGCCTTCCGGCTCTCCCAGCGGCCGGACGGGTGTATTAACAGCTGTGCTCCGGCGACCCGCTCCAACGTGATCCCCGGCTTTTCGATCTACTACGTCCTCATGGTCTACGACCACATGATGTACTTCGGAGATCCCGCCCTGGTGCGCCGGCATCTGCCGGCGATTGCAGGGGTGCTCGACTTCTTTGATGGGCACCTTGGGGAGAACGGCCTTGTCGGAAAGGTCGGCGGTCCGCTGTACCGGGCGCCCTACTGGTCCTTTATCGACTGGAGCATGGCCTGGACCGCAGGCACCGGCGTGCCGGGGGCAACGGCGGAGGGAACCGGCCAGCTCACCATGGAAAGCCTTTTGTATCTCTACGGCCTTCAGGCCGCGGAGCGTCTTGCCCGCTTTGTCAATCTCCCGGACCTCGAGGGGCTCTGGAGAGATCGGGCAGAAGCGCTCTCTTTGGCCATCAAAGCGTCTGCTGTCGGGGAGAACGGCCTTTACCAGGACGGCCCCGGAACCAGTGCATACAGCGTCCACTGCCAGGTCTTTGCGATCCTGACGGGCCTTGTAAATGCTGCGGAGGGAAAACGCCTCCTGCAGGAAACACTCGGTAGGGAGGGCATCGCTCAGCCCTCTGTCGCCTTTTCGTTCTACCTCTTCCGCGCCCTGGAAAAGGCCGGCTGGTACGAGCGGGCAGAGGGCGTTTGGGATCTCTGGAGGAGGATGCTTGCCCAGCATCTTACAACCTGCGTGGAAAACGACACCGATGCGCGCTCCGACTGCCACGCCTGGGGCGCGGCGCTTCTGTATGAGCTCCCCAGCGTCTATCTCGGGGTGCGGCCCGCTTCCCCGGGGTATGGAAAAGCACAGATCCGCCCGGTCATGGGGCACCTCAGCTCTGCAGAGGGATCTGTGGCAACCCCGAAGGGAGAGGTCTTCGTATCCTGGAAAAAACGGGCGGATGACACCTGTGATCTGAAAACCGAGCTGCCGGAAGGCCTTGTCCTTTCGGACGGCGCAGAGGAACATGACTGGATTTTGTAGGAGGTACTGCGATGGAAACCATGATCAGACCTGGAAAGGTATGGCTTGACACTTCCGGGCACCGGATTCAGGCGCACGGCGCGTCTTTGTTTTACGAGGACGGGACCTACTACTGGTACGGGGAGAACAAGGAAAAGACCGACGGCAAAAACGGCATCTGGCACTGGGGTGTGCGCTGTTACCGCTCGAAGGATCTGATGAATTGGGAGGACCTGGGGCTTATCATCCCGCCGGACGAGGACGACCCCGCCTCTCCCCTCTACCCCAAAGCCCAGATGGATCGGCCGCACATCATCTACAACCGGTTCACGAAGAAATACGTCTGCTGGCTGAAGGTGATGAACGGCCCCGCCGGGCAGGCACTGACGGTGCTCACCGCCGACCATCTGACGGGACCCTACACGATGGTTCGGAAGAACCTGCGGCCACTTGGTATGAACGCGGGGGATTTTGACCTCGCCGTGGCACCGGACGGGAAGGCCTACTGCTACTTCGAGCGGGTCCATAGTGAGACCATCTGTGCGGACCTGACCCAGGATTACACGGATGTGACGGGCTGCTACAGCACCCACTTTCCCCATCCCAATCCGCCCTATGTCCGGGAGGGCACGCCACACTTTGTGCGGCGGGGAAAGCACTATCTTGTGACCTCCGGAACGACGGGGTATCTCCCCAATCCCAGCGAGATCGCCGTAGCAGGCACCTGGCACGGGCCGTATACGGTGCTGGGCAATCCCCACCCGGACGATCCCACCGGCACCTCGTTCCACTCCCAGATCTCCTCGGTGTTCCACGTGCCTGGGAAAAAGGACCTTTACATCGCCCTGGCGGACCGCTGGGTGCCGGGTGCCATGGATCTGGATGCCGGCATCTACCAGGAAATCTACGAGGCCGCCTTCACCGGGCGGCGGGATGAGATCACCGCGATCGCTGCAAGGCATCATCTGCCGCAGAAGGACCTTCTTCGGATCTTCGGTGATGCGACGAGGAACACCTCCGTGGCAGACTACGTCTGGCTCCCGATAAAGTTTACGGAGCCGGACGAAGCGCATCCTGACGGGCAGGTCACCATCCCCTGGCGGGATGCCTGGTCTCCTGCGGAGTTTGCAGACGCGGACAGCGAGGAATGACAAGGGAAAGCCCTGCACTGGAACAAGTTCCGGCAGCAGGGCTTCCTTTTGGTATGTTATGATATTTTTACAACGCAATGGGAGGTGCAGCATGGATAAATCGACGTTTTCGGAGGAAGAGACAAGGCAGCGCCTTGCGCTGTTCCAGGAGATGGTGAAGAGCTGCAGCAATGTCCGCTTCTGGGAATATGAGCTTCACGGCAGTACACTTGCTGCCCACGCGACGCCCCCGGTGGACGATCTGCAGGAGTACTTCTTTCGCTTCAGCCGGGCCTACGCCTCTCTCCAGTACTATCTCAACACCGAGAAGGAGCGGACCGTCTGCATTCTCTCCAACGAGGTGAGCCTCCAGTGGATCTGTGACTTCTTCGGGGACCGGGTCATCGTCATGGGCCCGATCTACATGAACGAGTCCTCCCAGCGCAAGATGCGGCACATTGTTGACTCCCAGCAGCACACCGTGGAGATCCGCCGCCGCGTCTTTGCGGCGCTGGAGGAGATCCCGACGATTCCCTCCAACGTGCTCTTTGCGTATGCCCTCATGCTCCACGAATGCCTCACTGGCACCAAGGCGGCGATGTCCCAGATCCGAAGGCCAAGGGTCCCGGACCGGGGGCAGCACCGCGGGTCGGTGGATGAGGAGGAGGGGGAGCTCCTTCATGCGGGGGTGCAGCAGGTCGAAAACATGCTGCTCGATGCGATCCGCACCGGCAGCATGGATTTTCAGGCGGCATTGGATTCGGCTGCACTCATCAGCTCCGGCGTCCGCTCCCGCCGAAATGACAACATACGGGCCGCCAAGGACTCGATGATCACTCTGATCGCCCTGGCAAGCCGGGCCGCGATCTCCGGGGGTCTCCCTGCGGAGACCGCCTACTCGATGTGCGATCGGTACGTGGACGCGGTGGAGGACTGCGCAGACATGGGCCAGTGCGCGGATCTCGGGCAGACCATTGTGCAGGACTTTGCGGAGCGTGTCCACGCCTACCGGGCAAAGACTCCCTATTCGCGTCCGGTCCACCAGTGCATCGATATGATCGACATGAACCTGACGAAGAAGATCACTCTGGAGGATCTGGCACGCGCCTGCGGCTACACCGCCTACTACCTTTCGAGGCGGTTCCGCCAGGAGACCGGTGAGACCATCGCCCAGTACACACAGAGAAAGCGGATCGAGGCCTCTGCCAGGATGCTCGTCAACACCGACCTTCCGGTGCAGGAGATCTGCAGCATGTATCAGTTCAACTCGCCGAGCTACTACACGACCCTCTTCCAGCGCTATCTGAAGGAGTCGCCCACGTCCTACCGGGCGCGCCTTCGGGGGGAGTGAGACTCACTGCAGGTGGATCTGAACGCCCTTCTCCTGCATGCGCTTTGCCACGGCCTGCATGTACTCGCCGGCACCATTCTTGAAGGGGCCGTGCACGCCGATCGCCACGTCCAGAAAGTCGTTGTACTCGGGGCTCACGTGGGTCTCCCAGTGGGTGATCTCCCCCTTCTCGTTCGTGTCGACAAAGCCGTAGGCGTAGAAGTCGTGCAGCACCCCGTCCGGCGTGTGGCCGCCAAAGTGGGTCAGCATCACAAACCCGCGATCCGAGGGCCAGCAGCGGCAGTCCAGAGGGGCCCAGTCCGGCATCGTCACCGAGTAGGTCGCTGCCTCCATGGTGGCGCTCTTCTGCACCGACATCGGGTTGTTGTCGAGATCGATCACGTTGTTGCCAAAATACGGGGACCAGTAGGTTGCGTGGGGTGCAAACACCCAGTCTTCATACTTTGCCCCATCCTCTACGTTCCTGGTCTTGTAGGCGCTCCAGTAGGCCTCTGCCATCTTTTTGTGCATTGCAAGCCGCTCTTCCAGTGTCATGATGTCTCCTTTCACTTGGTCCAAATCTCCTGGATCTTCAACGTTCCATTCTCATCCGCAAAGCGCAGAAACTGCATTCTCTCACCCGGCGTCCTCTCCCCGGTCGCCCGATCGGTCAGGGCCGTCCGGTAGTGGATTGCCGCCATGTCTCCCGCAAGGAGCATGCTGTCAAAGTACAGGCGCTTTGTGGAAACCTTCTCCTCTTCCCGCTTTCTTCCCGCAAGGTAGGAAGCCTTATCCTCATCCCGGTCATCAAAGTGGGCGGTGAGGTTCTCGGAGAGCGCATCGCCCCAGGAAGCATCCCCGGTGTTCCAGGCATCGAAGGAGGACAGGATCAGCTGCTGCATCGCCTCTTCCTGCGCGCCTAAAACCTTTGTCGGGTGCAGCACCGGGTACCTCTGGGAGAGGTCTTCGGAGTCCGGATTCTTCCAGGAGAGGATCTCCTTCTGGGCTCTTGCCTGCGCCTCCTTCTCCTCCTTTGTCTGCAGCATGGTCAGCATCTCATAGTCTTTTCCACGGGTGCCGGCCCAGCCCTCAATGACGCGGGTGCCGAGCTCTCTGCCGAAGTCACCGAAGTGGACAAATTCCATGACGGTATCCCGGGTAGTATCCCCACCGCCCCTTGGCGTTGTTGTGATCTCATAGCGGATTGCGCACCAGGAGTCACACACCAGCATGTGGTGAAAGGCGCCCATCTGGATGTCCGCACGACGGAGCGTTCCATACATGGCGGTCTGGTACTCCCTGAGCGTTAAGTGGACGCTGTGGACGTTGTAGAGGGATTCCGGGGTGTACAGGACATCTCCCCAGGCCTTCCAGGCGTCAAACCCGCGGTTCCAGTTCGCGAATCCCGTGAGGAGGCGGTTCTGAATCCGCTTTTCCATTTCGGTGGTCACCGGGGTCGGATGCTCCACCGGGAACTGCTTCAGCAGTTCGTCTGTGTTGTCATAGGAATTGAGAAAACTCTTCTCTTCCATCGCATTTCCTTCTTTCCATGCCCTGCGCGCTTTTTGCAGGGCCTCTTGTGATTTCTGTCCCGGATTCTAGTAGCTTTCCCGGGGCAGATCCTATCGCAGATTTGCGTTTCCTTTTTCTTTTCTGCGAGATTGCGTCAACGGATGGTCCAGGCATCCTGCCAGACAAGGACCGGGCGGCCGTCCTTCCACGAAAGAGGGAGCCAGACGTAGTCCGCCACCCTTGTGTCCGCACTCTCCAGCATGGGGAGCTTTTCAAACGCCTCCTGTTCTTCCTTGCTCACCTTCACGTGTTCCGGATCGTAGGTCTTCTCGATGCAGCGCAGCATTGCGTCCTGCTGCCTAGCGTCCAGCATGTGCCCCGGCACCCACCGATCGGCAAGGACAATCACCGTGTCCGTCCCAGGCACGGGATAGCACTGGGTGAACTGGCTGTGGAAGGAGGTGCCGGTGGGATCCCCGACGTAGGGGTCGCCCACGGAGACAAAGGGCTGTGTGAGGGAATCCGAGACGGCGGCATCGCTCTTGTTGGGAAGGTACCCCGTCATGCTGCTGGAGAGCATGTAGTACTTTCCGCCGCGTGCGCCAAGGGCAATCCCCTCCCGGCAAAGCGGCGGCCTTCTGTTTTCGTACTGCACTGAGACCCGGGAAACCACGGAGAGGAGATCCCCCGAAAGCGCATATCCGCAGACCTTCGTGTGGCCGCAGTCCATGAAGAGGAAGCTCTTCCCGGTCTTCCCGTCCTCGATGATGTCATAGTCCCCGACGGGATCCCCAAGCGGCCGAAAGCCTGTTTTGACAATCTCATAGGGCCCTGTCAGGCGGTCGGCTGTGAGGATTACGAAGACCCCGCCGGAGGGACGGATCCAGGCGACGTACTTTCCGGTTTCGCGGCTCTTTCGGATGTGGGGCCGGTCCAGGTGCTGCTCCGGGTAGAGGGGCGAGGATGGATCGTCCAAAACCGGCGGGATGACAAGCCCAAGGTCCTCCCAGTTATAGAGGTCCCGAGAGCGGTACATGCGGATGCCCCAGGTCCAGATCGCATCGGTCCCCGTGGTGTGCTCCTTGTTCTCCCCGTACCAGTAAAACCACTCCTCCTCAAAGGTCAGGGCTCCGCCGTGGGCCTGGATGCGCTCTCCCTTCGTGTCGGTCCAGATTTTTCCGGGGGTAATCGCGCTGCGGGGCGGCACCTCCGGTTTTTCTTTCTTTTGCGCCCAGTGGACTTCATCCTCTTTTGCAATCTTCTGATACCGCAGGATTGCCTTCTGTTCCGCCTCTGTGAGGCCCCGCCCTGCGCCGTAGGCAACAAGCGCTTTCTCCAGTGCGGGAATCGCAGTCTTTGGAAGTCCCGAGTAGGACACCAGCGTGTTCAGGGACATGGTGGCCGCCATGGGATTGGCAGCGGCCTGGTCCACAAGGCCCGGCATCACGCGGTCAACCACTTCTTTCAGGCCGGGATCTTCGAGGATCTGCCGGATGGTGATGGATTTCAAATCATAGTTCATGATGCAGTGTTCTCCCTGTTCTCTTCTTTCTGCTTCCCGTTCCAGGTGTCCGTCTGCCCTTGCAGACCAGGGGCACACCAGAGCGGTGACGATAATAAAAATGTTTGGGACGATCGAGTAGTCAAAACGGATCGCGGTCAGGATGCTCTTTGGCTGCAGGGTGATCTGTGGGATGCCCGGCTTTTTGGCTGTCAGTTTTCATCTCCCACTTCCTCTTCTTCCTTTGCGGCAGCGGCGTCCAGGGCGGGAAGCCCTTCCTTGACAAGGTGCAGCACCCGCATCGCGCAGGGAAGGATCTGCTCTCTTGAGAGTCTCCCTTCTGTGACGGCCTTTTCCAGCGCGCCCCGGTCAAACGGGGTGCCCGGCATGATGAGATCGTTCTGCGCCAGCATGCAGGCTGCTGGATCCGCGGCCTTTTCGTTGGTACTCGACCAGTCGGTCATGACAAGCCCTTTGTATCCCCACTCGCAGCGCAGGATGTCGCAGATAAGGTCATGGCGGTTTGCGGTGTAGGTGTGGTTGAGCATGTTGTAGGAGGTCATGAGCGTCCCGGGCTGGGCCTCCCGCACCGCGATCGCAAAGCCCTTCAGGTACAGCTCGCGCAGCGCCCGCTCCGAGACGTTCTCGCTGATGCCGTTTCGGTTGTTCTCGCCATTGTTGCAGGCAAAGTGCTTGAGGCAGACAAACTTGCC
>JBJEYC010000165.1:0-10627 GCA_051886435.1 Lachnospiraceae bacterium
CGGTCTTGTTCTGATCCTTGTGTTTGAAATAGCCCTGCATCATGGTCAGCTCATACAGATCCGTGAGCAGCGTCAGGTTCTGACGATCCATAACTCATTCCTCCCGTGTGCCTGTAAGGCCATGGCGGTCTTGACAGGTGACAAATTAGACGGGGTAATCATACTACGATGCGCCGATAAGATCAAACGATTTGTGGAAGCAGCGGCCAGAGGAAACCCTTTATTAATTATAGTAGGAAGAGGCGCCGCACCCTGGTCCGTTGCTTGACGGGCGGGAACGGAGCGCTTATCATTACGACAGGTTTATTTCCCCAAATATCACGAAAGTGCGGGCTGACGAGAAAGGTCCGCGCGAGGAGGTCAAATGTACAACAAGGTAAACTCTGATTTGAACTTTGTCCAGCGCGAAGACGAGGTGGCAAAGTTCTGGGAGGAGAACAGGATCTTTGAGAAGAGCGTAGAGGAGAACGAGGGACATCCGATCTACATGTTCTACGATGGGCCGCCGACTGCCAACGGCAAGCCGCACATCGGCCATGTGGAAACCCGTGTCATCAAGGATATGATCCCCCGCTACCATACGATGAAGGGGCAGCAGGTCCCCAGAAAGGCCGGCTGGGATACCCACGGCCTGCCGGTTGAGCTGGAAGTCCAGAAAGAGATCGGCATCAGCGAGAAGAATCAGAAGGAACAGATCATGAACTATGGTCTGGAGCCCTTCATCAAGAAGTGCAAGGAGTCCGTCTGGAAGTACAAGGGCATGTGGGAGCAGTTCTCCCGCAAGGTTGGCTTCTGGGCCGACATGGAGCACCCCTATGTCACCTACTATGACGACTACATCGAGTCCGAGTGGTGGGCCCTGAAGGAGATCTGGAAGAAGGGCCTTCTGTACAAGGGCTTCAAGGTCGTCCCCTACTGCCCGCGCTGCGGGACCCCGCTCTCCTCTCATGAGGTGGCGCAGGGCTATAAGACCATCAAGGACCGGACCGCGGTCGTCCGCTTCAAGGCAAAGGGGGAGGATGCCTACTTCCTCGCCTGGACGACAACTCCCTGGACTCTGCCCTCCAACATCGCGCTCTGCGTGAACCCGGAGGATGAGTACGAGAAGGTAAAGGCTGCAGACGGCTATACCTACTACATCGCCTCTGCCCTCGCGGACAAGGTGCTGGGAGGCCTTGCAAAGGACGGCGCACCTGCCTATGAGGTTCTCGAGACCTACAAGGGAAAGGAACTGGAGTACAAGGAGTATGAGCCCCTGTACCAGTGCGCAAAGGATGCGGTGGATGCGCAGCACAAGAAGGCCTTCTTCGTCTACTGCGATGACTATGTCACCATGACCGATGGTACCGGCATCGTCCACATCGCCCCTGCCTTTGGTGAAGACGATGCGCGCGTCGGCAGAAAGTACGATGCGCCGTTTGTCCAGATGGTGGACAGCCAGGGCCGCATGAAGCCCGAGACCGGCAAGTTTGCCGGCATGCGCTGCAAGCCCACCCAGCGAGAGATCGACAACGAGGGCGCAATCAGCGCCGATCCCGAGGTCTTAAAGGATCTGGAGGAGCGCGGCATCCTCTTTGCCGCACCGAAGGTCGAGCACGACTATCCGCACTGCTGGAGATGCGACACACCGCTTATCTACTACGCACGTGAGTCCTGGTATATCCGCATGACCGCGGTCCGGGATGACCTGGTGCGCAACAACAAGGAGATCAACTGGGTTCCGCCGACCATGGGCGAGAAGCGCTTCGGCAACTGGCTGGAGAACATCCAGGACTGGGCGCTCTCCCGTGACCGGTTCTGGGGCACCCCTCTGCCGGTCTGGATCTGCCCGGACTGCGGAAAGCAGATCTGTGTGGGTTCCAGACAGGAGCTGGCGGATCTCTCGAAGAATCCCGCTGCCCTGAAGACCGAGCTGCACCGGCCCTATGTGGACAACTTCACGATCACGTGCCCGGACTGCGGCGGCACGATGAAGCGCGTACCGGAAGTCATCGACTGCTGGTTCGACTCCGGTGCCTGCCCTTACGCCGAGCTCCACTATCCTTTTGAGAACAAGGATCTGTTCGAGAAGCAGTTCCCGGCATCCTTCATCTCCGAGGCAGTGGACCAGACCAGAGGCTGGTTCTACTCCCTGCACGCGGAGGCAACGCTGCTGTTTAACAAGCCTGCCTTCAAGAACGTCATCGTCATGGGCCTTGTGCTGGACAAGGACGGCAACAAGATGTCCAAGTCCAAGGGCAACGCGGTGGATCCGATGGATGCCCTCAACACCTACGGCGCAGACGCAATCCGCTGGTACTTCTACACCAACAGCGCACCCTGGCTTCCCAAGAAGTTCTCGGGCGAGGCTGTGAAGGAAGGACAGCGCAAGTTCCTGGGCACCCTGTGGAACACCTACGCGTTCTACACGCTGTACGCGGACATCGACAACTTCGATCCCACCAAATATACGCTGGACTACGACAAGCTCTCCGTCATGGACAAGTGGCTCCTCTCCAGGATGAACACGATGATCCGCAACACGGACGCGAACCTGGCCGCCTACAAGATCCCGGAGGCCGCTGCGGTCCTCGAGGACTTCGTGGATGACATGTCCAACTGGTACGTGCGCCGCGGCAGAGAGCGGTTCTGGGCAAAGGGCATGGAGCAGGACAAGATCAACGCCTTCCTGACCCTCTACACTGCCCTGAAGACGGTCTGCCTGTGCGCAGCGCCCATGATCCCCTTCATGACCGAGGAGATCTACCAGAACATCGTCCGGAGCGTCGAGAAGGATGCACCGGAGTCCATCCACCTCTGCAAGTATCCGGTGGCGGATGAGTCGAAGATCGACAAGGATCTGGAGGCACGCATGGGCGAGGTGCTCAACATCGTTGTGATGGGCCGCGCCTGCCGCAACAGCGGAAACCTCAAGACCCGCCAGCCCGTCGCCAAGATGTATGTCAAGGCGCCGGCCAAGCTTCCGGAGTACTTCGTCGAGATCATCGAGGACGAGCTGAACGTGAAGGACGTGGAGTTCACGGACGATGTCCGGAGCTTTACCACCTACACCTTCAAGCCGCAGCTGCGCACCGTGGGACCCAAATACGGAAAGCACCTGGGCTTCATCAAGAAGACCCTTGCCGCCCTGGACGGGAACGCCGCAATGGACAAGCTCGAAGCAGACGGCGTGCTGGAGTTTGATGACGCCGGCACGAAGATCTCCCTCACCAAGGATGATCTTCTGATCGACATGGCACAGAAGCCCGGCTTCATCTCCATGGAGCAGGGTGACACCACGGTTGTCATCGATTCGAACCTGACGCCGGAGCTGATCGAGGAGGGCTATGTCTACGAGCTGATCAGCAAGATCCAGACCATGCGGAAGGATTCCGGCTTTGAGGTTATGGATCACATCCGCCTGTCCCTGACCGGGAACGAGAAGCTCTATGACATCGCAAAGAAGGCCCAGGAGCGGATCTGCACCAAGGTCCTGGCAGACGAGATCGAGAAGGATGTTCCTCTTGCCAATGAGAAGGAGTGGAACATCAACGGTGAGAATATCACCATCGGTGTGGAGAAACAGCACTGAGTGCTAAGTAAGACAGCCATGGCACCGACGTACAATGATGTACTGCGGCGCCATGGCTGATTGTTGTGTATGGGTTGGGAGACACAGTGGAGGAAAACATGAGCAGAAAAATGCAGCTGCGATTTGACAAGGATCTCTTCAAGCGAAGTGTGGAGTACAACGTGCGCACGATGTACCGCCGGGAGATGTCGGAGGCCACGAGGCAGCAGGTGTTTCAGGCTTCGGCCTACGCCCTGAAGGACCAGATCATCGACAACTGGATGCGGACCCAGAAGGCGTTTGAGGAGAAGAACCCCAAGACACTGTACTACCTCTCCATGGAGTTCCTGATGGGCCGCGCCTTCGGCAACGACCTGATCAACCTGCAGGCCTTTGCGCCGGTCCAGGAGGCTCTGGCAGAGCTTGGCTTTGACATCAACGAGGTGGAGGACGAGGAGCCGGATCCGGCTCTGGGCAACGGCGGTCTTGGCCGTCTTGCCGCCTGTTTCCTTGATTCCCTGGCTACCCTGAACTATCCCGCCTACGGCTGCGGCATCCGCTACCGCTACGGTATGTTCAAGCAGGAGATCCGGGACGGCTATCAGGTGGAGGTTCCGGACAACTGGCTCGAGAATGGCAATCCCTTTGAGCTGCGCCGTCCCGAGTACACCCAGGAGGTGCACTTCGGCGGCTATGTGACCTCCTACCAGGCCGAGAACGGCAGAACCATGTTCCGGCAGGAGGGCTACAGCGCCGTCAAGGCCATCCCCTACGACATGCCGGTGGTCGGCTACGGCAACGGCTTTGTGGACACGCTCCGGATCTGGGATGCAGAGCCGGTGGAGAGCTTCCATCTGGATTCTTTTGACAAGGGCGACTATCAGAAGGCCGTGGAGGAGGCAAACCTGGCGCGGACGATCTGCGAGGTCCTCTATCCCTGCGATGACCACATCCAGGGCAAGGAGCTGCGCCTGAAGCAGCAGTACTTCTTCGTCTCCGCTTCGGTCCAGCTGGCCATCAAGCGCTTCATGTCCCGCAACAAGGACATCCACCAGCTGCCGGAGAAGGCGGTGTTCCAGATGAACGACACGCATCCGACCCTGACCGTGCCGGAGCTGATGCGGATCCTTTTGGATGAGTACGGCCTGGAGTGGGACGATGCCTGGAGCATCGTGAACCGCTGCTGCGCCTACACGAACCACACGATCATGGCGGAGGCCCTGGAGAAGTGGCCCATCGACCTGTTCGCAAGACTCCTGCCCCGCATCTATCAGATCGTCGAGGAGATCAATCGCCGGTTTGAGATCCAGGTGCATCAGAAGTACGACAACACCGGGGCGGACGTGAACTATAAGCTCTCCAAGATGGCAATCGTCTACGACGGGCAGATCCGCATGGCAAACATGGCCATCGTGGCGGGCTTCTCCGTCAACGGCGTCGCCCAGCTCCACACAGAGATCCTCAAGAAGGAGTCTCTGCACGAGTTCTACGAGATGTACCCGGAGAAGTTCAACAACAAGACCAACGGCATCACCCAGCGCCGGTTCCTGGCGCACGCGAACCCGCTGCTGTCCCAGTGGATCACCGACCAGATCGGGGACGAGTGGATCACCGACCTGCCGCACATCGCGGAACTCAAGACCTTCGTGGACGACGAGAAGTATCAGAAGGAGTTCATGAACATCAAGTACCGCAACAAGGTGCGCCTGGCGAAGTACATTCAGGATCACAACGGCATCACCGTGGATCCCCGCTCCATCTTCGATGTCCAGGTCAAGCGTCTGCATGAGTACAAGAGACAGCTCCTGAACATCCTGCACGTGATGTATATCTACAACCAGCTGAAGAAGAATCCGAACCTGGATTATCCCAAGCACACGTTCATCTTCGGCGCCAAGGCGGCGGCCGGCTATGTGAACGCCAAGCTCACGATCAAGCTGATCAACTCCGTGGCGGATGTGATCAACAACGATCCCTCGATTCAGGATAAGATCAAGGTGGTCTTCATCGAGGACTACCGGGTCTCCAACGCGGAGATCATCTTCGCGGCGGCGGATATTTCCGAGCAGATTTCCACGGCTTCCAAGGAGGCCTCCGGCACCGGCTGCATGAAGCTCATGCTCAACGGCGCGGTGACGATCGGCACGATGGACGGCGCCAACGTCGAGATCGCCCAGGAGGTGGGCGCCGAAAACATGTTTATCTTCGGCCTGTCCTCCCAGGAGGTCATCCAGTACGAGAACCACGGCGGCTACAACCCGATGGAGATCTTCAACAGCGACGCCAACGTGCGTGAGGTGCTGGTGCAGCTGGTGGACGGCACCTATTCGAAGGACAACCCGGAGCGGTTCCGTCCGCTCTACAACTCCCTCCTGTACGGCGAGAACGGCTCGCCGGCTGACCGGTACTTTATCCTGAAGGACTTCGAGTCCTATGCGGATGCCCAGCGCCGCATCGTCGACGCATACCGGGATCAGAAGGGCTGGGCGAAGATGGCGATGCTCAACACCGCCAGCGCCGGCAAGTTCTCCAGTGACCGGACCATTGAGGAGTATGTACGCGACATCTGGGAGCTAGAGAAGGTTTACCCGGTTCCGGAGGCGGAAGTCGCACCGGTCGCAACAGAGCAAAAGCCCGCAGCCAGAAAGACCGCGGCAAAGAAGACAAAGAAGGCGGACACGCAGCAGGCAAAGGGGAAAGATCAGCAAGGGAGGTAACTCATACATGGTAACAGTAAAGAACGGCGGCGCGTATTACCTCGGAGACGGAACTTTTGTGGAGGATACGCCCGAAGCGGGAAAGGCCCTTGCCGCCCGCGGCATTCAGGTCACAAAAGAGGAAGCAAAGAACCGCACCATGGCGTGGCAGATCCTCTCTGCCCACAACCAGGGCGCGGATTCGGAGAACCTGAACATCCGCTTTGACGCCCTGACAAGCCATGACATCACTTACGTGGGCATCATCCAGACCTGCAGGGCCTCGGGACTGACCAAATTCCCGATGCCCTATGTCCTCACCAACTGCCACAACTCGCTGTGCGCAGTGGGCGGCACCATCAACGAGGATGACCACATGTTCGGCCTCACCGCGGCAAAGCGCTACGGCGGCATCTATGTCCCGCCGCACCTTGCGGTCATCCACCAGTACGCCCGGGAGATGCTGGCAGAGTCCGGAAAGATGATCCTGGGCTCTGACTCTCACACCCGGTACGGCGCTCTTGGCACCATGGCAATGGGCGAGGGCGGTCCGGAGCTCGTCAAGCAGCTTCTGGGCCAGACCTATGACATCCGCCGCCCGGAGGTCATCGCCATCAATCTGCACGGCACCCCGAAGCGGGGCATCGGCCCCCACGACGTGAACATCGCCCTGATCGGCGCGGTGTTTGCCAGCGGCTTTGTGAAGAACAAGGTTCTGGAGTTCGTGGGACCTGGCATCAAAAATCTCTCGGAGGACTTCCGCATCGGCATCGACGTCATGACGACGGAGACGACCTGCCTCTCCTCCATCTGGGAGACCGACGAGAAGACGAAGGAGTGGTATGCCATCCACGGAAGAGAGGGCGCTTACAAAGAGCTCCGTCCCGGACAGGCGGCCTACTACGACGGCGTTGTCGATATCGACCTCTCCACAGTGGAGCCGATGATCGCCATGCCGTTCCATCCGTCTATGGCCTACACCATTGACTTTGTGAATCACAACCTGGCAGAGGTGCTGCACGGCGTCGAAGAGCGGGCAAAGGTCTCCTTCGGCGATGAGGTCGAGTGCCATCTTGCCGACAAGATCCGCGACGGAAAGTTCCACGTGGACCAGGGCATCATCGCCGGCTGCGCCGGCGGCGGCTTCGAGAACATCTGCGAGGCGGCGGGGATCCTCGACGGCGAGGACTGCGGCAATGGGCGGTTCAGCCTCTCGGTCTATCCGGCCTCCCAGCCGATCTACATGGAGCTCTTAAAGAACGGCGTCGCCGAGAAGCTCATGGATGCGGGCGCGATCTTAAAGACCGCCTTCTGCGGCCCCTGCTTTGGTGCAGGCGACACGCCGGCGAACAACGCCTTCAGCATCCGGCACTCCACGAGAAACTTCCCGAACCGGGAGGGCTCCAAGCCCCAGAAGGGCCAGATCAGCTACGTGGCGCTGATGGACGCAAGAAGCATTGCGGCCACTGCGGCCAACCAGGGCATCCTGACGCCGGCAACGGACATCGACAAGGACATCCCGGCTTATCACTATCACTTTGACAAGCGGATCTATGAGAAGCGGGTCTTCGACAGCCACGGCGTCGCCGACCCCAATGAGCAGATCCAGCTCGGACCCAACATCAAGGACTGGCCGACGATGCAGCCCCTTCCGAAGAACCTGATCCTGAAGGTGACGGCGGAGATCCACGACCCGGTGACAACCACCGATGAGCTGATTCCCTCCGGGGAGACCAGCTCCTACCGCTCCAATCCGGAGGGGCTCTCGGAGTTTGCCCTCTCCCGGAAGGCACCGGATTACGTGGGCCTGTCCAAGGAGGTTCGCGAGGGAGAGCGGGCAATCACCGCGGGCCGCTGTGCCGGCGAGGCGCTCCCGGAGCTCAAGGAGGTCATGAAGACCGTCCACACGAAGTTCCCGGAGGTCTCCCATGAAAACCTGGGCGTCGGTTCCGCCATCTTCGCGGTGAAGCCTGGCGACGGCTCCGCGAGAGAGCAGGCAGCCTCCTGCCAGAAGGTGCTGGGCGGCTGGGCGAACTTCGCCAACGAGTACGCCACCAAGCGCTACCGCAGCAACCTGATCAACTGGGGCCTTCTGCCCTTTGTGATCCCGGCGGGGGATCTGCCTTTTGCCAAGCTCGACTACCTGTTCTTCCCGGATATCCGCAAGGCGGTGGAGACCGCGCAGGAGTCCATCACCGGCTACACGGTGAAGAATGGCACCCTGACACCGTTTACCGTGACGCTGGGTGCGCTCACGGACGAGGAGCGGGAGATCATTCTGGACGGCTGCCTGATCAACTACAACCGCAGGTCGCAGAAGGACGAAGCAAAAGAGGATTGAGCATATGAAAATCGTAGTTTTGGCCGGTGGCCTCAGCACAGAGCGGAAGATCTCGTTCCTGTCCGGAACGAAGATCTGCCAGGCGCTGCGCGACAAAGGACACCAGGCTGTACTGGTGGACCTGTTTCTTGGCCTGGAGGATCTGGACGAGGAGACCATCGCCCACCCGGGCGTTCTGTTTGACAAGCTTCCGGCCCTGGCGCCCGTCGCCTTTGACGGACAGGCACCGGATCTGGACGAAGTGAGAAGAAGCAGAAAGTACAAGTCGAAGAGTCTCTTCGGACGGGGCGTCATCGAGATCTGCTCCGAGGCGGACCTGGTCTTCATCGCCCTGCACGGATTAAACGGCGAGGACGGCCGGGTACAGGCCGCCTTTGACATGATGGGCATCCGCTACACCGGCTCCGGATATCTGGGCGCGGCGATGGCGATGGACAAGATGGTGACCAAGCAGATGGTGCGCCCCCAGGGGGTGCGCACCCCCGACTGGGCCTCCTACCGCGGGGTGAAGGAAGCGGATATCCCGGCGATCGCGGCAAAGACCACGGCCCCGGTGGTCATCAAGACCCCCACCGGCGGTTCCACCCTGGGCGTTTACATCGTGAAGGATCAGAAGGATGTGGAGCCCGCCCTGCACGAGGTGCTGCGGTACTCGGATGACATCCTGGTGGAGCAGTACATCGAGGGCAGAGAGTTCACCTGCGGGGTGCTCCTTGGCAAAGCCCTTCCGAATATTGAGATCGCCCCGAAGCAGGGCGGTTATGACTACAGCAACAAATATGTGGCCGGGGCGACCGATGAGATCTGCCCCGGGCGCTGCTCCGACAAGGTCCGGGAGGAGATCGGCGAGATGGCCCTGAAGGTCCACGATACCCTGGGACTTCGGACCTACTCCCGTTCCGACTTCATGGTGACGGCAGACGACACCGTGTACTTCCTGGAGGTCAACACGCTTCCCGGCATGACGCCGACAAGCCTGGTGCCCCAGGAGGCGGAGAAGGTCGGCATCTCCTATGCAGACCTGTGCGAGATGATCGTGCAGGACGCGATGAAGGATTGAGTTTATGGAAGAAATGACACTGGGTGAACTGAGAAGCGCGGTGGGAGGAATCCTGCTTGGCGACTTTGCAGACCCGAACACCGTCATCACGAAGGTGGTGTCGGACAACCGCATGGCCGGCCCCGGGAGCGTGTTTTTCGCGATCGTCGGGGAGAAGACCGACGGTCACAAGTACGTGGAGGCAGCCCTTGCGGCGGGCGCCGCGGGGTGTGTGATCTCCCGGGCCCCGCAGGAATATCTTCCCGGGAAGTTCTACCTTTTGGTGGAGGACACCCTGCAGGCGGCGGCACAGGCGGCGGCCGCCTACCGGAGAAAGTTTGACATTCCGGTGGTGGCGGTCACTGGGAGCGTGGGAAAGACCACGACCAAGGACATGATCGCCGCGGTCCTCTCCGTGAAGTATCACTGCGTCAAGACGCAGAAGAACTTCAACAACTACATCGGTGTGCCGCGGACCGTCTTTACCCTGGACCGGGACACCGAGATCGCGGTGATCGAGATGGGCATGAATCACCGGGGCGAGATCCACCACCTGGTGGAGATCGCACAGCCCACGGCCCTGACCATCACCAACGTGGGCGATGCCCACATAGGACTTTTGGGAAGCCGGGAGAACATCTTCCGGAGTAAGTGCGAGATCTTCGGCGGCCTTGCAGAGGGCGGCTACGCGGTCCTGAACGGGGACAACGATTTTCTGGTGCGGCTCCGGGACGGAAAGACGAGGGAGCTCATCCGCAGAACCACCGGCATGCCGAAGGACCTGGTCCTTGACTTTGTGGGAGAGGATCCCGCCTGCAGCTTTAGGGCTGTGGACATCCGGGATGATCTCCCGGACCGGGTGGAGTTCACCGCGGTGACCCCCGCGGGAGAGTTCCCGGTCACGGTGCCGGCCCTCGGGCGGCACATGATCTATCCCGCCCTGACCGCGGCGGCCCTCGGCCTGCACTACGGGATGACAGTGGAAGAGATCCAGCAGGGCA
>JBJEYC010000165.1:10727-12191 GCA_051886435.1 Lachnospiraceae bacterium
GCGGCGGCCCTCGGCCTGCACTACGGGATGACAGTGGAAGAGATCCAGCAGGGCATCGCAGGGTATGTGGCCACGGCAATGCGCATGGAGGTGCGCACGCTCTCCAACGGGAGCCTGCTCTATGACGACACCTACAACGCCAACCCCCAGTCCATGGAGGCGGGCCTTCTGACCCTCTCCCGGGTACAGGGAAAGCGGCGCGTTGCGGTGCTGGGACAGATGGGAGAGCTCGGCGCACAGGAGAAGGCACTGCACCGCGAGGTGGGCGCCGCCGCGGCAAAAGACGGGATCGACGTCCTTGTCACGGTGGGACCTCTCGCAGCGCTGATCGCCGAAGAGGCAAAGCGCCTTGGCCTTGCGGAAGTGCACGCCTGCAAGGACAAGGAAGAGGCAAAGAAGGTGCTGGATGCGCTGTATGCGCCGGACACCGCCTTCCTGGTCAAGGCCTCCCGGGCGGCGGCTCTCGAAGAGCTCAGCAGATATCTGGAGGATAAGACATAAGATGAATTACACACACAAGAACCGGGGTACATGTTCCAGCCAGGTGGATTTTTCCATCGAGGATGGAAAGCTCCACAACGTGCGTTTCCACGGAGGATGCGACGGCAACACCAAGGCGGTCGCCAAGCTCCTCGAGGGAATGGATGCGGAGCGGGCCGTGGAGATTCTGAAGGGAAACCAGTGCGGCTTCCGGGGAACCTCCTGTGCGGACCAGCTCGCCATCGGCGTGGAGAATGCCTTAAAGCAGGAGAAGGAGCAGGCCCAGGGCCTGCAGAAGTAACAGGCACAAAAAAAGTGTAAAAAATAGCGGAGCGATGAATGACCGGAAAAGTTCGGTGCGGTTCATCGCTCCGCTTTTTAGATGTAATGCCGGGCCGTGAGGTACTGCCAGATGCCGTCCTCGGCAGCAGGCGGGCAGAGATCGGAAGCCTGGTCTTTGACGTCCTGCTTTGCATTTCCCATGGCGATGCCGGTGCCGACGGCAAGGAGCATCGGGACATCATTGGTCCCGTCTCCGAATGCGATGGCTTCCTCCCGGGAAATTCCAAAGTGGGCGAGGATCTTTTCCACACCCTCCCCCTTGCCGCTTCCCTTTGGGATGATGTCAAGGCCCCGGGGCCACCAGGCGGTGATCTCGGCGCCGTTTGTTCCGGCAAGAATCCGGTCATATTCCTTACGGGTGCCGCCCATCATGATCTGATAGATGTCCTCCCGGGCAAGGAACGCTTCGAACTGCGCAGGCGTTTGCACCGGGACCGGCTGGCTGGAGATCGCGTAGTAGTCGGCAAGGTCCTTCTCGGTGCCGTTTGCGCACTGGGAGGAGAGCCCTGCCAGCGCCACCGGCCGGTTCAGGCCCGCAGCGTTTTCAATGATTGTTGTGACATCCTCCCGGGGAAGGGTGCGCTTTGCGATGCAGCGCTTTTCCCGGTCCGCGCAGTAGGAGCCGTTGAAGGTGAGAAAGGC
>JBJEYC010000166.1:0-2470 GCA_051886435.1 Lachnospiraceae bacterium
GCCTATGAGGTGCTGCTTGAGGAGAGAAAGTAAGCCGGATGTATTTAAAGAGTATTGAGATTCAGGGCTTCAAGTCCTTTGCCAACAAGACCAGACTCGAGTTCCACAAGGGCTTTACCGCCATCGTGGGACCCAACGGCTCCGGCAAGAGCAACATCGGCGATGCGGTCCGCTGGGTTCTGGGTGAGCAGCGGGTCAAGCAGCTGCGCGGCGGCGCCATGTCGGATGTCATCTTTGCGGGCACGGAACTTCGCAAGCCCATGAGCTACGCTTATGTGGCGATCACCATGGATAACTCCGATCACGCCCTGCCGGTGGACTTTGCTGAGGTCACCGTGGCAAGAAAACTCTATCGGAGCGGCGAATCCGAATACCTCCTGAACGGCACGCAGGTCCGCCTCCGTGATGTGCAGGAGCTTTTCTATGATACGGGTGTCGGCAAGGAGGGCTATTCCATCATCGGACAGGGCCAGATCGACAAGATCCTCTCCGACAAGCCCGA
Source organism: Lachnospiraceae bacterium (assembly GCA_051886435.1). GTDB lineage: Bacteria > Bacillota > Clostridia > Lachnospirales > Lachnospiraceae > CAG-791. The sequence continues at coordinate 503 of JBJEYC010000166.1, forward strand.
GGACCGGCGTGAGCTCTTCGACGAGGCCGCCGGCATTGTCAAGTTCAAGCGCCGCAAGGAGCAGGCGCTCAAAAAGCTCGAGAGCGAGCAGTCGAACCTGGTCCGTGTGTCGGACCTTCTGACCGAGCTGGAAAAACAGGTCGGCCCCCTGGAACAGCAGGCCAAGACTGCCCAGATCTACCTGAAGGCGCGCCAGGAGCAGAAGACCCTGGACGTTAACGTCTTCCTGCTCGAGAACGAAAAGACCGAGAAGGATCTGGAGAACGTCCAGAAGAACCTGAACACCGCCAGCACCCACCTTTTCGATACCACGGTCCGCTATGAGAAGTCCAAGTCCGAGTACGACGAGCTGGAGCAGAAGATCGGCGAGCTGGACACGAAGATCGAGGAAGAGCGGGACTTTGTGGTCAAGGCGGGGATTGCCAGGAAGGAGCTGGAGAACAGCATCGCCCTCTACGAGGAGCAGATTCGCTCGGCAAAATCCAACGAGGAGCACTTTGGCGAAAGAAAAGAGGCCCTGACCTCTGAGATCGAAGCGCATGAGAAGGAGCGGGATGCCATCGAGAGCGGCAAGGGGAGCGTGGACCGGGTTCTGCAGGATCTGCAGGACAAAAAACTCGCCGCCGAGGCGCTGCAGGAGCAGGCACTCTCACGCCTTCGGGAGAAGGAAGCCGAGGTGGAGAACCTGCGCAGCGGGATCCTGGACATCCTCTCTGCCCGTGCGGAGATCAAGGCAAAGCAGGCTGCACACGACACGAGAAGAGAGCAGTTTGACATCCGGAAGGCAGAGCTCACCTCCCGTCTGGTCGCGGCATCCTCGGATGAGGCACAGCATGAGCAGAACCTCACGGAGCTGCGGGCTGCTTTTGAGCAGATCTGCGGCGAACTCTCGGATCTGCAGGCAAGGCAGAAGGACCTGGAAGAGAAGATCACAGCCTGCCGGGAAGAGGTCCAAAAAAAAGACCAGCTCTTCCGCAATGCGGAGCTTGCCTATCACCAGCAGAAGTCCCGTCTTGACGCTCTGATCAATCTGACCGAGCGCTATGAGGGCTTCGGGGGCGCAGTCAGGGCGGTCATGGAGAAGAAGGATCAGGAGCCCGGCGTCATCGGCGTCGTGGCGGACCTTGTCAAGACCGATCCCCAGTACGAGACGGCCATCGAGACCGCCCTCGGCGGACAGATCCAGAACATCGTCACAAGGGACAACGCGACGACCCGAAAGATGATCAGCTTTTTGAAGCAGACCAAGGCCGGCCGCGCGACGTTCCTGCCTCTGGATGCGATCCGGGGCGGCGCGTCCTTCAATCTCCCCCAGATCCTGCGGGAGAAGGGTGTCATCGGTCTCGGGGATACCCTGGTACGGGTGGATCCCGCCTACAGGGATGTGGCATCCAACCTCCTCGGCAGAACCGTGGTGGTTGATACCTACGACAATGCCCATGCGATCACCGTCAAGTACGGTCCCAAGGTCCGCATGGTGACGCTCCAGGGCGAGATGTTCAACGTGGGCGGTTCGGTTTCGGGCGGCGCCTTCAAGAACAAATCCAATCTCCTGGGACGGCGCCGGGAGATCGAGGGCCTGCAGAAAGACGTGGCGGCATCCAAAGCCGAGATGGAGAAGATCCAGAGCGAAATTGAGGAAACAAAAAAGGAGCGGAATCTCCTTCGCGCAAAGCTCGACACGATCACAGTCACCATGCAGGGCAAATTCCTGGAGCAGAACACCGCCAAGATGAACCTGGCCCAGGAGGAGGAGAAAAAGAAGGAGTCCGAAAAGGGCTTTGCCAGCCTCCAGAGTGAGAGCAGCTCCATCGACAAGACGAAGAAAGACCTCGAGGCAGAGGCTGCCCGCCTTGCTGCGGAACTTTCCGATTCCCAGAAAAAGGAGGAAGAGGCAAACGCCGCAATCCTCGAAAAGCAGCAGGGGATCGCAGACCTACGCGCCGACGAGGAGGAGAAGGCAAAAGC
>JBJEYC010000167.1:0-2467 GCA_051886435.1 Lachnospiraceae bacterium
ACGGCGCCCTGGTCTATATGGCACAGCCCTGGTCCATGCGCTACTGCCTGGTGGATGGCCATGGAAACTTCGGTTCCGTCGATGGCGACGGTGCCGCTGCCATGCGTTACACCGAGGCAAGACTGACCAAAATCTCGATGGAGATGATGGCGGACATCAACAAGGACACCGTGGACTTCGTCCCGAACTTCGATGAGACGGAGAAGGAACCCGCGGTCATGCCCTCCCGCTTCCCGAATCTCCTCGTCAACGGCACCACGGGAATCGCCGTTGGCATGGCAACCAACATCCCGCCCCACAACCTGCGCGAGGTGGTGGCAGCCTGTACCCGGATGATCAACAACAGGATCGAGGAGAACCGGGACACCGACATCGAGGAGATCCTCGATATCATCAAAGCGCCTGACTTCCCCACCGGCGGCATCATCATGGGCCTGCAGGGAGCCAGACAGGCCTATCTGACCGGCCGCGGCAAGGTCATCACCCGGGCGGTGACGGCCATCGAGCCCATGGCAAATGGCAAGAACCGGATCGTGGTGACCGAGCTCCCCTATCTGGTCAACAAGGCAAACCTGATCCGCACCATCGCGGACCTGGTCAAGGACAAGCGCATCGAGGGCATCACCGACCTGCGCGATGAGTCTGACCGGGAAGGCATGCGGGTGGTCATCGAGCTGCGGCACGATGCCAACCCGAATATCGTCTTGAACCAGCTCTTCAAGCACACCCAGATGCAGGACACCTTCGGCGTCAACATGATCGCCCTGGTGGGCAACGAGCCCAAGGTCCTGAACCTGAAGGAAGTGCTGACCTACTACCTGCAGCATCAGGAAGATGTGGTCACCCGCAGAACCCGGTATGACCTGAATAAGGCACAGGAGCGGGATCACCTGCTGCAGGGCTTGCTGGTGGCGCTGGATCACATCGATGAGGTGGTCAGCATCATCCGCAGCAGCAAGACCGTGCAGGAGGCCAAGAATCACCTGACCGAGCGGTTCGGCCTGGACGACAAGCAGACGCAGGCCATCGTGGACATGCGGCTGCGTGCGCTGACCGGCTTGGAGCGCGACAAGGTGGAGGCGGAGCACAAAGAGCTCCTGGCAACGATTGAGAGGCTGACGGCGATTCTGGGGGACAAGAACTTACTGCTGGGCGTCATCCGCGATGAGATGAATACCATCGCCGAGAAGTACGGGGATGACCGGAGAAGCAAGATCGACATGCAGGCAGACATGTCGGATTTTGAGGTGGAAGACCTCATCAAGAACGAAAACGTGGTCATCACCAGGACCAGTCTCGGTTACATCAAGCGGATGACCGCGGACGAGTTCCGCGCGCAGAACCGCGGCGGCCGCGGCATCCGCGGCACCCAGACCATCGACAACGACTTCATCGAGGACATCCTGATGTGTGCCAAGAAGGACATGATCCTGTTCTTTACGAACAAGGGCCGTGTCTACAAGCTCAAGGCCTACAAGATTCCCGAGGGTTCCCGGAGTTCCCGCGGTACGGCGATTGTCAATCTCCTGGCCCTTGGTCCGGATGAGAAGATCAGCGCGATCGTGCCTTCGACCAACTATGACCTTTCCAAGAGCCTGTTCATGGTGACGAAGAAAGGCGTGGTCAAGAAGACAAGCAACCGTGCCTTTGAGAACATCCGCAAGAGCGGACTCAATGCGATCAACCTGCGGGATGACGATGAGCTCATTGAGGTCAAGCAGACCGTTGCGGGAGACGAGATCTTCCTGGTGACCCGCAAGGGCATGGCGATCCGCTTCCGCGAGAGCGATGTGCGCGGCACTGGTCGGAATGCGGCGGGCATCCGCGGCATCCGCCTGGATCCGGACGACGAGGTGGTGGGTGCACAGCTCAACACCCAGGGAGATTCTCTCCTGATCGTCTCCGAGTACGGCATCGGCAAGAGAACGGATCTCTCGGAATTCAAGGTGCAGGCGCGCGGCGGCCGCGGCGTGAAGTGCTACAAGATCACGGCACGGACCGGCCTGGTAGCAGGCGTCAAGGCGGTGACGGATGACAGCGAGATCATGATGATCACTTCTGCAGGCATCATCATCCAGATCCGGATGAGCGATGTGGCAATCCACGGCAGAGTGACCTCCGGCGTCAAGCTGGTGCAGCTGGAAAAGGGCGTTCGGGTTGTGAAGATCGCCAAAGTCCGCGATGACGTGGAGGAGGAACTGCCGGATCCCGGCGATCACGAGCTCTACACCGGAGAGTCCTATGAATCCTCCGGCGAAGATGTGGTCACGCCGGCAGACCAGGAGGCAAAGGTTCCCGACGAGGACGATGAGGACTACTCCGACATCGACGAGCTGCTCGATCGGGCAGAACGGGATTCCGAGTCTGACACGGATTCTGATTCGGATGACGATTCGGATTCTGAGAAATAATCAGGAAACAAAAAGAGGACCTGCAGCCAAAATTGGCTGCAGGTCCTTTTGTCATT
>JBJEYC010000168.1:0-2463 GCA_051886435.1 Lachnospiraceae bacterium
CTCCTCCGACTCGGTGCCCTCCGTATCCGCCGCGTCCGTGCTTTCCGCAGTGTCCTCTGTTGCGGCGTCTGTGCTCTGTGCTTCTTCCGTGCTGTCATCGGCGGCATCCTCGGTCACCGCTGCGGAGGTCTCCGTGACCGCCGTGGTGGTGCCATCCCCGCCGTAGTTGCGGGTGGTGTAGTCCGTGGAGAGCTCCACAATGACATAGGTTCCGTCGGTGCTGCTGCCGTCCTCCGGGATCTCCGGGTCGGAATTCACGTAGACGTTTTCCACGGTGTAGCCGTCCACCTCGTAGTCCGGAGCGTCCACGCTCTTTGCCGAGATCGCCCGGTCATAGGTCAGGATCACGTACCAGGGCTTCTGCCCGTCCCCGTAGACGTTCGTGACAAGCTGTGTGGAGACCAGAGAGGGCGTCTCCTCCCCCGTGGTGTCGGTCTCCTCGGTATCTGCCGTTTCTGCGATCTCTGCGGCCTGCGTGGTCTGGGTGGTGGCTGCCGTCTGGGCGGTCGTGCTCCCGCAGCCTGCCAGGAGCAGGGCGCCGGCCCCCAGCAGGGCGATGGTCTTTTTCTTCATATTCGGTATCCTCTCTTATTGCTTTCTGTCCGTATGTAAACGCAATCAACACTCTGATTTCGCTCGATTACGTCATGAATCGTATATGTAATGTATTAACTGAACATTAAGCAGAATAGCAGGACACAGAAAGTTCATATCTGTCTATTTGGCTGATGTTTTACGGTTTAAGATTTTCTCCAGAGATTTCCCCTTTGCGAGCTCATCCACCAGCTTGTCCAGGCAGCGGATTCTCCGCATCAGGGGATCTTCGATCTGCTCAATGCGAACGCCGCAGATCGTCCCATGGATATCATCAGCCTTCGGGTTCCAGCATGGCGCCTCCCCGTAAAAGGTCCCAACGTCCACGCCCCGGGCAATCGCAGCATTGGTGTCCGAGGGCGAATATCCCAAAAGCCACTGGATCAGCGCATCCACCTCCTCCTTTGTTCTGCCCTTTTTCTGGGCCTTTGCCACAAGACAGGAATAGACTCTGCCAAAATCCATCGCGTATACCTTCTCCGGTTTCATTTTTCCCCTCTTTTCCTCAGAGCCGCAGCCCCTTGATATCCTTGATCCTTGACAGGATGACGCTCGTCTCAACTGAGACCGTGCCCGGCAGTCTGTTGATCACCTCCGACAAAAACCGATCCATCTCCTCTGGCCCGGACAGCACGGCATGTACATGCAGTCTGCAGTTTCCGGTGGTCTGGTAAATCTGGGTGATCTCCGGGGCGTTACAGAGGATCTGCACCACCTCCCGGAATGTCTCGGGCCGGGTCTCAATCTCAAAAAAGCACGAGATCGAATCCGAAAGCTTCTGGGGATCGAGAATCGTTGTGTATGCCTCGATGACGCCGCGCTTCTCCAATTCCCGGATATGGTTTTTGACCGCCACCCGGGAGAGGCCGAGCCGGCTCCCGATCTCCGAGTAGGTATACCTGGCATTTTCAATAAGGAGCTTCAGAATCTTTTGATCGGTTTCCTCCAGCCTGTCAGGAAACATCGTGACCTCCCTCTGCCGCAGCCGTCCGCTGCGGTTTGCGTTTTCATTATGTGCGCAGTGTATTCCGTATTGCAGCAGAATATCAAATATTAATGTCATTTTGAAACTATAACAAACCGAATCGAAAGTTCCTCACTGGGGAGGCACAAGATGGAAAGCCGCAGGAAAACGCAGTATATGGATCTGACCACCTGCCGTATTGTGCCGGGCCTGGTGCGGTTTGCGCTCCCGATGATCGCCGGAGACCTGTTGCAACAGGTTTACAACCTCACCGACACGCTGATCGTCGGACAATTTCTCGGAAAGAGCGCCCTCGCCGCGGTCGGCTCCGCCTACGCCCTCATGACCTTTCTGACCTCGGTCTTTCTCGGGCTCTCCATGGGCGCCGGTGTCCTCTTCTCCATGGAGCTGGGGCAGAAAAACCTCCCCCGCCTGAAATCCGCCATCGCCCACGCCTTCCTCCTGATCCTCGCCATCACCGCCGCGGTCAACGTGCTCCTCTTTCCGCTGACGGAGCCGCTCCTTGCATTCTTAAGCGTCCCCGCGCAGATTCGGGATCCGATGGCGGTGTATCTTCGCATCATCTTTTTGGGACTTCTGGCATCCTCCCTCTACAACTTCTTTGCCTGTCTTCTGCGCTCCCTCGGAAATGCCGCGGTGCCGCTTGTTTTCCTCGGCCTCTCCGCCGTCCTGAACATCGCCCTCGACCTTCTCTTTGTCATCGTCTTCCGCTGGGGCATCGGGGGCGCCGCTGCCGCCACGGTCATCGCCCAGTATGCGGCCGGCATCGGGATCCTTGTCTACTTCTTTCGGACCTGCCGGCGCTTCTGGCCGGGGCGGACGGATTTCTCGTTTGACCGGGGCGTCCTCTCCGACATCCTGCGGCTCTCCCTTCTGACCTGCCT
>JBJEYC010000169.1:0-12099 GCA_051886435.1 Lachnospiraceae bacterium
ACATTCTGTTCTCGGAGATCCTGCCGGACGCGATGGCGCCGATCCTGGTGTTTGCCACGAGTGTCATGGCAATCTCCATCCTGGACGAGGCGGCACTCTCCTTTCTGGGAATGGGCGTGCAGCCGCCGCAGGCAAGCCTTGGGAACCTCCTCAACGGTGCCGAGTCCATCTCGGTGCTGACCGGCATGCCCTGGCTCTGGGTGAGCCCGGGCGTTGTCATCATCGTCCTGGTCATCTGCACCAACTTCATCGGCGATGCCCTGCGGGATGCGGTGGATCCCTCCACGACCGCTTAGAAAAATACGAAAGTACCTTCAGATCTTTTCCTGCCATCCCTTTCGGGAGGGCAGGATTTTTTTGTGCCTGCCTTTTCCCTGCGGTTTGTGCGGAGAGGGAAACCTTTTTTGCAACGAACCGGCGGGGACCCTTCCGGGTGGTATCCTGAATTGTCAGAACGGACGCGGGAGTTTCTGCGCCCGAAAAACCGGAGCGAATCATCATGAAGCGACAAATCTGCAATCCCTACCTGCCGTCCTGGGAGTATGTGCCGGACGGAGAACCCCACCTTTTCGGAGACCGGGTCTATGTCTATGGCTCCCATGACCGGTTCGGGGCACCGATGTTCTGCGTGAACGACTACGTCTGCTGGTCCGCACCCGCGGACGATCTTTCCGATTGGCGCTATGAAGGCGTCATCTACAGAAGAAGGCAGGACCCTGCAAACCGGCTGGGCCTTCGATCCCTCTATGCGCCGGATGTCTGCCGTGGGCAGGACGGGCGGTATTACCTCTACTACGCCTTTGATTTTCTCGGGCGGATCGGGGTCGCGGTCTGCGACACGCCGGCAGGGCAGTACGAATACTACGGGACGGTGCACTTTGCGGACGGGCACATCTGGGGAACAAGAAGCGGCGAGCCCTTTGCCTTTGACCCAGGCGTTCTTGCAGAGAACGGGAAGGTGTACCTGTTCTCCGGCTTTGCGACCAAAGTACCCTTTCCCGCGTCCCGGTTTCACCAGCTGACCTGCCGTGCCGGTGTAATGGCGGAGCTGGCTCCCGACATGGTGACCATCACAAAGGGGCCGGTGGAGCTCTTTCCCACCAAGGGGAGGCCCGGCGCCTTCGAGGGTCACGCCTTTTTCGAGGCGAGTTCCATCCGGAAGGTGGGAGAGCAGTACTGTTTTGTCTACTCCTCCGAGCACAACCACGAGCTCTGCTATGCCATGGCCGATGCGCCGGAGGGGCCGTACCGCTTTGGCGGAACGCTGGTGGACCTGGGAGACCTGTATCTGGACGGGAACACGGATGAGCACCACGCGGCAAATTACCTTGGCAACACCCACGGCGGCCTTCTGCACTGTGGCGGCCGCTGGTACATCTTTTACCACCGGCAGACGAACCGGACCTCCTACGCGCGGCAGGCCTGCGCGGAGGAGCTTAGGCTTCGTCCGGAGGGCGGCTTTTACCAGGCCGAGGTGACAAGCTGCGGCCTAAACGGCGGACCGCTTGCAGGATATGGGCGTTACGAGGCGCGGACTGCCTGCAACCTCTGGGCAAAGGAGGGAACGGGACGCGTGGATGTCCCATTTTCCAAGTGGGTGCTGCGCCGCCATCCCTACTTTACCCAGGACGGCCCGGATGGGGTCTACGCAGAGCATCCGGGGCAGGCACCCAAAGCCTACATCGCAAATCTTCGGAATGGTGCGGCCGCAGGGTTTAAGTACTTTTCACTCCTTGAAGGGGAGGAGATCTCGGCGGAGTTTCGCTTTCGGAGAGCGGGAGAAGGGCGCCTGGAGGTCTTCACAAAAGCGCCCTTTGAGCACCCTGCAGCGGTCCTTCCGGTCTCCGGAGAGCGGACAAAGGACTGGACGGGGACCGAGAAGGTCCGGCTTTCCTGCAAGGCGGGCACACAGGCTCTGTATTTTCGCTATGCGGGGACCGGCGCTTTGGACTTCCTCGCATTTACGCTCTCCGGGCGGAACGTGAAACCATCGGAACAGGATTTGCATTCCGCGGAATGAGCGGGGCAGGGCCGATATACTGAAAGCTGCCGGAAGGCCGGCTGTCAAAAAAGGAGGGAACATGAAAAAGAAAACATGGCTGAAGGTTCTGATCCCGATTGTTATCGTGGCGGCAGCGATCCTTATCGCCGTCTTTGCGGTCAATCGGTATCTGGCATCGAGATCGGTGACGATCACGGCAGATGACGTGGCTTCCACGGTGGCATCGCTGCGCACCTATCTCATTGTGATCTGCGTGATCATCGCCGCGGCGGTGGTTGTGCAGATCGTCTCCCTGATCCGGGCAAAGAAGCCTCTCAGGGGCCTGGTTGGATGGAGCGCCTTTGTCGCGGCGGTGCTCGGGGTGGTCCTCGTGATCAATTCTGTCGTCCTGGGACCGATGTATTCCCTGATCAACAATGCCCTCGGGGATCGGTACTATCTCCAGGACTCCACCGAGGAGAATTCCCGGGAGGTGACCAAAGAGATTGCCGAGGAGGGCATGGTCCTTCTGAAGAACGAGGACGGGGCACTCCCCCTGGCAAAGGGCACCAAGCTGAACGTGTTCGGCTGGGCCTCCACCAATCCCGTCTACGGCGGGACGGGTTCCGGCTCCGTGGACACCTCGAAGGCGATCACGCTCCTGCAGGGACTCACGGACGCGGGCTTTGAGCTCAACGACGACATCTCGGACTTCTATGTCAACTTCTGCGCGGAGCGCCCGGAGATCGGCATGAACGGCCAGGATTGGACCAACCCCGAGCCCACCATCGAGGACTACGAGAACGCCGGCATCTTTGACAGCGCCGAGGCATTTTCCGACACGGCACTCATCGTGATCGCCCGCTCCGGCGGCGAGAACGCGGATCTGCCGACCAGCATCACCGATGAGGATACCTATGAGGTGACCGGCGGCTGGGCCGGTTCCCAGGGCGTCCGCTACACGTCCTATGCGGACGATGTGGACCCGGAGAAGAGCTACCTTGAGCTGACAAACCGTGAGCAGGCCATGGTGGATCGGGTCACCTCCACCTTCGACAACGTCTACGTCATCATCAACTCCGCAAACGCGATGGAGCTGGGCTGGGTGGATGACTATGACAGCATCAAGGGCGTCATCTGGGCAGCAGGCCCCGGTGAGACAGGCTTTGAGGCGCTGGGCGAGATCCTCGACGGCGACATCAACCCCTCCGGGCGGCTGGTGGACACCTATGTCTACGACCTGCACAAGATCCCTGCCATCAACTGGGTCGGGAGCTTCACCTATGACAACATGCACGACGTGGTCAATGCCTCATCCGACGGATGGCTGTCCGCGTCCTTCAACGAGTATATCGAGGGCATCTACGTCGGATACAAGTTCTACGAGACCGCAGCGGACGAGGGCTTTCTCGACTACGACAGCACGGTGCAGTACCCCTTCGGGTACGGCCTCTCCTACACGAGCTTTACCCAGTCCATTGAAAATCTGACGGATGACGGTACCACAATCTCTCTGGACGTGAAGGTCACCAACACCGGAGACACCGCGGGCAAGGATGTGGTGGAGGTGTACTTCACTCCGCCCTACACCAACGGCGGCATCGAGAAGGCCTCGGTCAATCTGATCCAGTTCGCAAAGACAGATGAGCTGCAGCCTGGAGAGAGCACGACCGTATCCCTGAGCTTCGCGAAAGAGGATATGGCCTCCTATGACGACCTTGGCATCAAGGCGGGCGCCGACGGCGGATATGTCCTGGAGCAGGGAGACTATGAGATCTCCATCCGCTCCGACTCCCACACGGTGCTGGATTCGAAGACTGTGACGGTGGACAAAGACATCATTTACACGGATGATGCAGACGGCGCAAGAGAGAGCGACAAGACCACTGCAAAGAACCTCTTCACCGAGGCAGCAGGGGATGACATCACCTATCTCTCCCGGGCAAATCACTTCGCCAACTATGATGAGGCGACCAAGGGACCTGAGAACTTCTCCCTCGCCAAGGAGTACGTGGACCAGTTCTATGCACAGACGACCTATGACCTGGATGCCGCGATTGCAGCAGACGGCGATGTGGAGATGCCGACGACTGGCGCGGACAACGGCCTGACCATCCGGGACATGACGGGCCTTTCCTATGACGATCCCAAGTGGGATGAGCTTCTGGACGAGCTGACGGTGGATGAGATGAACAGCCTCATCGCCCTGGGCGGATACGAGGTCAACCGGACCCCGAGCATCGGCCTTCCCTCCCTCATCGGCGTGGACGGACCGGCAGCACTCAAGAACAACTACACCGGACAGTCCGGCACGGCCTTCCCTTCCGCGACCATGATCGCAGCGACCTGGAATACGGAACTTGCCAAGACCCGCGGCGAAGCCATCGGGCAGGAGGCGCAGGACATGGACATCACGGAGTGGTACGGTCCGGCTATGAACATCCATCGGACGCCTTTCTCCGGGCGGAACTTTGAGTACTACTCAGAGGATGGTGTGCTCTCCGGCTACATGGGTGCCTCGGAGGTGGCGGGTGCCAATGAATACGGTGTGATTACCTACATCAAACACTTTGCACTGAACGACTCTGAGACGAACCGCAAGAAGATGCTCGCTACCTGGAGCCGCGAGCAGGCAATGCGCGAGATCTATTTGAAGCCCTTCGAGATCACGGTCAAGGAGAGCAGCCCGCTGGGCGTGATGACGGCCTTCAACTACGTGGGCACCGTCTGGGCGTCTGCTTCCCCGGAGCTTCTGCAGGATCTGCTCCGCGGTGAGTGGGGCTTCCAGGGCTCGGTGGTGACCGACTGGTTCAACGGCTCCACCGATGGAAACATGGAGGCGGATGCCGCGGTCCGCGCGGGCACCAGCAAGATGCTCTCCTCCCAGGGAGATCCCATGGCGTACATGACGGAAACCGACACGGCAAGCCAGGTGCAGGCAATGCGCCGGGCAGCGCACGACTATCTGTACGCGCTGGCAAACTCCAATGCCATGGATGACAGGAACTTCACCACACCCGGCTGGGTGAAGGGCGTCTACACCGCAGATGCGGTTGTGGCCGTTGTGCTGGTCCTGGCAGAACTCCTTCTTGTCCGGAGCTATCGGAAAAAGAAAAAGGCAGAGAGCAGGTAAGCACAAATAAGAAATTGCCATACTGGGCAGACAGACAGTGCCGTTGCGGCAGGAAGCGGATTCCTGCTTACAGCGGCGCTGCTGTTTTGCTATTCTGAAGAATACGGCAGGAGGCAGAATCATGATACGAATCGCAATTGTGGAGGATGATGAGAAGGCGGCAAAGGCGCTCCAGGGTTATATCGGACAGTATGAAGAGGAGACCGGGACAAAGATTGGTACAAAGACCTATACGGACGGCTATGACATCGCGGAGACCTATCCCGGCGGCTTTGACATCATCCTCATGGATATTGAAATGGCGATCATGAACGGGATGGAGGCAGCGGAGCGGATCCGGGAGCGCGACCAGGAGGTCATCATCATCTTCATCACCAATATGCCCCAGTATGCGATTCAGGGGTACCGCGTCGGTGCGCTGGACTATGTCCTGAAGCCGGTGCAGTACACCGCTTTCTGCGAGACGCTGAAGAAGGCGCTGCGAAAGTGCGACAGCAGAGAGCACTTTCTGTCGGTGCCGCTCAGGGATGGGATGCGCAAACTCCCGCTGAAGGAGATCCGCTACATCGAGAGCCACGGGCACCGTCTGACCTTCCATCTGGATGAAGGCGAGTGTGAGACCACGGTGTTTTCCATGAAGGAGCTGGAGGAGAAGCTTTCGGGGGACGGATTTGCGCGGTGCAACAGCGGATGTCTTGTGAACCTGAAGCGGGTCAGTGCGCTGCACGGCGCGGAAATCGAGATCGGAGGCGAGATGCTCCCGATCAGCCGCGGCCGCAAGGCGGAGTTTACGCAGAAACTCGTGCGTGCCATGACGCAGTAGGAGGCAGATGATGCAGACTGTGAGAGATATTCCGAAACTCTATACCGCGCTGGCGGAGTGGATGACCTGTATGACGATGCTCTTTGCGTATCAGCGGTTTTTGGTGTGTAAGAAGGCAAAGATCGCGGCGGGGAGCGCCGTCTTTCTGGCGCTTCTTGTCCTGATCCAGCTCTTTTGCGGGACAGTGACCAATGCGCTGTGGCTGCTTGGCATGCTCTGCGCCTTTTTGCTGATGGCCCTGTTTCTCAGGGGCTTCCTCGGCCTTGGCTGGAGCGCCGCCCTCTACCTCAACGCGCGGACCTTCCTCTGGGCGGAGTTTCTTGCCGCCTTAGAGTGGCAGCTCTACTTCTACTACTGGGTGGCGCGGCACCCCATGGCGTACTGGTTTGGTATTCTCTGCTGTGTGCTGTTCTATGGGCTGGGCTGTGCCGCTCTGTTCTGGTTTGAGCGGCGCAGCCTCCCCCAGGAGATGGAGCGGGGCACCATGCAGGTGCGGCCCGGGCAGAACGCGCTGGTCCTCTTTGTCACCCTTCTTATCTTCGGTCTGAGCAACATCAGCTATATCTCGATCCAGACGCCCTTTTCCGGGAGCGGCGCCACGGAGATTTTCAATATCCGCACGCTGATGGACCTGGCAGGTGTCCTGATGCTTGACACCCTTCAGCTCCAGAAGGTGGACGCGGACCGGCTGCGCGAGATGACCGCCATCCAGAACATCCTGAAGAACCAGTACAACCAGTTCCGGCAGTCCCAGGAGAGCATGGACCTGATCAACCGCAAGTACCACGACTTAAAGCACCAGCTCCAGATCCTGCGGGAGGAGTCGGACGATGCGCGGCGGGCGGCTTATCTGGATGAGATTGAGTCGGGCTTAAAGCAGGTGGAGACCCAGAACAAGACGGGAAACACCGTGTTGGACACGATTCTGACCGGAAAGAGTGAGCAGTGCCAGAAGCTCGGAATCACCCTCACCGTGGTGGCGGACGGGACGCTCCTTTCAGATCTGTCCGTGATGGACCTGTGCACGATCTTCGGCAATGCCCTGGACAATGCCATCGAGTGTGAGGCGCAGCAGGAGGACCCCCAGAAGCGGCTGATCCACGTGACGGTGTCCCGAAAGAGCAGTTTTGCCTGTGTGGTGGTGGAAAACTACTACATCGGCAGCTTGCAGATGGACAGCACGGGAAAGTTTCCGGTCACGACAAAGCGGGACCGGAGCCTCCACGGATATGGGCTCAAGTCGATCCGCTTCTCGGTGGAAAAGTACGGTGGCATCCTCCACGCCGGCGCGGAGAACGGCTGGTTTCGCCTTGAAATGCTGTTTCCGATCCGGCAGGAGAAGGGGTAACCTTCTGAAACCTGCCATTTATGCCTCGAAACGCGCGATTTGTGCCCCGGCCGGTTTCCCAGGCCCCTTCCTGCTAGAATGGCGGCATCGGAACATGATGAAACCAGGAGGCGGCAGATGAAACAGGAAAAGAGCGGAAGAGAAACTTTTTTGGATCACGCGGTGTTCAACACCAGGATCCGCTCGCAGAACGTGACCCTGAAGGAGATGCTCGGGGGGTATTTTCTCGCGCCCCTGTGCGCGCTCCTCTCCAATCAGATCTTCTCAGCCTATCTCAACCGCTACTACGTGGATGTGCTGGACTGGACGCGCTTCGGAACGTTCGCGACGCTTCTGCCTATCGTGTCCGTCGTCTTTGTGATCCTGGGCAATGTCCTGGTCGGAACCTGGATCGACAAGACAAGGACCCGCCAGGGAAAAGCAAGGCCGTACCTTCTTCTGTCAATCCCGCTTCTTGTGGCAGCGATCCTGCTTTTGTTTCGAACGCCGTCAGATGCCGGCGCCGGCACGCAGATGGTCTGGATTGCCATCACCTACAACCTGTACTACGCCATCGCCTATCCCTGCTATTACACGGCACACAACTCCCTCGTCTCGCTGTCCACGAGAAATTCCGGGGCGAGGGGAATGCTGGCAACCCTCTCCAACGCCGCGATTGTGGCGGCAGCAGGTCTTGGCGGGAGCATTCTGGTGCCGATCCTTCTGCAGAGCTATATGTTTGTCTCCGGCGCTGCGGGACTGGACGTAAATGCCTCGTTTGCGCACTGGAAAATCCTCTCCGCGGTCTTTGCCATCCTTACCGCGGCGGGCATCATCGGCGAGTACTTTCTCACCAGGGAGCGCATCACCGAGGAGTCCGCGGCCATGGACCTTCAGGAGAAGAAGACGGTCCCTACGAAGGAACATGTGCGGGCCTGCCTGCATGAGCCCTACTGGTGGATGATCATTCTCTTCATCCTGGTGTTTCAGCTGGGACAGCAGTTCAAGAACGGCTCGATGAATTTCTTTGTCCGTTGGGTGCTGGATGATGTGGTGCAGGCGGCGGATCCGGAGCAGACCGCGGGAACGCTGACTTCGGTCCTTGGTCTTGTCGGCGGCCTTCCCTCTGCCCTTGGTATGCTTGTCATTTGGCCAATCACCAACCGGTTTGGAAAGAAAAACGCGCTGCTTGCCGGCAGCGTGATTGCGCTCGCAGGCGGCCTTGCCGCATTTGTCAATGTCCACCGCTTTGGCATGGTGTGCCTTGGCGTTGTGCTGAAGACCATCGGCATCATTCCCGCTCAGTACGTGCTGCTTGCGCTCCTCTCAGATGTGCTGGACCACATGGAGGCCAAAAACGGATTCCGCTCCGACGGCTTTACGATGGCGATTTATTCCGCCATCTATGCCGGGCTTGCAGGCGTCTGTAACGGAGTTTTGAACGGTGCACTCTCTCATGCGGGATATGTCAACACCGGCATCCGGCAGACGCTGGAAAGCGGCGCGCAGATATTTGCCCAGACAACGCAGGTGCAGAGAATCCTTGTGCTGATGTACCTTGGCATCGACATGATCTGCTTTGCCCTATGCATTGTGCTGGTACTTCGCCTTGACGTGGAAAAGCATCTGGATGAGGATCACGCCCTGATTCTGGAGCATCAAAAGCAGCAGGTCCTGGAAGCCGGCGGAATCTGGATCGATCCGAAGGAGCGGGCAAAAAAAGAGCAGGAACAGGAGGACAAAGAGGCGGAAGAAGCGAGAATCCGGGAACTGCAGGAGACCTGCAGGAGAAAGCACCTGGACTTTGCGGCGGAGAATCAGAAATATCTGGAGAAAAAGAAAAAGCAGGAGAACGGGCCGCTTCACAAACTGCTGAAGTTCTGAGCCCTGTGTCAGTGCTGCTGTTTTTCAGAAATCAGGCAGGTACGAAAAAGCACCGCAGAAGGATCAAAGTCCTTCTGCGGTGCTTTGCTGCGTTCGGAATCCGGAAACCGGAAGGGGAAGACTCCTTTTCAGTAGCCGTACTCGGTCATCATTGTGTAGTCGCATTCCGTGTACTGGAGCGCCTGCTCGACAAGCGCGCCGTTGTCGCCATAGCGGTACACCGCCTGGTGGACTACCTCGGGCAGCTTATTTCCGTCCTCGTCCGTATCCTGAGACGTGATCACCTGTGCCAGCGGAAGGCCGCTGTCGGTAAAGAGTATGGTCTGATCATCGGAGATGAGCGATCCTGCGGCGAGAAGCTGTACGTCGCAGAGCCGTCCCGCCGCGTCGTAGGAGTAGCGGTATTCGGTGGTCATATGGTCTTTTGACCAGCCCTTCTTTACGCTGGTGATCCGTCCTTCGCTGTCATAGGTGAAGTCGAGGATGCCGAAGCTGTCCCCGGTGATCTCGGACAGGCGTCCATCCGATCCGTAGACAGGCGTGCTGACGACCTCGGTCTGCTCTGTATAGGATCCTGGAATCATCGTACCGGAAGCATCAAAGGAGGGCTCATAAAAGATCAGCCCGGTGACGGAGCCCTTCTCGTCGTAGGTGCAGGTGATCTTGCGCACCCCGTCCAGGACGCAGGTGATGTTTCCGGACGCATCCATCTCGTATTGCGAGGGATTCTCACCCTGGAGCGCCCTGGTGGTAAAGGGGATGCCGGTGACCGTGGCGGAGAGAGACTCCTCCAGGGAGATGACATTCACCGTCAGAGACTGCTGGATCGCCCGGTTGACCGCGGCGATGTAAGCCGCGTCCCCCACCGCCGCTTTTGCGGGGAGGGAAGGCAGAAGAAGCGTGATCGCAACCACCCCTGCCGCAAGAGCGGACAATATACCTCTGCAACGTTTCATTTCTAACTCCCTTCTGCGGCGCTGCTGCGCCGCCGGGAATATTGTAACATCTGCGGCGCACCTCGAACAGACCGGGAAATTTGGAGGAAACAAGAAAGACGAGTCTGAGAATAATATACCAATACGGGGTATATAAAATGGAAGCCGGGAAGGAAGCACCAAAAGTCTTCCGCCTAAGGGTCCAAAATAAATTTTAAAAATTTCAAAATTTCCTCTTGCATTATACCCACCCAGGGTATATTATTCCTCTTGGTTCGAGAGATACCCCACTAGGGTATGATGAAACCGGAAAGGACGTAAGATGAGTGAGTTCCTGTTGGAGACCAAGGATCTGAAGAAACAGTACGTGACCAAGAAGGGCACGGTGGATGCGGTGAAGGGAATCTCCTTTCACGTGAATAAGGGAGAGATCTTCGGATTTCTCGGTGCCAACGGTGCCGGAAAGTCCACTACCATCAACATGCTGACCACACAGCTTCTCCCGAGCGGCGGCAGCATCATCTATGACGGAAAGGACCTGACGGGCCAGGTGGAGGCGATCCGCCGCAAGATCGGCGTCGTCGCCCAGCACAACAACCTGGAGCGCCACCTGACCGCAGAGGAGAACCTCTACTTCCACGGAAGGTATTTCGGAATGGACAAGGCGGACATCAAAGCCCGCTCGGAAGAGCTTCTGCAGAAGTTCGGCCTCTATGAGAGGAGAAAGGACTATGTTGGGAGCTACTCCGGCGGCATGGCCCAGCGCCTCAAGATCGCAAGGGCCATGCTCCACCGCCCGGAAATCCTCTTTTTGGATGAGCCCACCACGGGCCTCGATCCCAACTACCGGCAAATCCTCTGGGATCAGATGCTGGCGATGAACAAAGAGGGGACGACGATCTTCCTCACCACCCACTACATGGAGGAGGTCGAGAACTTCTGCGAGCATGTGGCGATCATGAAAAAGGGTGAGCTTCTCTCTTACGGGACCGTGCAGGAACTGGAGGAGAAGACGGGAACAAAGAGTCTCAACGACGTGTTCCTGGTGCTGACAAACCACGACGGCGTCGATGGCCGCCAGAGCGCAAACGGAGAGGAGTGACAGAGATGGAACAGAAGAAACTTACCAGAACGGCCTTTTGGGCAATGGTGCATCGGGATCTGTTGGTGCAGTGGCGCGACAAGTGGGAATTTGTCTTCCGGGTTGCCATGCTCCCCTTCATTCTGATTCTGGTCTATGGCTGGATGCTTCCTGCGGTGGGAATCCTGCCGGAGAGCTTCCCGACTCACATGTTCTGCGGTATGGTCGGCATGTCGATGCTGATCACCGGAATCCACGGCACCGCGGTTCCGATCTCCATGGATTTCCACAACCTGCGGGAGATTGAGGATCGGCTCCTTGCGCCGGTCTCCGCCCGCACGGTTGCCCTCTCCAAGATGTTTGTCGGCATTCTGGAGTCCTTTGTGGGCGGCCTCATCGTGCTGCCGATCTCACTGATCTTCATGGGAAGCCGGATCCAGCTGACGATTACCCCCGGCAGAATTCCGCTCCTTGTTGTGGTACTGCTTCTGACGGCCCTCACCTCCGCGGCACTGGGACTTCTCGTCGGTACCATCGTGCTTCCTTCTCAGATCGCGGCAATGTTTCCGGGATTTTTGATGCCCGTTGTGTTCCTTGGCGGGATCTTCTACACCTGGCATCAGCTCGCACCGCTCCCCGTGATGCAGATCGTAACGCTCCTGGATCCGCTCACCTGGATCAATGAGGCAATCCGTGCGATCCTGACGCCGCAGATCGAGAGCATTCCGCTTGCAGTTACGATGACGGGAATCGTCGTCTGGATTGTGGTGCTTGGCCTGACTGCAGCGAAGCGGTTCCACCGCATGGTTTATCAGCATTGATTACAAACAGGGCATATTTCGGGCCCGCGAAGGAGAAGAGTTTCCCCTTCGCGGGTCTTTTTGTGTCTTTGAGGCTTTTGTGTAAATTGGGAAAAGAAAGCAGTCCTGGGCCCG
>JBJEYC010000170.1:0-2452 GCA_051886435.1 Lachnospiraceae bacterium
ACCATCATGAAGATCATCGGGATGAAGAACATCTTGTTCTCCTTGCCCTGGCTGCCGAGCCATGCGGCAACAGCGAGAAGTCCGACGGCGGCAAGCAGCTGGTTGGAAGCACCGAACAGCGGCCAGATCTTGAGGTATCCGGTCATGCCAAGGCCCACGCCAAGGACCACCGTGATGGCCGTAGCGACATAAGGGTTGACCAGGATCTTCTTGTAGCCCTGTGCATCCTTGACAGTCTGTCCGGGCTCGAGCCACATCTCCTGGAAGGTGTAACGGGCAAGTCTGGTTGCCGTATCAAGAGAAGTCAGGCAGAAGACGGAGATGGCAAGGATCAGCATGGTCTGCAGCACGTTCTGGACACCGGCAAGACCGGGGATAGTGGCGACCATGGAGGCGATACCGATGGAGAATACCTGCATCGGGTTGGTAACCTCACCGCTTGCGAACTTGTCCCACATGAAGCCGACTGCGCAGATCGTGCAGATGCCGAGCACGCACTCGATCAGCATGGAGCCATAGGCAATCGGAAGGGCATGCTTCTCATTGTCCAGCTGCTTGGAAGTGGTGCCGGAGGAGACCAGTGAGTGGAATCCGGAAATAGCGCCGCAGGCAACCGTGACGAACAGGGTCGGGAACAGGTATCCGGAGGATGCCTTGAAGCTGGTGAAAGCAGGCATCGCGCTGATGCTCACATGGGAGCCGAAGATGCCGATGACTGCAACGATCATCATGAAGTAAAGCAGGAAGCTGGAGAGATAATCGCGGGGCTGCAGAAGAATCCACACCGGCACCACGGAGGCAACGGCAATGTAGATACCGATCACGATCATCCAGGTCGAGTTGGACAGATACAGCGGATGGAAGTTCAGTCCAATCAGAACGACGGCGACAATGCCAATGCAGCCGATGATCGAGGAGGCCAGGAGCGGTGTATTTCTGCGGTAGACACAGAAACCGAAGACGATGGCCAGAACGATGAATAACAGCGAGATGATGGCCGTGGAGGCGTTGGCCGCGCTGGCTGCCACATCCACTGCACCGGTATCCGTGTAAGTTGCCTGGAATGTGCCTGCCACCATCGAGGAGAAGGCTGCAACCACAAGGAGCAGGGTCAGATATGCGAAGACCAGGAACATCTGCTTCATTCTGCGGCCCATCGTATCGGCGATGATCTCACCAATAGACTGTCCTCTGTTGCGGACGGAGGCGAACAGCGCACCAAAGTCATGCACGCCGCCGAAGAAGATGCCGCCGATCAGGATCCACAGCATGACCGGAACCCAGCCGAAGACGGCTGCCTGTACGGGTCCTGTGATGGGGCCTGCGCCTGCGATGGAGGAGAAATGGTGTCCCATCAGAACCGCGGGCTTTGCGGGGACATAATCGATTCCATCGTACTGCTCCTCAGCCGGGGTCTTGCGCGTGGGATCCACACCCCAGACTCTTGCAAGCCATCTTCCATAGAAGATGTACCCACAGGCCAGAATGACGATGCCGATCAGTAAGATAACTGCTGCATTCATGGTAAACCTCTCTTTCTTGTTACGTGAATCTATCCGCAAACGCTGTCCGTGGCAGCGTGTTGCCTGCTGTTTTGCAAAGCACTTCGCCGGTTCAGCACCTTCCAGATCTGCTTCAGGTGCTTCCTGTCGCCGTGCCCGCCCATGTTGGTGAAGATTCTGCCCGAATCAAGCACCACCAGGTTGGTGTGAAAATCCATCCAGCCGTCCAGTCCAAAGCGGAATTCCTTGTGGAGCCGGCAGTGCCGTGCCGCCCTGACGGCCTCCTCATCGGCACTTTCGCACACGATGGAGAGGATCAGGTTTGTGGACATATGACCATTTCCCGGGGTGATCCGCCCCATGCCATCCTCCAGAACCGCTTTCTCAAACCTCTGGTAATCTGACAAAGACAGGTGCTCCACCCGGAACAGATACCGGTACTCGAAGTTCTGGGTGCTGTACAGGACGTTTCTGCGAAGGAGCACCGAGGTGTCGTTGCGCACGTGGAAGTCGCACCGCGCCGCCAGGGGAAAATCCTCCTTTCGGGGAAGCCGCTCCGGGAGCTTTTCCTCTCCCAGGGGATTTTCCTCTCCTTCCGTCAGATGGATGTCATAATAAGGTCCGTAGGACCGCAGCATCATGTCCAAAAAGTTTCTGGTTGTCACTGCCATGTCCTCTGCCGTCCTTTCTGTACCGGGAGAACCAAAAAGGTTCCCGCCCCGGACACGCTCTTTCCGATCGATCCAAAGGCGAGAACCTTTCATTCCCGTGGTACCACTTTGATTGCCGCGAAACCGCGGCCGCTCATCCCCATCTTGGTCCGGTTCTTCCGCACCGCAACGGGCTGTCATATAACGGTGATCACCGGCGATTCCTACTAACTCCGAAACGGAGTGTTGGGAACGCAGCTCACAGAGGATCCTGTCCGATGTCTTCCCCACCGCCTCGCA
>JBJEYC010000171.1:0-2442 GCA_051886435.1 Lachnospiraceae bacterium
AAGTTCCGGCTGATTCTGGGAAACCTGATCGATGATCCGAAGACCCAGGAGGAAGTTGGAGAAAACCGCTACGAAATCGTGGCTGCCAACATCCTGCCGGATGTGCTGGTACCCCTGATGCCGCACTTGGTGCAGGCGGCGAAGGACGGGGGCGTGATCATCACCTCCGGGATTGTCGCCGGCAGAGAGGGAGAAGTCGAGGCCGCCATGCGCGCGCAGGGACTTGGCCAGATCGAGACGGCAAAGCAGGGCGAGTGGCGCTGCGTGTACGGAAGAAAGATCTGAAGCAGACGAAAGTCAAAGGCGGGACAGGAGGAGAGACTCCTGTCCCTTTTTTGGCACAGGAAAACAGGGAGGAGACAACCGATGCTGCACATCTTTGCCAGACCGGAAGACCTTGTCGGAGAGGAACTTGTGGTGACAGGGGAGGAGGTCAACCACATGAAAAATGTCCTCCGGCTGCGGCCCGGAGAAGAGGTCAGCGTCAGTGACGGTGAGAAGGACCTGGACTACCGCTATGAGGTGGTATCGTACCGGGATGATGCGGCCATCCTGCATCGCACAAAGATCCTCCCCGGAAACACAGAGCTTCCCGTCCGGCCCTACCTCTTTCAGGGCCTTCCCAAGGGGGAAAAGATGGAGCTCATTGTCCAGAAGGCGGTGGAGCTTGGCGTGTATGAGATCATCCCGGTGTCGATGCACCGGTGTGTGATGAAGCTTGACGAGAAGCGCGCGGCCAAAAAGGTGGAGCGCTGGCAGAAGATCGCCGAGGCGGCCGCAATGCAGTCCAGGCGCCGTGTGATCCCGAAGGTGACCATGCCGATGACCATGCAGGAAGCCATTGACTATGCAAAAGAGCGGGCAGTGGTTCGGGTTCTTCCCTATGAGAACCAGCAGGAGACGGGCGGCACGAAGGCGCTTTTTGAGACTCTGCGGGAACCCGACCCGTCGGGAACCCCCAAGGGCGTTGCCATCTTCATCGGCCCCGAGGGGGGCTTTGAGGAGGACGAGGTGAAGAAGGCCAAGGAGAGCGGGATCCTCCCGATCTCCCTGGGCCGCAGGATCCTGCGCACCGAGACCGCGGGCCTTTGCGTGCTCTCCTGGCTTTCATACCTCCTTGAAATTTCCTGAGGAATGCACTAAGGTAGTCAGCGTGTCAAAATCTGCAGTTTTTTAGTAAGGAATGGCTATGGAACGAGAAATCTATCTGGACAATTCGGCAACCACCCGGTGCTTTCCGGAAGTGGTTTCCCTGATGGACCGGATCCTGCTGGAGGAGTATGGAAACCCTTCCAGCCTTCACCACAAGGGAGTGGAGGCAGAGCGGGAGATCCGGAAGGCAAAGGAGATTCTGGCGGACATCTTAAAGTGCAGTCCGCGGAATCTGATCTTTACCTCCTGCGGCACGGAGTCCGACAACATCTCCCTGATCGGGGGCGCTCTCGCCAACCAGCGGGAGGGAAAGCACCTGATCACCACCAAAATTGAGCATCCGGCGATCCTGGAGACCTGCAAGTACCTGGCTTCCCAGGGCTTTGAGATCACCTACCTTCCGGTCGACGAGAACGGTCTGGTCAACCCGGAGGACGTGAAGAATGCGGTCCGGGAGGATACGATCCTTGTCTCTGTGATGCACACCAACAACGAGATCGGTGCTCTGGAGCCCATCGAGGAAATCGGCCGCGTGATCAAGGAGAAAAACCCGAAGACGCTGTTTCATGTGGATGCGGTGCAGGGCTTTGGAAAGAACGTGATTCATCCGAAGCAGATGAAGATTGACCTGCTCTCCGCCTCCGGCCACAAGATCCATGCCCCCAAGGGCGTGGGCCTGCTCTACATCGGCGACGGGGTCAAGGTCCGGAACATCCTCTTTGGCGGCGGCCAGCAGGGCGGCATGCGAAGCGGAACTGAAAATGTGGCCAGCATTGCCGGCATGGCGCTGGCGGCAAAGATGCTCTATGACCACCTGGACGAGGACCGGGACCGTCTCTATGAGATGAAGCAGCGCTTCCTGGACCGGGTGACCCGGATCGAGGGTGTGCACGCCAACGGAAAGACCGGACGCGACAGCGCGCCCCACGTCATCAGCCTTTCCATCGAGGGCGTGCGGGCAGAGGTGCTGCTGCATGCCCTGGAGGAAAAGAACATCTATGTCTCCGCGGGAAGTGCCTGCAGTTCCAACCGGCCCCACATCTCGGAGACACTCCTTGCCATCGGCACGCCCAAGGAGTACCTGGACTCCACCCTGCGCTTCTCCACTTCGGTGATGAACACCGATGAGGATATGGACGACGCGGCGGCGGCACTGGAGCAGCTCCTTCCGTTCCTTCGTAAGTACACCCGCCAGTGAGGCGAGAAAGATACCAACATGCGATACCATGCTTTTTTGATCAAATATGCGGAGATCGGCATCAAGGGCAAGAACCGCAAGCTCTTTGAGGA
>JBJEYC010000172.1:0-2440 GCA_051886435.1 Lachnospiraceae bacterium
TCTTTCTCACGCTGATGCCGATCTTTTCCAAGATCGTCGATGCCCTGACCAACATCGTGATGGGGCACATCATTGACCGGACAAGGACCAGGCAGGGAAAGGCAAGGCCCTGGATTCTGATCTCCGGCGTTCTGATCGCCGTCACGGGGATCCTTCTGTACGCGGTCCCCAGGGCCTCCTACGGCGTGCAGATCACCTGGGTCATTATCAGCTACAACCTGTTCTTTGCCTTTGCGTTCACCATTTACAACATGTCCCACACGCTGATGGTGCCGCTCTCGACCCGCAACACAAAGCAGCGCGACGGGCTGGCCCTCCTCTCGAGCGCGGGCTCCAGCATGATTCCGGGGACGCTGACCACGGTGGTGATGCCGCTTCTCATTGTCGATCTTGGCGTGGGGGATGCGGCGCGCGGGCCCTGGCTGCAGCTGATGAGCGTGCTGTCCATTCTGGCGATTCCCGCAACGCTCTTGGAGTACTACTTCACCAAAGAGCGGGTCACGGAGGATGCCATGGCCTCCGGGGAGGAGACGGCCCGGACGGTCTCGATGCGGGAGCAGCTTTCCGCCTGCTTCCATGATCCCTACTGGCTGATCATCATGGGCTTTACGGCGCTGTACCAGATTCAGCAGAACCTGATGAGCAGTTCCATGATCTACTACGCGAACTGGGTGATCGGCAGCAGCGTGGAGAGCGGCGCCGCGGCGCAGGTTTTGATCAATGTCGTCGGACAGGGACCTCTTGGCATCGGCATCCTCGTCCTCTGGCCGCTCGCCAGAAAGGTCGGGAAGCGAAAGCTCATGATGTACGGACTCGGCATTGCATCGGTCGGGTGCTTTCTGGTCTTTGTGTGCCGCGGCGGTCTGGCCCCGGTCCTTGGCTGCATGGCGCTCCGCTCGGTGGGACTTGTCCCCACGTACCTGATGTCGGCGCAGCTGGCAGAATCGCTGGATCACATCGAGTGGAAGAACGGCTACCGCGCCGACGGCCTCTCCGCCTCCATCTACAGCATCCTCATGACGGTCTCGGCAGGGGTTGCGCAGTCGATCCTCCTTGCAGGGATCAACGGACTCGGGTACATCGCGCCGACCTCCTCTTCGCAGGTGATCGAGCAGTCCCCGGCCGTGAAGTTCTTCTTTACGTTCTGCTTTGTCGGCGCCTCCTGCATCGCCTTTCTCATCGGCTCCCTGCTGATGATGAAGTTCGATGTGGAGGACAAAATGCCGCAGATCTCTGCCGACCTGACCGCAAGGCACCGGGCAGAGGCCGAGGCCCGGGGCGAGGTCTTTGTCAGCATGGAGGAGCGCGCAGCAAAAGAGGAGGCAGAGCAGGAGCGCCTTGCCGAGGAGAAGCGGATCGAGGAGCTTCGGGCAAGATGCAGGAAAAAAGGGCTCTCCTTTGAAGAGGAGGAGGCAAAGTATCAGGCAAAGCTTGCCCGCAAGAACAGAAAGAAAAAGGAAAAGCAGAGCAAAGCGTGACGCGCGGCAAGCTTTGAGGGGAGGAACAGAACATGAGAGCAGGTTGGAATGACGGCTGGATGTTTTCATCGGATCAGGGGAAGACCTGGAAAGAAGTGACCCTGCCGCATGATGCCCAGATGACGCTTTTGCGGCGCCCGGATGCCGCGGGAAAGAGCGCCACCGGCTTTTTCCCGGGCGGGGACTTCCTCTACAAAAAAGAGTTTATCCTGACTGCCGCGGAAGCAGAGGGGCACATCGAATTTGCATTCGGCGGCGTATACAAAAATCCGGAAATCCTTTTGAACGGCGTTGACGTTCGGGAAAGAGGGCAGAAGATCCCCGCCTACGGGTATCTTCCGTTTCGGGTAAGCGGGGACGGACTCCTGAAGGAGGGGAAAAACACCATAGAGGTGTTCTGCTCCAACAAAGAGCAGCCGGACACCCGGTGGTATTCCGGCGCGGGCATCTTTCGGCCGGTGTGGATGGATCTTTGCGGGAAGGCGTACCTTGTTCCCGGGAGCGTCCGGGTCAGGACGTCCCGCATCGAAAGCGGGGCCAAGCTGGAGATTCAGGCTAAGACCGTGCCGGCCAGGCTGGAAAAGGAGCTTTGCATCCGCATTCTCTCCCCGGAAGGAGAGCCTGTGGCAGAAAGGGTCGGAACGGGAACTATAACCGTGCAGGATGCAGCGCTTTGGAGCGCGCAGTCGCCAATGCTCTATACCGCAGAGTTCTTTGGGGAGGACGGAGAGGCCCTTGCCCGGGTGCGCTTTGGCATCCGTAAGATCCAATGGGATTCAAAGGGGCTGTACGTAAACGGAAAGCCGGTCCTTCTTCGCGGCGGCTGCATCCACGCGGACAACGGGGTGATCGGCGCGAGGGAGACCCTGGAATCGGAGAGGCGGCGCATCCGGATTTTAAAGGAAAACGGCTTCAATGCGATCCGCTGCGCCCATAACCCTGCCTCAGAGGAACTTTTACAG
>JBJEYC010000173.1:0-2438 GCA_051886435.1 Lachnospiraceae bacterium
TCAACAACAACTCTCCTGCCGTCCCCTACATCGTCCATCCCCTGATGATGGCCTGCCATGCCCATGCTCTTGGGATCCGGGATGACCAGGTGCTCGCAACCGCCATGCTCCACGACGTATGTGAGGACTGTGGGATCTCCCCTGACGATCTCCCCTTCCCGGAGAACATCCGCCACTCGGTGGCACTTCTGACCAAACACGAGGGGCAGCCCACCAAAGAGTACTATGACGGGATCATGACCGAGCCCTGCGCCTCCATCGTCAAGGCCCTGGATCGGTGCAACAACGTCTCCACCATGGCCCAGTGCTTCTCCCGTGAAAAGCTCATCGAGTACATCCGGGAGACCGAACAGTATGTCTATCCGCTCCTGGAGCACATCAAAAACGAGTACCTCGAGTACAATGACGCCGTGTTCGTGATCAAGTATCAGATCCTGAGCCTCATCGAGTCCATCAAGGCGATGCTGATTAGCGGCTGAGCGCTCCTTGCTTTCCCGTGCCGTGGATTTCCCAAAAATGATTCAGAAGAAGGCAAAAACCGTCTGGCATCATGTGATGCCAGACGGCTTTTTCAACGTGTTTATCGGGTTTCCATCAGTACCGGTAGTATGCCTCTACAAAGCTGTCGGCGTCACCGTTCTGACGGGTCTTTTTCTTGAGCGTGCCATCCTGCGCAAACGAATACACGATCTGAAATGCGCCGGTACTATCCAGGTTGTCATCAATATCGTAGTTAAATACGGTTCCGGTCTCTTTTAACGGCTCTCCGTAGCGGTTGTACCGGTAAAGAATCGTCCATTTCAGTTTGCCGGATGAGAGGGTGTTGGTCTGTGCCACCTGATTTTTCCCGTTGTACGAATACGTGGTCACATTCTGGTAGGTTCCATCCTCCAGATTGCTGTACACCGCCGTGATTCTGCCAAGGTCGTCATACGCGATCTGGTACTGGTTCACCATGCCGGTGAAGGAGCTGTTATCGCTTTTACAGATTCCGGCGATCAGCCTGCCGGAGGCATCGTACTGCAAGGCATAGGGAAACGGCTCCGGTGTGTCCTCGAAGCTGTTGATCTCCGGCATTCCCGAGGTGGGACTGATCGTACTGAACCGGATGTTGTACAGATCCGGAATGCCGTTTCCGTCATAGCTGATGTTCGCGATCGAATAGGGGTGATGGAGTTCTGTCATGTTGCCATTGGCATCATACTCAAAGGTGTCCTCATTCGCGGTCTTGTCCTGACCGCGCCCCACAAAGTGCTTTCCGGAGAGGCTCATGTCAAGAAGCTCCTCGAAGCTGATCATATCATACGTTGAACTTTGTATGATGGCACGGTTCACCGCTTCGGTATAGGCCGCCGTGTCAGAAGATGCTGCCTGCGCCGGGATGCCGGCCGCAAGGATCACTGCCACAGAAAGCACCGCTGCCGCCACGTTCCAAATCTTTCTTTGTCTGTGCATTGCATTCTCCCTCATCGATATCTGCCTCCTTTCCGATCTTTCCGCGCATACCTGCGGAAAAGGTTTTCCTTCAGGATTCCCGGGAACTTTCATTCGACTCCTGCGAACTGACGCGCTGGTTAAAGTTTTTGACATAGTTCAGGAAATCCGGTTCGGGGATGGGCTTTGAATAGTAATAGCCCTGCAGGTAGCGGACCTTCTGCTGGCAAAGCATATCCCGCTGCTGCTTTGTTTCGACGCCTTCAACCACTGCCTCCCGGCCAAGGCCCCGGACCAGTTCGAGCATGTTCATGAGGATCGCCCGCGTCGCGCTGTCCTTCTCGGCACCCCACAAAAAGCTCTTGTCAATCTTGATCAGGCGGAAGGGATACTTCATCACATAGGTGTAGTTGGCGTTTCCGGTCCCAAAGTCGTCAAGCGCAAAGGAAAAGCCGATCTTCTGCAGTGAGGTGAGAAGTGCCTGCATGGTCTTCTCGTCATGAATTACCGCAGACTCGGTGATCTCCAGGTTCATCTGTCCCGGGGTTATCCCGTGAGACTGCATGATCTTCTCAAAGCGCGCCGGAAGGGAAAGATCCATGCACTGGATCGTGGAAAGATTCACCTCGACAAAATTGAGTCCGTACTGCTCCGGATGCTCCCTTTCGAGAAATCCGCAGACCTTCTCGAAGACTGACTCACCGATTTTGGCGATGAGACCCGTCTGCTCCGCCACCTTGATGAACTCCTATGGGGAGACGCTGCCGAGCTTCTCATCGTGCATGCGAAGCAGCGCCTCGCAGGAGTGGATTTTCCCGTCCCTGGTGTCACAGATCGGCTGGTAGTACACCGTCAGGGTTCCCTCATCCAGTGCCCTCTGCAGGGCAAGCTCCACCTCGGAGCGGCGCGCCTCGCTCTTCAACATGTCGAACTTGTGCAGGGCATTGGAGGGGACCGCCGGGTCGTACCGGGTGTCCAGAAAGACGTTCAGGTGCTTCTCATCC
>JBJEYC010000174.1:0-2432 GCA_051886435.1 Lachnospiraceae bacterium
CTCCTTTCCCTGCTTTCTGTTCTGCAGGTTCATCAGGATCACCACCAGCACCACGACGAGGAAGATCACCGTGGACAGGGCCCAGAGCGCTGTCTTGATGGTTGTCTGGGACCCCCTCGTCGCATTGACGACATAGGTGCTGATCGTGTCGAAGGTCGCGGGCTTGGTATAGGTTGCAATGAAGTAGTCATCCAGAGAGAGGGTGATGGCAAGGCCAAAGCCCGAGACGATGCCCGGGACAATCTGCGGGATCACCACCTTCTGCATAGCTGTAGAGGGCTTTGCTCCAAGGTCGAGAGCCGCCTCATAGAGCGAGGGGTCCATCTGCTTGATCTTGGGCATAACCGCAAGATAGACAAACGGCGCGGACAGCGTCACATGCCCCACGACAAGCGGGATGAACGTGTCCTTGCTGATCTGGAACACCACGACAAGCAGGATGCAGATCGAAAAGCCGGTGACGACATCGGCGTTGACGACCGGCACCTCGTTGAGAATGCCGATCACCTTCCCGGTCCGCTCCTTGGAGTAGAACGAGCCAATGGCACCGAGAGTTCCAAGGAGCGTGGCAATCACGGCGGAGCCAAAGGCAAGAAGAAGCGTGCCCAGGATCATGTGCAGAAGCTCGGGCGTTGTGAACAGCGTCACGTAGTTGTGGAAGGAAAACCCCTGAATGGCGCCGATCTGCGTGGAGTCCGTCAAGCTGTAGACCGCAAGAATCAGGATCGGCAGGTACATAAACAGCAGCATGATGCCAAGAAACAGCGGACGTACAATCTTTTTCACAGCAGGGCACCTCCTCTTGCGCGCGCATCCTCCTCATCACTCCCGCCAAGGAGCGTGAACAGGCAGATGATGCCAAGGAGGATCAGGGCAATCATGGATCCACCGTTCCAGTTGTAGGCGGAGAAATAGGATCCGATGAGAGAGCCCATGATGTAGGTCGAGTTGTACAGCATATCCAGTACGACATAGTTTGTCATGGCAGGAAGAAATACCATGGACACGCCGCTCATGATTCCGGGCATCGACAGGGGAAGCGTAACCTTGAAGAACGCGTCCCTGTTATTCGCCCCGAGATCGTTTGCGGCCTCGATGTATGCCGGATCAAGCCGCATGATTGTCGTGTAGATCGGCAGGATCATGAATGGCAGGAAATCGTAGGTCATGCCGATCACGGCATTGAGGAACGGGTACATCGCGAGGTTCCCCTCGATGACGTCGAGAAGTTCCTTCAGGGCTGTGATGCGCAGGGAAAAGTTGATCCACATCGGCATCACGAAGATCAGGATGACGCCCTGCTTCTCCTTGAGCTTTCCCGTCGCCAGGATATAGGCCGTGGGATAGGCGAGCAGCAGGCACACTGCCGTTGTCACAATGGCGATGGCAAAACTGTAGACGAGCGTACCGAGCGCATTGGGGTCCGTGAAAAAACCGGTGAGGTTCGACAGCGTGAACGCACCGGTGCCGTCAGTAAAGGCGTAGTAGAACAGCACGACAAGGGGTGCCACCACAAACAGACAGAGCCACAGTGCATAGGGGATGCACAGGCTCTTTCTCGTAAACTTCATGTCTTACCTCCCCTGCTTCTTCAGCGCAAACGACATCTTCTCTGTGGGCATGACAAGGCCGACGCGGTCGCCCATATTCCAGAGATCCTCGTCGTAGACGACAAAGTCCTGTCCCAGATCCGTGTGAATGACGTAGCTGTAGTGGTCGCCCTGATAGATCAGGTTCGAGATATTGCCCTCCACCAGGCCCTCCTCCGCGTTGTCAGTCATATCGATATCCTGGGGCTGAATCGAGGCCTCGATCTTGGTCTTTTCCAGGTCCAGGGTATCCCCGTTCTCGTCGACGATGGTGCCGTCATCCAGCCGCTTTCCTCCCCGGATGAGCTTGGTCAGAGAGGCGTGCAGAAGTTTTCCGTTGTACTCGAGCCGGTAGTCGCTGTTGATGTCCACCAGGAACCGGTTCGTGTGGTCCTCAGCGATCATGATGTGGATCCCGTCCGGATCCACCGACATGCCGACCTTCTCGCCGATCTTCGGCGCCTGGATGGACTTGACCTCCATCTCGTTTTTGCCGGACTGGACCGCGATCTCATAGTGGATTCCCTTGAAGATGACGCTGGTCACCTCGCCGGTGATCATGCCCTCGGAAGGCGGCGTGAGCCTGACATCCTCCGGCCGCACGACGGCCGTGATGTGGGTTCCCTCCGGCACATCATCCACGCAGTCGAACTCGCCGCCGCAGAAGCGCACCTTCTTCTTCCCCGTCATGATGCCGGAGAAGATATTGCTCTCCCCTATGAAGTCGGCGACAAAGGCGTTCTTGGGCTCGTTGTAGATGTCCTCCGGGGTGCCGATCTGCTGGATGCGGCCCTCACTCATGACGACGATCTTGTCGGACATGGTGAGCGCCTCCTCCTGGTC
>JBJEYC010000175.1:0-11947 GCA_051886435.1 Lachnospiraceae bacterium
GGGTGCCCCAGATCGATGTCACCTTCGACATCGACGCCAACGGCATCCTCACCGTTTCCGCCCAGGATCAGGCAAGCGGCAAGATGAAATCCATCACGATCACCGCCTCAGACCGCATGTCCGAGGACGAGGTCATGGAGGCGCGGGCAAAGGCGCAGATCTATCAGGCCCAGGATGAGCTCCGCAGAAAGGGCCTTGCCCTCTACCAGGACTGCCAGGAGCTCTTAACAAGGTCCCAGGCGATTTCCGGGGACAAGAAGCGACTGCCCGACAAGAACGCGCGCAAAGAACTCACCCGCCTCGAGAAAGAGCTCTCCCGGGCCATGTCGCGCTTTCGCGCGGACAAGATCGCCCAGGAGATGCTCGATGGCATGCAGCAGGCAAAGACAGCCCTCGAGACAGCCCTGACCCCCTACCAGTAAGCCTGAACATCAAAAACGGACTTTCCCGTCATCCGTGGAAAGTCCGTTTTTTCTTGTGCCTTTTGGATTTTACTGCCCGTTGATCACTGGGCAAACTGCTCCTCCACATCCTCCCTATCCTTCAGAATCCAGGGGGAGAGCTTTTTGTAGAACTTCTCCACCCGTGTCCAGTAGGTGGCAGGATCCTCCAGGACAGCGCCGATATGCCCGGCTTCACTGATCCAGAGGAACTCCTTCTTGCAGCCCGCCGCCTCGAAGAGACGGGGCATCATGCTCGGCGGCACCACTTCATCGTCCTCTCCGTGGACAAACAGGGTCGGCGTGACGGATTCCTCCACCGCCCGCACCGGCGATGCCTTGGCAAGATCGTATTTCCCGCGCAGACGGCAGACAACCCGGAGCGCAAACAGCATGACACTGGCCGGGAACAGGTGCTTTTTCCGCTCATAGAGAAAGCGCAGCTCGTCCTGGGCGCTGGTAAAGGCGGAGTCGGCAACCACACCCTTCACCTGCGAAGGCAGCCGCTCTCCCGTGGCCTGCAGGATGGCGGAGGCGCCGAGGGAGACGCCGTGCAGAACGATCACCGCGTCCCGGTCCTGCTGCACGATCCAGCGGATCCAGCGGAGCAGATCCTGGCTGTCCGGAAGGCCCATGCCCACCACATGCCCCTCGCTGGCGCCATGGCCCCGAAGGTCCGGCAGCAGCACGTGCATGCCATAGGTCTCATAGTAGCGCTGGGCAAACAGTCCTGCGCCGTCCGCGCTGTCGCCATAGCCGTGCACGCAGACTGCGTACCGATGGCAGGACTCGTCCTCCTGGGGGATGAAGTTGGCATGCAGCTGCAGGCCGTCCTCCGAGGAGAGGAAGATATCCTCGCGCTTTGCGTGTTCATTCATCCAGCTGCGTCCTTCGGCCCAGGGGTCATCCGAACCGGCGGGGCACTTTTTCGGCACGAGCACCTGATCGTAGTAGAAATTGGCCGTTCCGAACAGGGCGCCGACGGCGGCCCAGGCCGCCATATCCAGCAGAAACTCCGCATTTTTCTTCGCTGATGACATCTGAAAACCTCCCTTACTCTGCTGGTTCTCCCAGCTGCAGGCTGACACTGATCTCAAAGCGGGAGCCGCTTCCGAAGCTGCTCCGTACCTGAATGCTGCCCCCCATGGAACTGATCACCCGTCTGGCAATCGAGAGCTCCCCGGAGGGATCATCGAAGAGCACCGGAAGCTTGGCATCCGGGATGCCGCTCCCCGTGTCCTGAATCGTAAAGTGGAAATAGGCGCTGTCCCGCACCGGGGCATCTGCCACCGCAGTCAGGATGATTTTACCCCCGCTCGCCGTATTCTGCACTGCATTCTCCAGAATTCCGAGAAAGGCGAGCTGAAGGCCCGGCTTGCTGCCCACAACCCGATCCGGCACCGTCCCGTTGGTCTCACAGGAGAAGATGATGCCCTTCTCCCGGCACTGGGGCCGGATCACCTTGCGCACCGTGGCAAGGCAATCGGACAGAAGAAATGGCGCCGTGACGATGCTGCGCTCGGCGGGATCGATCTTCGCAATCTCCTCCAGATCCGTGAGCATGCCGGGCACCGCCCCGGCCAGTGCCTGGATCCGTTCGTCGATCTTGATCAGCCTGTCGGCTGTCTCGTGCTTTTTGGCCTCCGCCGCCAGGCTCTGAATCGCGTTCATCTGCCCGCCGACGAGATGACGCACCCGCCCAACGGTCTTTCCCTTTTCCTTCTCCCGGACCCGGCTGTCGGTGTCCTGTTTCTGAAGCCCCAGCTCCTTCTGCTGGATTTCTTCCTTCAGGTGTCCGATCTGGGTCAGATACCCCTGGCGGTTGCCCTCCTGCTCGGCGCGGATGGACTCGATCTGCTCTTTGCACTGC
Source organism: Lachnospiraceae bacterium (assembly GCA_051886435.1). Taxonomy (GTDB): domain Bacteria; phylum Bacillota; class Clostridia; order Lachnospirales; family Lachnospiraceae; genus CAG-791. The sequence continues at coordinate 2,311 of JBJEYC010000175.1, forward strand.
GCCTTTGTCTCGTCGTTCTCCCTGCGAAGCGCCGCGATCTTTTCCTCGCTCTCCTGCCGCAGTGCATCGACCTTCACATCGCACTCGGCTGTCAGATGGCGCCGCAGCTCTTCCTGATTCTTCTCGGCTTCACTCTTCTGTGCTGCAAGCTCCTGCTTTTCTGCGGCAAGGTTCTCCTCGAGCTCCCCGATGCGCTGACTCTGGGCTTCATTCTTTTCCCGAAGCGCCTTCAGCTCTTCACTGGCCTTCTCAAGTTCGGCCTTTGCCTCATCTTTTTCCTTTTCCAGCGTCTCCCGCTCTGCAAAGGCCTCCTGAAGGGCTTTTTCCCGGGCGGCATCCGCCGCGGCCTGAAGCTTTTCGTCTGCCTCCTTGTGGGCCAGGGTGACCGCATCCTGCGCCGCCTGGATCAGGCGGCCGGTCTCCTCGATCTTCTTTTTGGCTTCTTCCGTCTGCTTCCTGGCCTCTTCCTTCTCCCGGACGGTGTCCGCATCGAGCTTGAGGATCCGGTCCCGGATCTCCTCCTCCCGGATGGTCTTCAGCTCTTCCTCCACCTTCTGATGCTGCTTCGCAAGATCCTCCAGAATCGAGGTCATGTCGGCAAACAAAAGGTACAGGATCACCCGGTTTCCCTTTTTCTCCCGGTAGGCGCAGCGTGCGGTGATCTCAACAGGGAGCTTTTTCTCCTCCTTTGTGAGGGCCGTCAGGCGGACAGATGCGGGTGCTGTTCCCTCCTCCTTCATCAGTCTGCCGCAGAGCGCGCGCAGAAGCTTTTGATCTGCCGCCTCCAGCGAAAAGAACGGGTTCAGATCCGCCCGGTCATAAAACGCATCCAGTGTATAGCCCAAAGCGTCGGCCAGACAGGTGTTGGCATAGAGCTCCCGGAGTGTGCCGGGATTCGTGCCGTTTCCCGCAAGGACCATGAGGCCCGCCGGGACGTTCTCAATAAACTCCCGGATCTGGTCCGCCTCGGAGGGCTCGTACCTGCGGGACATGCCCACGTAGATCAGACGGTAGTCCGCCCCCTGTCTGCAGATCGAGAGGGAGCAGCGCAGGTTGATCGTCTCCTGTTCCCTCTTGGGGATCAGGTTGACGTCATAGACCACGGTATTGGTCTCCCCCGGCACCAGGGCAGACTTGATCGAGGCGATGTCCACGGCGTAGGGCTGGGGATCCCGGCCGATCAGGCTGTCGATGAAGTCCAGGACCTCCTTCCGGGTCTTCAGGTGAAAGATCCCGTCCGGCGTCACCCAGACCAGGTCATCGGCGAGCACCGCGGCCGCCGCGGCCGCATCCCGCTCCTGGTACAGGCTGTAAATGAAGTTTTTACCAAAATCAATAGGGGTCATAACACGATTATTATACCATCCCTTTCCCGGGGATTCCGCTCCCTGCAGGCTTTTTTCCCCGCCCCGGCGGGAGTGGTGATATACTCAGAAAAAACCAAAGCACCCCGAAAGGAGGCTCACTTATGCCAGACCAAAACAACATCAATCCGGCCGCCCTCTCTGAGGACGAAGGGAGCGACCGCATCACCCTGACGGACGAAAACGGCCAGAATCAGGAATTTGAATTCCTGGATTTCATCGACTACTCCAACAAACAGTACGCTGTGCTCGCACCTCTCGAAGGCGAAGAGGACGACGATATGGTCCTGATCTTTGAGGTGGAGAACGCAGACCAGGAGAACAACACCCTGATCCCTGTCACCGACGAGGACCTCGCCAACGCGATCTTTGAGCTGTTCCGCAACCGGAACGCGGACCGTTTTGACTTTGAGTCCTGACCCGCTGTATCAGCGGCACGCAAACAGATAGGCATCCTGCGGCGAAAGCCTGAGCAGGATGCCTTTTTCTGTCCGCTCAAAGCATAGTTTCTCCCCAAGAAGATCCGTGTCTGAAACCGGCTCCGCCGCGCCAAGAAGAGCAAGGGGAAGGAAAACCTGGACCGGCTCCTTCTCATCGGAGATCACCGCAAGGAAGGTGCTCTCCCCGTCCTGCCTTGCCAGGGCCAGGGTCTGTCCCTTGGCGTACACGAACTGCATGCCGCCCTCGGAAAAGGCCGGGTTCTGCCGCCGCACCTCGATCAGCCGGTGGTAGAGGGCATACTCCTTCGTGTTCTGGATATCCCGGCTCCAGGGCATGGGATAGCGGCAGCCCTCGTTCGTCTGCGGCAGGCCGTCGATTCCCGCCTCATCGCCATAGTAGACGCTGGGGCAGCCGATCAGGGTGAACATAAAGATCGCCATCCCGCGGACCATCTTCCAGGTGATGGACGGGTCGTTGTGGAAGCGCGGCACGTCGTGGCTGTCCACCAGGTTGAACTGGTTCTGCCAGAACACGTAAGGCATCTTTGCCAGGTAGGAGAGGATCACGTTTTTCACATCCGCCGCGGTCAGCCGCCTTGTGTTGTTTCGCATGACCGGATTGCGGGAGAGGAACAGATCCGGCTGTCCGTAGAAGTCCCGGATCACCCGGCTGCAGCCGTAATAGTTCATCGGGGAATCCCAGGCATCGCCCTGCTGCCGCTCCGAGCACTCATCCCAGTCCTCGGCGAGAATGTATGCCTGGGGATTCACCTCGCGGATGGCCTTTCGGATCTCCGGCCAGACCTCGTCTGCGTACTGGTACTTCCCGTTGCGCGCCATCACGTCCGCCACATCAAAGCGCCAGCCGTCAATGGAATAAGGGGGCTTGAGCCACTTCTTCAGGACCGAGTCCTCCGCCTTGTAGAGTCTTTCACGGAGCTTTTCGCTTCCGTAGTTGAGTGTGGGCAGGGTGTCCAGGTTCCACCAGCCCTTGTAGTTGTTTGTGCCCTTCTCAAAGAAGTAGTAGCTGCGCTCCTCAGAGTCCGGGTTGTGGTATGCCCCGACAGAAGTGTCAAAGAAGGCGCCGTCCCGGTTAAACCACTTGTGGTTTGCCCCGGTGTGGTTGATGGAGATGTCCAGGATCAGGCGCATGCCGTTCTCATGGAGCGCCTTTGAGAGCGAGGCCAGGGCGGCGTCACCGCCAAAGTGCTCATCCACGTGAAAGTAATCGATGCAGTCGTACTTGTGCACCGAGGGGCCCCGGAAGATCGGGTTGATGTAGAGTGCCGTGACGCCCAGCTGCTTCAGATAGGGAATCTTCTGCTCGATGCCCTGAAGGTCACCGCCGTGAAAGTCCAGGCAGTGTCCTTCCTCATAGGAAAGCGGCACGTCCTCCCAGTGATCCCGGTGGATCGCAGGGTACCCGTAAGCGGTGTACTCCCCGCTCTTTACGTCGTTGGACGGATCCCCGTTGGCAAACCGCTCCGGAAAGATCTGATAGAAGACCGCGGACTTGACCCAGGCCGGCTGCTCATAGTCCGACAGCAGCACAAAGCTGGTGCTGTGGTCCGGCATGTAGTCCTGGATGCCCCGCTGGGTGTAGTACCAGATCCGGTCCGCGCAGATCAGATAGAAGCGGTACTCACACCTGGGATCCTCCATGGCAAACGAACCGGTGTACCAGGCAAGGCCGTTCTGCTCCTTTTCCTGTTCCATCTCCCGGATGCACTGGGCGCCGTTCTGCCTGGTCCAGAGCATCACGTGCTCCACCGGGGCGTCCGCAAACATGCGGATCCTGACTGTAACCGTATCTCCCAGCCCGGGCCTCTGACAGGAGACAAAGTTTCTGGTCCCGTCGCTGTAAACGCTGTCCTTCCAGTCTGCTGTCTTCATCGCGTTCTCTCCTGATTTTCTGACTGTCACAACAAAGCGGCAGGTACCCTGGTATCTGCCGCCCCGGCTCTTCTCACATGAGGAGCCGTATTTTCTGTGCACCGATCCGGACCGTAATGTCGGAGGATTTGCCCTCCACCTCTCCGTCCGTGTGCACCCAGAGCGGCCGCTCCGCCTGCAGGCGGATCTGCCGGCCCCGCTCCATCCAGAACACATCTTTAAGTCTGACGTGCGCGCCTTTGTAGGCCATCGGGAACGCACGGAAGAACACCATCTTGCTGTGCAGCGGATTGGAGATACAGACATCCATCACGCTGTCGTCCCCATCTGCCTCCGGGCAGAAGCGAAAGCCGCCGCCCTCATATGCGGTGTTCATGCATACCGCAAAGAGCCCCCGATGATACGCCTGCTGCCTTCCGTCGATGTCCAGCCGAAGCTCCGCGAGCTTTGTGGTAAAGATGAGCCGGATGGCCACGCAGATGTAGATCAGCTTTCCCAGGTGCAGGTGATTCAGTACCGGCTTGAAGCGGGAGACTTCGACTCCCTGACAGATGGCGGCGTCATAGCCAAAGCCGCAGCTGACAGCAAAGCGGCGCACGTCCCCCGCCTTGCGCCCCCGCCCCGCCGGCTGGATGTCGGAGAGGTTGTGATAGACCACCTCGCCAAGGTCGAGGGTCCGCTGCACCTTTCCCTGCAGAATCACGCGGAGCACCTCCTCCGGCCGCGCGGAAAGACCAAGCGCCCGCGCGAGATCGTTTCCCGATCCCGCGGGCACCAGACCAAGCCGCACCCGGGAGAAGTCCTCCACCGCATTCACCGCCCGATTGAAAGTACCGTCCCCGCCCACGATGACGAGGTTGATCTCCTCCCCTTGCGTCTCCCGAAGCACATCCCGGCAGACCGTCTCGATGTCCCGCTCTCTCGTGGAACGGTGGACGCGGATGTCCGCGCCGCTGGCATCGAGCAGAGGCTTCAGGGCTTCGAACTGCTTTCCGGTCCTTCCGGATGCCCCGGCCGGATTCACCACGAAATGAAATACCATATCTTCCTCTTATCCGTCGATCTTGCGCACCGCACGGTCATAGGTGAAGATGCCGTTTACTTCATCCTCCACATCGGTCCACTGGGTATAAACGCTGCCGCAGAGTCCCTTGGGAATCAGCGCCGTCATCTCGCTGTTCTTCTGCCGGTAGGTCCGGTTCAGCGCCTCCCGGCTCTCGCACACGCCGTACCCGTAGGCCTCCTTTCCGAAGCTGTGGCCCGGCACGTACCAGACGGCGCCGCCAAACTCCGTGAGCACGTTTGCCCGCTCCTTTTCCGGATGGACAAAGAGCGGGAAAAAGTAGTTGTGGATGCTGACGAAGTCGCCGCCCCGCTGGTCATACCAGCCGCTCGCCTCGTCCACAAGGCGCGAAGGATCCAGCACCCTGGCGCGCCGTACCATCTCGTTGGTGTCGAACTGGCCCCAGCCCTCGTTGAAGAGAACCCAGGTGCAGATCGAGGGATGGTTGCGAAGGAGCCGGATCGTCTCCGCCATCTCGCGGACATATTCCTGCCGCCCCTCTTTGCTGGAACGGGCCAGCAGAAAATGAACCCGGTCCGTGGACGGGAGCCCCAGGAGCGAGACCGGCGTTGCCAGATAGGTCACCATCCAGTGCCGGTACTTTCCGCCACCGTTGACCATATCCTGCCAGACGATCAGCCCGAGGCGGTCGCAGTGGTAATACCACCGGTCCGGCTCGATCTTCAGGTGCTTGCGGACCATGTTGAAACCGGTCTTTTTCATCTCTCTGAGATCAAAGATCATGGCCTCGTCCGACGGCGCGGTCAGGATGCCGTCAGGCCAGTAGCCCTGGTCCAGAACGCCCTTCTGAAAGAGCACCTCGTGGTTGAGGCAGAGGCGCGGGATCTCCCGGCCGTTCTCGGTTTTCTTTTCCACCGTAAAGGTGCGAAGGGCAAAATAGGAACGGACGGTGTCCTCTCCCATCTGCACGTCGAAATAGTACAGGTAGGGCGTATCCGGCGTCCAGGCCTTTTTCTCCGGGATGGGGATCTTCGCCATCCGGTTCACCGGAACCGTGACACTTGTCAGTGTCATGCCCGGAGAGTTTTCCTTCTCATAGATGGCCGGCACGTAGACCGTGACAAAGGCGCTTCCCTTCTCCTCCCCGCTTGTGTGCACGCAAAGGTGCAGCACCGAGGTGTCGAAGTCCGGGCGGATGTCCAGCGAGGTGATGTAGCAGTCCGGCACCTCCTCGAGCCAGACGCTCTGCCAGATGCCGCTGGTTGCGGTGTAGAACATCCTGCCCCGCTCGAGCTTCTGCTTGCCCCGGGCATGATAGGAGGTATCGCTCTCGTCGATCACCCGGACCGCGATCTCATTCCGGCCGGGGTGCACGAGACCCGTGATCTCACAGGAAAAGGGCAGGTACCCTCCGGTATGGGAGATGGCCGGGTGTCCGTTGACCAAAACATCCGCCGTCTGGTCCACCGCCCCGAAGTGAAGCAGAATTCGGCCATGAATTTCGCCCAGTGAAAACGTCCTGTCATACCAGAGAACCTCATCGGGCTTTAGCTGCCGCCCCACCCCCGAGAGCGCACTCTCCGGGGAGAAAGGCACCTGAATGATCCCGTCAAAGCATCTGGGGATGCGGCCAAGCTTCCCCGCCTTTCCGATGGCATAGGACCAGGCTCCGTTCAGAGAGAGGTAACCGCCCCGCACCATCTGCGGACGCGGGTACTCCGGCAGGATGTTTTTGGGGTCCAGGGCACGCCCCCACTTCGTGTACAGCTGATGCACGTCTTTGCTCCTTCTTGCTTACGCCTTTTTGGTTTTTTCCTTCTTCTCCTTTGCCGGCTCCTCCTTCGGGGGAATCCTGCAGTAGAGCTTTGCCAGGGCGTGAATGCTCTGGGCCAGCGCGTCGGAGAGGACGTTTGGCAGAAGTCTCCACTGCCAGTTGCCGCTCTGGGTGCCGGGGGTGTTGATCCGCGCTTCCTTCCCCAGAACCAGATAGTCCTGAAGCGGCACAATGCACAGATCCGCCACCGAACGGTAGGCCTCGCGGATGAAATCCCAGACGAAGGCGCCATAATCGGTGTTCTCCGAGTGGATGTAGCGGCGGGCCAGATCCCGGTCGTGATCGCTGCACTCCTCAATCCACTCCCGCGTCGTCTTGTTGTCGTGGGTTCCGGTGTAGACCACGCAGTTGCGGATGTGGTTGTGGGTCATGTAGTAGCTGTACTCCGTCCAGTCAAAGGCGTACTGCAGAACCTTCATGCCCGGAAAGCCGGTCTGGGCCAGGAGCTTTTCGGTGCTGGGCGTGACGGTTCCCAGATCCTCGGCAATGATGCGGACATCGCCGAGCTGTTTCTTCACCTCGCGGAAAAAGGCGATGCCGGGTCCCTTCTTCAGTTCGCCATTCTCGGCGGTCTCCTCCTGGGCCGGGACCGCATAATAGCTGTCGAAGCCGTTGAAGTGGTCGATGCGTATCACATCCATCAGCTCGTAGTTGCGCTGGAGCCGGCGGATCCACCAGGTATACCGGTCCTGTTTCATACCGGTCCAGTTGTAGACCGGATTCCCCCAGAGCTGGCCGGTGGGAGAGAAGGCATCCGGCGGACACCCCGCCACCCGCACCGGCTGGTGGTTCTCGTCAAAGTCAAAGCACTCGGGATGCGCCCAGGCGTCGGCGCTGTCCAGGGCGACGTAGTAGGGCATGTCGCCCACGATCTCAACGCCCTTCTCCCGTGCGTAGGCGTGAAGGCGGTCCCACTGCTTCTGGAACTCATACTGGACGAACAGGTGCAGGTCCAGCTCCTCCGCGTGCTGGGTCTCCATCGTCCGCAGCACCTCCCGGTCGCGCTCCAGGTAAGGGGTCTCCCACTCGGTCCAGCACTTCTGATCATTGACCTTTTTGAGCATCTGAAACATGGCATAGTCGTCCAGCCAGTACCACTGCTTCTTGAGAAAGGCCCGGTACGCCTCCCGCTCCTTTGGATCATCCGCGGCAAAGAAGCGCCGCGCCGCCAGGGCGAGCAGCTTCATCCGATTCTCATAGAGAGCACCATAGTCCACCCGCGAGGGATCCGTGCCGAAGGAGAAGGAATTTGCCTCATCCCAGGTCAGATATCCCTCCTCGATCAGCGTGACAGGATCGACAAAGTAGGGGTTGCCCGCAAAAGCCGAGACGGACTGATAGGGGCTGTCCCCAAAGCCCGTGGGACCCAGGGGCAGGATCTGCCAGACGCTCTGCCCGGCCTTTGCGAGGAAGTCCACGAAATCATAGGCCTCCTTCGAAAAGCAGCCGATGCCGAAGCGGGATGGAAGCGAAGAGATCGGAAACAAAATGCCGGCTTTTCTCATGTGTGATGACCTCCAACAAGACGAGAAATCTTTCCCTTCATGATACCACAGGAACGCCTCCGGGGACCTGTGTTTTGGCGCCCGGTTTCCCGAAAGGGGACCTTTCCTCCGCGCTCTTTTGTAAGCGCTTTCAACCTGTCAAAAACTTACCCTTTGCGGCCGCTCCCCGGTCTTTTATACTGGAGGTATCAAACAGGGGACAGGGGGCTTGTCATGACCGTTTTGGATTCTCATCTGCAGCACACAGGCTTTTTTGCGTTCTTTCTCAGCGGCATCTGCGCCATTTCCAGCGGTGTCGTGGTTTCTCTTTTGCAGGAGCGGTTCGGCTTTTCCTTCTCGGTGACCGGAACCCTCCTCTCTCTCCTCTCCATCGGAAATATGCTGGCGGGGCTTCTCTCGGGTGTTCTCGGGGAAAAGGCCGGTATGCGAAAGACGGTTCTTCTCCTTTCCATCGGATATCCACTGGGGTACGGCCTCATGTGCCGCTTCGGCGCCGTCGGCATCCTGATGGCCGCCTTCTTCCTCGTCGGCATTGCCAAGGGCAACGCGCTCAACACCTGCACGGTGCTGGTCGGCAATCATTCAGATGACCGCCCAAAGAGCCTGACCAAGATGCACTGCTTCTATGCGGCGGGGGCACTCCTTTGCCCGTTTCTTCTCTCCGCCCTCTCTGAGGTCTCTCCGGTCCTTCCGGAGGCGGGGATCGCCCTGCTGGGCCTTGTGCTCTGGCTCCTCTTTCTTCTGGCAAAGCTCCCCACGGACAACGGCGGGCGCGCCGGCAGCACCGGCCGCACTGATCTTGCCTTTCTGCGGGATCCCGGCTTCTGGATTCTGACGGCCCTTCTCTTTTGCCAGAATGCGGCGGAGCAGAGCGTCAACGGATGGCTTGTCACCTATTTCCGCAGCGAGGGGATCCTCACCGGAACCCTCTCCGCCTACACCATCACGATCATGTGGGGCGCCACGCTCCTCGGGCGGCTCCTCGTTGCCTTCGTTCTGCGGATCCGCAGCCTCTTCCGGGTGATCGCCGTCATGGGCCTTGGCTGCACGGTGCTGTACCTGTTTCTCGTCCAGGCAAAGACACCCGCTGCCGCTGTCATTGCTCTTTTTGCCTTCGCCTTTGCGATGAGCGGCGTGAACCCGCTCGCTGTCGCCGGTGTCGGAGAGCAGATGAGCGCCGTCAGCATGGGCGTCATGCTTCCCCTCTCCGGAATCGGCGCCATCGTGATGCCGCTTTTCATCGGCGTTCTGGCAGACCGGATCGGCCTGCGTGCCGGCATGGCAGCAAACCTCGCCCCCTGCCTTGGAATTCTCCTCTTCTCCCTCCTCATGGTGCGCAGAAGCCGCGCAGCGTCCTGATGAACAAAGTCCTCAGGCATTCCCAGGATGGCGGATATCCTGACAGCAAAAGACCGGAACTTTCTGGAGTTCCGGTCTTTTCACATGCTGCTGTCTGTCTTTTTTGCGTTATGCCTGCATGAATTCCCTTGTCACCGCGGCGATGCCGGCACCATCAAGGCCGTACTTTGCAACGAGCTCTGCGGCGGTTCCGGACTCTCCGAAGCGGTCTTCGATGC
>JBJEYC010000176.1:0-2411 GCA_051886435.1 Lachnospiraceae bacterium
CGCGGGGAACGCCGAGATCGTATTACATTGAACCCAAGGGTTCTGAACAGTTACTCATCCATAGTAAAAAAGCACCGTTTCTTCCCAGATGCAGAAGAAACGGTGCTTGATAAGTGTTTGCCGTGATGATGGTCTTATCTGTATTTTGGCTGTCAGTTCTTCTGTGCAGCCTTCTCCCGTCCCGCAGGGTGAAGGAAGAGAAGCGCCAGAACCAGCGTCAGCACATCCGAGAGTGCCTGGCCATAGAGTATACCGGGAAGGCCTGCTGCCTTCGCAAGAAGAACAATGCAGAGAGTGAAGACAAGTCCCTGTCTTGCCACCGAAAGGATGAGCGCCGGCAGAGCCCGTCCCTCCGCCTGGAACAGGGTAGTACACACAAGGATCACCCCGGCGGCGGGCTGAGAGATCATCGCCGCCCGGAGAATATTGGTCCCCGCCGCAACAATGGCCCCGTCCTTCATAAAGGCCCCGATGAGAAGCGGCGCGGCACCGAAGGAGATCGCCACAAAAACCGCAGAGATCACCAGCTCCGCCAGGATGTCAAAACGGATCAGGGCAGACAGACGCTTCCGGTCTCCGGCTCCGTAACTGTAGCCAAGAAGAGGCTGCGCGCCAAAGGCAGAGCCCACCATGATCAGGGTGCAGACCATGTTGACCTTCATGGCGATGCCGTAGGCAGCCACCTGGTCGGTCCCGTAGGGAAGGAGCATCCGGTTGGTGAGAAGCCCCGCGTAGCTCTGAAAGATATTGGTGAGGGATGCGGGAATGCCGATGGCAAGGATGCCCGCAAAATCCTTCCCGCCGATGGCCGCCATCTTCGGTGCAAAGGACAGATGCCTTGCGCGCGCTTTCATGGCCCAAAGGGAGACCAGCACCACGATGAGATTGCTCAGAACCGTTGCCAGCGCGGCACCCGCGGCCCCCATATCCAGCACAAAGATAAAAAGCGGGTCCAATCCGATGTTGATGAGCGCACCTGCCACCGTCGAGATCATCGCCTCATTGGCAAGGCCCTCGGTCCGAAGGAGATTGTTGGGGATGATGCTCAGAATGATAGCCGGACTTCCCGCGGCAAGGATCTGATAGTACGCCTTCGCATAGGGAAGGGTGTCCTCCCGCGCGCCAAGGAGCGTGAGAATCGGATTCTGAAACAGAAGGAGCACCACGGCGACAACAATGCCAAAAACCAATCCCGCCAGAACAGAAAAGGCGGAGAGGTGTTCTGCCTTCTCTCCTCTTCCCTCCCCGAGGCGCCGGGAAATGGCGGTGGCACCGCCGAGGCCAAACACGTCTCCAAAGGCCACCATCAGCGTGAACATCGGGGCGCATAGGGAGACGCCGGCCACCAGTTCCGTGCTGCCGGTGCGGGCGATGAACCAGGTGTCGGTCAGGTTATAGACGAGGCTCATCGCCATGGCAAGGATGACCGGCAGAGCAAGCTTTGCATAAGCCTTCCTGACCGGCATTGTGGTGAAGACCGCGTTCTCCTCCTGCTGTGTGTTACGCTTCACAGGGAAAAGATGCGGCGGATGCTGTCATAGTGGAGGAATTCTCCCGTCCGTGCAATCTCCGCAATCTCCTCCGGTGTGGCGAGTTTCCACTCCAGGACCTCTTCTTTCTGGATCTTCACATCTTCAGGCGCAAAATCCAGCACGAACCGGTACACGTCCGCGAAGTAGTTGTCCCCCTGTCCCGGGTTCTCCCGGTGGTAGGTAAAGACGAATCCCCCCTCCGCATTCTTAACATCCAGTCCCGTCTCCTCGAGGATCTCCCGGCGGATTGCCTGTTCCGAGGTCTCCCCGGCGCGGCAGCCGCCGCCGGAGATCTCCCATGCACCCGGTGCCCAGGCCTTGGTCATAACGCGGCGGGTGATCACGTACTTTCCTTCCCTGTTGCACACCGCTCCCAGGACGGTAAGATGGTACTCATCGTCCTTCAGCGTCCAGTGGTTTCGCTCCATGGTGCGGCCCGTTGGCTGTTTGTTTTTGTCGTAGATATCCCAGAGTTCCATCCTGTGCCTCCTTTTTGGTGTGTTATGGAACGGAATCAGCGAAAATATGTCACTATACCGTAGATGACAAGAAATCCTACGATACAGGGAAGAACATACCGGAAGTACCATCGAAGCTTTGCCGGAACGCGAAGGCCTTCCCCTTCGTTGGCCTCCTGCAGAAAAGCGTCAAAGCCCCAGCCGAATTTCCAGCAGCAGAACAGGGTAATCACAAAGGATCCCACCGGAAGGCAGATGTTGCTGACAAAGAAGTCCTCCATGTCCATCACCGTGTTGCCTGCCCGAAGCGGGGAAAAGGCCGACCAGACGTTGAAGCCCAGGGCGCAGGGGATCGATCCCAGGGCAATCACGATGCCGTTGACAAGACCTGCCTTTTTGCGTGAGGTACCGTGCAGGTCAA
>JBJEYC010000177.1:0-2405 GCA_051886435.1 Lachnospiraceae bacterium
CTCTGCGAGCGCCGCGTAGGCAGTGGTATCAATGCGGTCTCTGGTCTTCATGGCAATTGGCCTCCTTCTTCCGAAATGTCTTTCGTTCTGGTGCCATTATAGACCAGAAAAAATAAAATGACCATAGGTCATAAAATGAACATTTGGTAAACTTTCCACGCCTTCCCGGCCTTCTGCCCCGACTTTCCAAAATTTCCATAAAAAAAATCCTTCCGCCGAAGCGGAAGGATGCCTGCCGTCTTACTGATTCAGTTGTTTGAGTGCATCAGAGAGCTGCTTTGCAGAATCCTTCAGCACATCGATGGAGTCATTCAGTCCCTCGTAGTCGATCTTCTGGGACTGGTCCACTGTGGCCTCTACATAGCCGTTCTGCTTCTGAACCGTGTCGTTCATCGTGGAAACCGAGTCGGTCAGCTCGTCTGTCACGCTGTTGACACCCTCTGCAGCCTCCTGAAAGTTGGAAACTGCGGACTTGATCTCATCCACGTCGATGGCATTGATCGTGTCCATGGCCTGGTTGATGACCTTCGTGGTTGTGACCAGAGAGGTACCCAGCGTAGTGACCACCTTGCCCGTATCTGTCACCGTGTCGTTCACGTTCTGGACTGCCTCATCGGTGTCCTGGATCGTGGTCTGGACCATTGCGATGGTGTCATTTACGCCGGACACGGCAGTGTTGGCATTTCCGACTACGGCGTTGACACCGTCGATCGTCTCGCCAAGCTGGCCGCTGACCCCGGCCACATCCGTAGTGATCGCCTCTGCGTTGGCAATCGTGCGGTTCAGTGAGTCATAATCGAGGCTTGTGATCTCTTCCAGGGCTTTGTTTACGCCGCCAGCATTGTCATCTACCACCTGCTGGATCTGTCCCACTGCTTCGTTCAGGTCATCCACTGCGGTGCCGATACCGGTCACCTCATCGTTCACCGTACCAAGCAGCGTATTCACCGAGTCAAAGGTGTTGTTAACGCCGGTGTTGACATCCGCCACCACCTGGTTGGCGCCGTCTAACACGCCGTTGATACCGGTTACCGTATCGTTGGCGCTCACCAGGAGCGTATCCACGTCGGCGATCGTGGTGTTGAGTCTGCTCATCATCCCGTTGACGTTGGAGAGCAGGCTGAAGAGCCCAGGCGTGATCAGCACAAACACCACGGCAAAGGCGATGAACAGCAGCACGTTTCCAAAAGCCGATGCCTTTGCATGCCGTGCCTGCTTTTTCTCCGACCCTGCGATGTCCCGCAGAGCGGCGCTGACCTCCTGCAGTGAGCTCAGTACCTCTTTGTCGGTTCCGGACCCCCTTCCCTGGCGGTCCAGCTCACTGGCCACAGCCCCCGGGAGTCTTTCCCCGAGGATCCGCTCCACTTCCCTGGTCAGATCCGATCCGGAAGGTCCCGAATCCTGCTGCCTTGTCACGCTCTCACTCATATCTGCCCCACTTTCTTCCGCTCACTTGCTCTCCGCGGCAGAGGTGCTTCCCGTCTCCGATGATGCCTCCCCGGCGGTCTCCACCACGTCGTAGACGCAGGTACCGTCCAGATAAGACAGGAGCACGTTTTCCGTGTTCTGATCGTTCAGCACGTTCAGCACCACATGGCGCTCCGGTGACGCGCTGTTGGCCTGCTGAAAGCAGGTCATGGACAGGTTCTGGAGGCTGTCCTTCAAATCCGCCCAGGCGCTTGTGGAATCGCTGCTTCCGTCTATCACGTACTGGGCCTCTTTGGCTACCCCATCCTGCCAGATGGAAATCGTCAGCGTCTTGCCGTCGTCCTCCACCGTGTACTGATCCCCATAGGAAGTCTGCAGCGTCTGCTTGAGACCCTCGACAAAGCTGTCATAGGAGGTACTTTCTCCGGTACCCGACAGTGCCGCATCGGCAGCATCCGCAGTCTGGGCCCCCGTTGTCTGCCCGGACAGGCTTGATATTGCCGCCGTGTAGGCGATCGAGGCAATCAGCACCACCGTTGCAATCCCATCCCAGAGGGCCAGGATCCAGTTCACCACCCGATGTGCAAAAGGCTTTTTGACCAGGATCAGCACAAAGGCCACAGGCCACGTGAATATGATGGATAGAACGGCACTAAGGACCTTCCATAGCGTCCCGGACGGGGCCTTTACAGCCTCCGGAACGGGCGTTTTTGGCGGCACTTCTCCTGCCGTGTACAGGGGCACCTCCTGCCCCCGTGCGGGGCGCTTGCGCTTTCGCTCGGGCCGTTCTCCCAGTGCCTCCTCTCCCGGAAAAGCATCCGGAGCGGGCACGGAAGATGCCGGGGAAGTTTTTGCTGCGGCGTCCCCGGAATCCCCGGCTGTGCCAAGAATCCAGGCCTTCTCCCGCTCAAACTCCTGTCTTGTGATGGCCCCGCTGTCCAGGAGCTTCTGCAGTTTTAACAAATCGTCGACATCGG
>JBJEYC010000178.1:0-2405 GCA_051886435.1 Lachnospiraceae bacterium
CAGAACAATCCGTTCTGCGTCACAGAGTGATTTTTGTATTCGGTTTTGAAGGTACGAGCTCCCATCACGATCGTGATGGGAGTTTTTTTTATCATTTTTATCTGCAAAGGAGAGACCGAAGCGTGAACGACCAAATTCAATTCGGCAGGAGCGGACAGGATCATTCTGAGGTGGACTGGGTGCAGAAGACCAAGCAGGATTTTCAGGCGGCAACGGCTGGGAATCCGCAGGCTATGTATGAGCTCGCTTCAGAGTATGAGGAAGGTCTTGGACGGGAAGCGAATATCAGCCGCGCGAACTACTGGTATCGTCAGGCCGTTGAGCACGGGTATGTACTGGCAAAGTTGAATCTTGGTTATAACCTTGTCACCGGTGCCGGATCTGATCCGGACCCCAAGGAGGGCTTCCGGCTTTTGGAGGAGGCTGCAGCAGACGGCAACCCGATGGCACCCATGATGCTGGCTTCGATCTATGAGCGGGGTCTGGGCACGCCCCAGAACTTTGCCAAGGCAGCAGAGGCCTATCAGACCGTCATGGACAAGTCAAACGGCCACGTGCTGTATTGCCAGGGAATGGCCTATCTTCTCGGGAGCGGCGCAAAGCAGGATGTGCTCCTTGGTGTCCGTTACCTGAAGTCCGCAGCAGAGATGGGAGATATGGCAGGAGAATGTGAACTGGCCCGCTGCCTTCTATCCGGTACTGGAATCAAAAAGAATCCCTACGCGGCAGTCAAACTCCTGAAAAAGTCTGTGGCATTGGAGTATGGACCGGCCTGCACCCTGCTTGGCGATTGTAGGCGGGATGGCATCGGTGGAAAGCAAAATCCTGCAGAAGCCTTTGCCCTCTATCAGAAGGCCACCGAGGTTACATCAAAGGATCGAGAGGCACTGCTTCGCTTGTCTGTGTGTTACCGGGACGGATTCGGTACAGAACAGGATGAGAGCAAAGCGGCCAAGCTCGAGGCAATGTACCAGGATCAGCAAAACAAAAATCAAAACGGATGAAAATGCGTCTCACAGGCGGATCAACCCGTGATATGATCTTTTATGTAGGATGCTGAATTGTGGAAGCTCTATGGTATGGGAATGTCTGACAGGAAAGCATACAGCAGCGCACTTCACACTGCAGAGTATTCTCCACACAGAGTTGTAAAAGGGGAGGAATACAAATGAAAACGAACATGCACGCAGGTAAGGCTCGTTCCGTCAGCAAATATCTTATGTTTGCTTCTGGTATCGCATTGATTGCAGGAGGGATCCTGTATCTTTATAATGCTGTGATGGATTACAAAGAGGACGCAGACTGATTGGCATCAATATTACCGAAACAAGCTCCCATCGCGATGATGATGGGAGTTTTGTATTTATTTCAGAGGGAAAGACCAGGGCAAAAATTATTCTGAGTCCTTGGCTTTCTGTCAACGGCTGCAAGATTTGACAAAAGCACAAACGAAAAGGAGCGATCGGAACACAAATGGTCCGACCGCTCCTTTGTTATGACCCGCCCTCAGGGGAGAATCAGCACATCCTTTGTCATGTGGGCAAGATCCGGGATTCCGGTGTACCCGCACAGCTGCTTCAGTTCCTGGTTCATGGCGGTGACCTTTGTGGTTACACCTTTCGTACCCTCTTTCAAAAGCGGGAGCAGGATCCCTCTGCCGACGCTGACGGCATCTGCTCCGAGAGCAAGCGCCTTGAATGCATCTCTTCCGTCATCGATACCGCAGTCCACAAAGACCTTCATGGTTCGATCGCTTCCCAGAGCCTGCAGGATCTCCGGCAGTACAAGAAGAGGCGGCGCTGCAAAGGGCATGCGGCCGTGATGATGGCTGACAACGATTCCCGCGCAGCCGGCTGCCTGGCAGGCGAGGGCATCCTCTGCGCCGAGCACACCCTTGGCAATAAAGGGGAGAGGCGCAGAAGCCGATACCAGTGCGGAAAGATCCTCCTTTGTGAGAGGTCCCATTGGGATCCCGTCCACTACGTCGTAGGCACCGTCTGTCCCAAAGATGTGGTCGATGTCGACACCGACGGCAAAGGCGCCGCACTCCCTGGCAACACGAATCTCCTCCAGAATCCGTCCGTGATCCGCGAAGGGCTTGATGATGCGGATGGTTTTTGCACCCACCGCCGCGATTTCACGGAAGGTGTCATCCGGCTCCATGCCGACCCAGTTGACAAGGTTCATCTCCTTGGCCGACTCGGCATATTCCGACATGGGCTTTCGATCGGGTGCGGACTTTTCCAGCGCGTGATTTAAGTGGGAGAAAGCGGGCATCATGATGGGAGAGGAGAAAGTCTCACCAAACAGGGAAAGAGAAAGGTCCGCCTCCCGGCTTCCGATGAGCCGCTCCCGGATCAGGATGCTGTCCAGGTATCTTCTTGTGATGGCTGCGGCATCTGCCG
>JBJEYC010000179.1:0-2404 GCA_051886435.1 Lachnospiraceae bacterium
CGCAGGGCAGCAGGAGCCGGGATCTTTCTGACGGCTCCTGCTTTTTTATGGAGGAACGATGAGCGAATACTTTGCCTTTCAGTGGCATATCACCGAGGACTGCGACCAGCGCTGCAAGCACTGCTATATCTTTGCGGAGAATGCGGACAAAAAGCCCGCTTCCATGTCGTTTGAAAATATGCAGAAGGTGGTGCAGAACGCGGAGGCGTTCTGCAAGACATTTGGGCGCCTCCCCTATTTTTACCTGACCGGCGGAGACCCGATCCTGCACCCCGACTTCTGGCGCCTTCTGGAGCTCCTGAAGGAAAAGGACATTCCGTTCACGATCCTGGGCAATCCCTTTCACCTTACGGATGACGTGTGCAGAAGGCTCCGGGAGCTTGGCTGTGACAAGTACCAGCTCTCGATTGACGGGATGGAAAAGACCCACGACTGGTTCCGAAAGCCCGGCTCTTTCCGGGAGACCCTGGCCAAGATCCCGATGATCCGGCGCGCCGGCATCACCTCCGTCATCATGACGACGGTCTCCGGCGTGAACATCGAAGAGATCCCGGACATCATCGACACGGTGGTTGCGGCGAAGGCGGACGTCTTTGCCTTTGCCCGGTACGTCCCAACCTCCTGCGAGAAGTCGACGGGGATCACGCCGCTCCAGTACCGTGCCCTCTTGTCCGCCTGTGATGCGAAATTCCGCCATTATGAGGCAGACCCCGATTGTGTCACCTTCTTCAATAGGAAGGACCATCTGTGGACGCTCTACGAGTATGAGACGGGGGCATTTCAGATCCCGGGCGGGGCAAAGCCCGGCATGATCTACGGCGGCTGCAACTGTGGCAACTGCCACCTCACGATTCTCCCCACCGGAGAGGTCTATGCCTGCCGGCGGGTGGCGGGAAGCCTTGTCGGAAATGCCATCACGGACGATCTCTCCAAGATCTGGATTCATGAGATGGAGGACTACCGGGACTACACCAGATTTGACAAGTGCAGCCGTTGTGAGCTCCTTGCCTGGTGCCGGGGATGTCCTGCGGTGGCAAAAGGAACCTATGGGAGCTTCTACGCACCGGATCCCCAGTGCTGGAAGACGAAAAACGATGTGACAGGGGAGAGCCTGGCGTGATCAGGCAGAAGGGAGACTTTCATGGATGCAGCAGGATGCATTGAGAAGCTGAAGCGTGTGGGAGTGCTGGACTTTGCGACGGTGGATGCCTCCGGTGCGCCCCAGGTCCGGAACATTTCCGCCATCCACTATGATGGGATGACGCTCTACTTTCTGACGGCCCGGGGAAAGTACTTTGCCGATGAACTTCGGGCAGACGGCAGGGTGCAGATTCTGGCCTACACGATGTACAAGGAGACGATCCGGCTCTCCGGCCGTGCTTTTGAGGTCCCGGCGCAAGAGCAGCAAAAATGGATGGACCGGATCTATGAGGAGCAGCCGTACCTTGCAAATGTCTACCCCGGGGACACGAAAAAAATCGATACGATCTTCTGTCTGAAGGACTACCGCATCGAGTACTTCTGTCTCTCCACCCGGCCGATTACTAGGCAGTACTTTGTGGTGGGAGAGGCAGAGCCCATCCGGAAGGGATATTTCATTACGGAGGACTGCATCGGGTGCGGCGTGTGTCAGACTGTATGTCCCCAGGAGGACATCACCGAGGGGACGCCGTTTTCGATCGACCCGGAGCACTGCCTGCAGTGTGGAAACTGCTTTGAAAACTGTCCGGTGGGTGCAATCCACAGAATTTAAGGGGCAGATGAGATGGAATTACTGGAACTCATGAAGACGCGGCGCTCGATCCGCCGCTATCAGGACCGGCAGGTCCCGGAGCCGGAACTGAGAACGATACTGGAGGCGGGACTCTATGCACCCAACGCAGGCGGCGGTCAGCGGAGCATGGTGGTGGCCCTGAGGGGGCGGGAGCTCTCTGATCGGGTGGGCCGTTGGAATGCGGTCTGCATGGACCGGACTCATCTTGCCGGTTCCTATGTCTCTGCTGAGCAGCCAAGTCTCATCGATGACCCGACGATCCGCAGCGGCTTTTATGGGGCGCCGACCGTAGTGGCGGTCTTTGGGCAGCAGGACTTTCTATACCGTGTCCCGGACGCCTTCTGCGTTGCGGAAAATATGGTCCTGATGGCAGAAAACCTCGGCATTTCCTCCTGCATTGTGGCGCGGGGTGAGGAGACCTTCGCCAATCCGGAGGGGGAAAAACTCCTTCGCCGCTGGGGTGTCCCGGAGAATTATCTCTGCAGCGTGTTTGTGCTTCTTGGCTACCGGGAGGGCCCAGCGCCGAAGCCAAAGCAGCGCCGTCCGGGGCGAGCCCTTGTGGCAGAGGGAACGGAGTCGGCAACCCCTCTGGAGATGTAGGAGAGGGCAGCAGAGTAGAACAGCATATTG
>JBJEYC010000180.1:0-2365 GCA_051886435.1 Lachnospiraceae bacterium
AGATTGTATCTGCCCGACGGATAAAGCATGCCGTTCATCACCTGAAGTCCTTTCCCCTCTGCTGTCTGTGCTCCCCTGGTGTTTCACCGCATCAGAGAGGTGATTGGAAACATTTCAGGTTCTTTTCCCTCACTGAAGTCTTCTGGGTGCACCTGCTTAACATATCTGCAATCCTATCATGCATATTCGTAGTTTGGTGTGATATTCTTTCATTTTACGAGCTTACGTGCGTTGTATATATGCCAGATTTAATAAATGTCGATCCATGTTGCTTGATTGTTTTCTATCCTTTTAAGTGACCCACTTTTCTTCCGGCGCGCTCCCCTTACGCGGCCTGCTTCAGTCCACACGCTCTGCGTGCATGCGCTTTTTCTGTTCGTACATTCTTTCATCTGCCAGGTTCACCGCCTCCTCCGGGGTGAGCGGATGGTCCGCTGTGCTCTCCGCAAAGCCCCAGGACTCGGACATCGTAAAGTCGAACCTCTTTTCCTCGTTCACCTTTCGGATCTCCTCTCCCACTGCCTGCATCCGCTCCTTCGCCTCTTTCATGGTGCCGTAATGGATGGCGATGAATTCATCGCCGCCCCATCTGCCGAAGAAGTCGACGCCCCCGAAGTGGTTGCTCAGAATTTCTGCCGCAGCCCGGATCAGCTCATCCCCCTTGTCGTGACCCCAGATGTCGTTGGTGCGTTTCAAAAAATTGATGTCCGCAAAGATACAGACATAGTCGGTCACATGGCCGTTCCGGATCTCCTCAAACTCCCGCTCACAGGCGCTTCGGTTCGGGGCTCCTGTCAGGGAATCTATATAGGCGATGCGGCGCAGACTCTCCTGCTCAATCCGCTCATAGGACTCCCGTGTGTACTGGAAGCCGTAGTAGAACAGAGACGGCAGTGTCAGCAGCAGGATGACGACCGGTGTCATGGAATTGTTGAGGAAGGCAAAGCGGTAGCCCAGCCGCTCGGACAGCTCAAAGCGGATGCATTCCATGGCGCCCGCAAGGGCCGAGAGCTCATAACCAATCTGCAGCAGGCTATGCTCCACCACCAGGTGATCTCCCGTCTCATAGTAGTCCCGGCTGGGACGATTCTTTCTGCGGACATCGCTTTTTTTCCGTTCTTCCTTGAGAGCCTTGTGTGACCTTGCCAGGTAGACAGCAAAAGCCCCAGCGGAGATGAGAAGGAGCATCCGAAGCGGTGTAATAAAGTCCACGTAGTTGACGCCCGGTATCCAGAAGTTGCAGTAGGTCGTGACAAGAAAGAACACCAGAGAAAGCCCGGAGATTGCGTCACAGGTTACGCGCTTTTTGTGCTCCGTCACCTCTCCGCCGAGGAAGGCCCACAGCGGCACTGGCACAAACGAGAGTGCGGTGTATTCGATATTGGCGAGGAACTCGGTCGAAGCCGTCAGAAACACTAGCAGGCCTGACTCCGCCAGGTACCAGAAAAGCAGCACAAAGGACAAAAGCAGCATAAAGAACAGGCCTCTGCTTCTCACCTTCTGGTTGAGACCAACCCCGGTGACGGACTCACCGCCCGGGAAAAGGGATTTGGGCAGTTTCTTTTCCTTTGTGTTCTTCTCCTGTTTTCGTTCCAAACGCCGCTCTGCGATGTCTGCGATCCACTTGACCCCGGAGAGCAGAAACAGAAACATGGAGAACAACAGCACTGTGATCATGATCAGCAGAAGGGTGATCCTTCCCCGCAGGAAGGAGTAGACAGCAGAGGATGCCGTCACAATCTGCAGGACGACATGGCCGCTTACAGAGCTGTTCTCGCAGTCCATTGCCTCAATGCGGATCGTCTTGTTCCGATAGTCATTCGGCAGGGGGATGATGTAATAGCGGTGGCCGATCTGCTGGTTCTCCGACGGATCCTTCTGCTCATAAATGAGTTCCTCTCCCGAATAGACCTTCACCCTGCAGTGATAGAGCGCAAACGTCAGGGCAGGGTCCGGGACGTCCAGCGCCTTGTTCTGCGGGTCGATGGTAAGCACAAGACGGTCCCCGTTTCGAAGTTCCGGAAAACTGACACCGCTGTAGTGCTCCTCCGTTCCATCGGAGCGGATGACCTCAGCGGACAGCGTATCCTCCGATACGGTGTAATGGCTTATTGCGTTGACATTTTTCTCCAGCTGTCTCCCGAACAGAAAAAGTATGGTGCAGTAGAGTACAATGGCCGCAAGAATCACGGCTGTCGTCTTTCCAACCCGCCTCCAGGTACTATTCTTCATGCGCACACCCGGAGGGAACATCCTCTTCCTGTCGGCCAAAGCCGGTCCCATTGATTCATCTTCATTCCCGCCCACAATTTCATCATCAGATCCTGCAGATTCAGCCTATTATATACACTAATAGTTTCTTTCT
>JBJEYC010000181.1:0-2358 GCA_051886435.1 Lachnospiraceae bacterium
GGCGCGGTGAATACGTTCCCGGGCCTTGTACACACCGCCCGTCACACCATCCGAGCCGGGGGCACCCGAAGCAGGCAGGATAACCGGAGACGGGGTCCGCTTTCGAAGGTGCGCCTGGTAAGGGGGGTGAAGTCGTAACAAGGTAGTCGTACCGGAAGGTGCGGCTGGATCACCTCCTTTTCATGGAAAAGGAAAAATGATGCGCGCCGGTGTGCGGCGCGCGGCGCAGGCCTGCTATGGCTGCCATGTCTTTCCTGACACGCCTCCCGGTTTTCTATATGCTCCGGGGAGCGCGCAAGGGGAATTAGCTCAGCTGGCTAGAGCATCGGCTTTGCAAGCCGAGGGTCAGGGGTTCGAACCCCCTATTCTCCACATAACTTATTATCCGCTGCCTGTATTTTTCAGCAGGCATTGGAGTACTGGATCTTTGACAGGAAGAAGAGAGGGAAGGAAGAGGTGAAAGGGGCCGTGTCCCTTGCCGAAGCCCGTAGGGGCGGGAGCAGGGATATGGCCAGGCAAACATAGGTCCATGGCGGATGCCTGGAGGAGCCGGACGGCGAAGAAGGACGCGGCAAGCCGCGATAGGCCGGGGGGAGGAGCACACATCCCTTGATCCCCGGGTCTCCGAATGGGGTAACCCGCATGCCGTGAGGCATGCGCTCGGCGGCCGAAGAAGACAGGCCGGGAGCGCCACACTGTGTGAAGTGAACCATCTAAGTAACACGGGAACAGAAATCAATAGAGATTCCCCAAGTAGCGGCGAGCGAACGGGGAGGAGCCCAAACCGCCAAGAGCGGGGTTGCAGGGCCGCGCGGGGATGACCCGGGAAGTTTTGAGAAAACCGCATGCATAGCCGAGCGCGCTGGGAAGCGCGGCCGGAGAGCGTGATAGCCGCGTAGGCGGAATGCTGCGGACTTCCTGGCGCGGTACCTGAGTAGGGCGGGGCACGAGGAACCCTGCCTGAATCCGGGTCGACCACGATCCAAGGCTGAATACGATCCGGCTACCGATAGCGAACAAGTACCGTGAGGGAAAGGTGAAAAGAACCCCGGCGAGGGGAGTGAAAGAGAACCTGAAACCATGGACCGGCAAGATGCCGCGGCCCAGAGGGGTGGCGGCGTGCCTTTTGTAGAATGAGCCTGCGAGTTGCCGTATGCGGCGAGGCTAAGCGTTGGAAGACGCGGAGCCGGAGCGAAAGCGAGCCTGAACAGGGCGGATGAGTCGCATGCGGCAGACCCGAAGCCAAGGTGATCTAGTCATGGGCAGGATGAAGCAGGGGTAAGACCCTGTGGAGGTCCGAACAGTAATCTGTTAAAAAAGGTAGTGATGACCTGTGACTCGGAGCGAAAGACTAAACAAACCTGGAGATAGCTGGCTCTCCCCGAAATGCCTTTAGGGACAGCCTCATGCAGAGACGACGGAGGTAAAGCACTGGTTGCGCGAGGGGGGGTCAAACCCTACCGAGCGCGGTCAAACTCTGAATGCCGTCGCCCAGCGCATGGGAGTGAGACTTGGAGCGACAAGGTCCTGAGTCGAGAGGGAAACAGCCCGGACCGCCGGTCAAGGTCCCGAAGCCATGCTGAGTGTGAAATGAGGTGCGGCTGCAAAGACAGCCAGGAGGTTGGCTCAGAAGCAGCCATTCCTTGAAAGAGTGCGTAACAGCTCACTGGTCGAGCAGCCGCGCGCAGACAATGAAGCGGGGCTAAGCATGGCACCGAAACCGCGGAATCGCCGCATGGCGGCGGTTGGTAGGGGAGCATTCCGTGGGCCTGTGAAGGCGAACCCGCGAGGGGCGCTGGAGGAGACGGAAGAGAGAATGCAGGCATAAGTAACGAAAAGACGGGTGGGATTCCCGTCCGCCGGAAACCTAAGGTTTCCAGGGTAAAGGCAATCTGCCCTGGGTAAGCCGGTCCCTAAGGCCAGGCCGAAAGGCGTAGCCGATGGGAAGCTGGTCAAGATTCCAGCGCCGCGCATGTTTTGATGCCGTGACGCGCAAGGCGGGTCCGCGCCGGAGAACGGTAGTTCCGGCCCAAGCGGCGAGCTGATGAGGGCGGGGTCAAATGACCGACCGAGGCGAGCCGTGACGGGGAGCCGAGCATAGGCGAGGCGAAGGCGGATGAGCCATGGCGCCGGGAAATAGCGGCTAGGCCAGGCATGCGCGACCGTACCGGAAACGGACACACGTAGGTGGGGTGAGCAACCCAAGGCGCACGAGAGAACCCGCGTTAAGGAACTCGGCAAAATGCGCACGTAACTTCGGGAGAAGTGCGGCTCATGCAGGGATGATATGAGCGGCAGAAAAGAGGCCCAGGCGACTGTTTATCAAAAACACAGCCATCTGCGAACCAGCAATGGGAC
>JBJEYC010000182.1:0-2355 GCA_051886435.1 Lachnospiraceae bacterium
TTGCGATCTTGTCCTTTGCCACAATGCTGGCGGAAATGCTCTCTTTCGGTTCCATACTCGTCTCCTTTTCTTTGTGTGTGCTCAGCGGTTGAACAGCTTCCGCAGGTTCTCCTCGAAGGGCGGGTACACAATGCCCCGCTCGGTGACAATGCCGGTGACCAGGCTGTGGTCGGTCACATCGAAGGAAGGATTGAAGGCCTTGACCTCAGAAAGGGCCATGGGCTCTTTGTACCACATGGTGCGGATCTCATCCGGATCACGAAGCTCGATGTGAATGTCATCCCCGGTCTTGGTGTCAAAGTCGATGGTCGAGGAAGGCCCCAGGGTGTAGAAGGGGATCCCGTAGTGCTTTGCGAGAATGGCCACCCCGGAGGTGCCGATCTTGTTCGCGAAGTCTCCGTTGGCGGCAACCCGGTCGCAGCCGACAAACACCGCGTTGATCTTCCCCTGCTTCATGACCAGAGAGGCCATGTTGTCGCAGATCAGGGTGACATCGACGCCGGACTTCTGCAGCTCATAGGAGGTCAGTCTTGCGCCCTGCAGGAGAGGTCTTGTCTCATCGCTGTAGACATGGAAGGTCATGCCCTGCTCCTGCCCGTAGTAGATGGGCGCAGTAGCGGTGCCATAGCCCAGGCAGGCAAGATATCCCGCGTTGCAGTGCGTCAGAATGCCGTCGCCATCCTTCACCAGGGTGACGCCGTACTCACCGATCTTGCGGGACATCTCGAGGTTCTCCGCATCGATCTTCTTTGCCTCCGCGCCCACCAGGGCGACGATTTCCGATGTGCTCTTTCCGGCGTTTGCCGCGACAACGCCCACCTGGCGCTTTAAAGCCCAGGAGAGGTTGACCGCGGTCGGTCTTGACGAATTCAGGTAGTCCGCTTGTCTTGTGAACTCCTTTTGGAAGTCCTCATAGGGCAGGTTCTGGTACTGCTGGGAGAGGACATACATCGCGTATCCCGCAAAGACCCCGATGGCCGGTGCGCCGCGGATCTCCAGGCGCTTGATCGCGTCCCAGGCCCTTTTCTCATCCTGAATGGTGATGTACTCCTCGTGGTTGGGGAGTCTTGTCTGGTCCAGGATGATGACGGCCTTCTCGTCCGGGGAGAGCTTCACCACATCGAGGCGTGCGCGTTTTTGTTGTTCCATTTTCCTTCCTCTGCTTTCTCAAAATTCGACGCGGGCACCATCCGCGCCCGGCATCCGTCCGTATTTTAGCCCATAGCCGGGCGAAAGGAAACGGACAGTTTCCGATCCCGTGTTTACGACTTCTCCCTGTTATCCTTCCGAAAGCACCCGGCCGCCTCGTTGGCATCGAGGATCTCCTTCGTTTTTGCAAAGAGAACCTCCGAGCCCGCCTCGGTCTTATACTGGCGCCCATTCACCTGTTCTCTTGACACGCCATGGGCCTTCCAGTCGGCGCCGCCGTTGGCATCGTTTAAGAGAAGCGGCTGGAAGTTGTCCATCGCGTGGGCAAAGTGGGCCTCCTGCGTGTCATCCCTCTCAAACTCCTCAAAAAGGCCCCGAAGCGCGTTCGCCTGATCCTTTGGCAGAAGACCGAAGATCCGGTCCGCCGCCTTCTCCTCTCTTTGGTGCTGGGTCTTTTTCCCCTCCTCATCGTAGGCGTAGGTGTCACCCGCGTCGATCTCCACCAGGTCGTGGACAAGGCACATCAGCATGGTCCTGCCGGTATCGATCGGGGCGTTGGAATACTCCTGAAGGAGCCAGCACATGAGGGCCATGTGCCAGGCGTGCTCCGCGTCGTCCTCGCGCCTTCCATGCCCGGACAGGTGTGTCTGCCGCAGGATGTTCTTCTCCTTATCCACTTCCAGAATAAAGCGGAGCTGCTTTGAAAGCCGCTCCGGATCCACCGTGTTTTGTGCCATTGTTTCCTTCTTGTCTTCGTCCATCGGTTTTCCCTTTCGTCTCCTATCAGTCCTCATAGTGGGTGCCCACCCGCTCCACAAAGTCGTGGGTGGCAATGATCGCGGTGAGCCCCCGGATCGCCCGGGCGCGCGCTGCCGCATCCGTCGAAAAGGCCTCCTCATCCGAGGGAAGGTCCCCGCCCCGCCCGCTCTGGGAGAGATTCCGCTCGCAGACAAAGCGCAGCACCTCCCCAAAGCGGAGGTCCGCCGGCTCTTCGTTTTTGTTCTCGTCCCGCTCCTGCAGGGCAAAGGTCCCATCCGCAAGGATCGCCCCCGCCGCGGCAAGGGGAGATGCGGGATCATAGAGGCTGAGCTTACAGGCGCGGCCCCGGCAGTCGAAGATCCCGACCACGACTTTTGCGCCAGAGAGCAGGGACGAGGCTTTCTTCCCATCCCCCAAAAGGTCCTCCAGGACGGAAAGATCCCCCCG
>JBJEYC010000183.1:0-2347 GCA_051886435.1 Lachnospiraceae bacterium
TATCATGATAGCGACAGTTGTCGTTATATTCAATGCTTTCGATCCGTCGAACCCGAAACCGCAACATCTTAAGGAAGGTGTCGCTTTGCCAAGAAGAAAAGATCTGGATCACGCACTGATCCAAAAATGTGTCATGGATGCCCTGCTGCAGCTGCTGAAAGACCGGGACTATGCCGATCTTTCTGTCAGCGACATCGCGAAACAGGCAGGCGTGCACAGAGCAACGTTTTACCGCCATTTTTCCTCCAAGGACGAGGTCCTGCGCTGCTGTCTGTCAAGGATGCTGCAAAAGGCAGAGGGAACAAAAGAAGTGCCGCAGACCGATTTTTCAGCCTTTATCTTACCGGTATTCCAGGCATTTTATGAAAACAGGGAGCAGCTGCTTGTGCTGAATCAGGCGGGCCTGTCCGGCCAGCTTTTGCAGGTGCTGAAGGAATATTTTGCCTTTGATGACGCAGCAAAGAGCAGCTCAAACATCAGTCAGTACCGACTGGCCTATCGCATCGGCGGAATCTACTCCTGCCTGCTTTTGTGGTTTTCCCATGATATGAGGGAAACTCCGGAGGAGATGACAAAGATCGCAGCATCGCTATAGCAATCCGTCTTCCATCCTGCTGCATACAAAAGGCGTTACAGCAGATTCGAAATCATCATTTGAACCGGAGACTATTTGAAAAGGAAGTTCATCTGCAATTTATCAGAGAAGAAAAAATCCCGGAGAGAGGAAAACCTCCTTCCGGGATAATTAGGAATTCGCAAACTGCTGCAGGGTTACTGCCTGTTGCAGCTGTTTAACTTTGCTTTGATCTGTGAAGAACCTTTCCTGCGATAAAGGCAATCACACCGGTTGCCAGCATGTCGGGGAGCGTGTTTCCCACCGGGATGTCAATGCGCATCAGGATTCGGTAGAGGACAAAGCCTGCAAGCCAGACAATGAGATTTGGAACATCCCAAGCCTGTTCCTCGCTGTCCCGGTGCAGGACAAAGAAGTTCACGATCATGACCGCCGCCATCGGGGCAAAGACTGAACCGATGAAGTACAGGAAATTGGTGATGTCGTCCATGACAAAGAGGAGCGAGAGGATTGTCCCAAGAATGGCGGCAGCCGCGGCCATCTGCTTCCCGGTAAAGCGGCCTGTCAGGGACTCGGCGGAGATACCGGCGCTCTCTGCGTCGAGAAAAGTCGTCGTCACCGTGGAGAAGACGATGACAAGAAGTCCCGCGATGCCAAGGCCTGCCGCGGTCATGATGCCTGCGATGTCACTGTTTCCCGTGTAAAGGGAAGCACCCATGCCGATGACAAACATCCAGATCGAAACGAGACTGTACACAATCGTGCTGACGAGCGTTGCGGCAAGCGGCTTTTCGGCCTCCCTTGTGTAGTCACCGATGCACGGAAGCCAGGAGAGCGGCATGGAGACCGCAAGCTCCACAGCGGCACCAAAGGACATGACCTCTTCTCCGGCAGTGGAAACTGCTGTATTTCCGGAGAAAAAGATGATTCTGCAAAGCAGGAGCGTCAGGACAAACAAGAGTGTCATAGCGGCGAGATTCACCTTGCCGAGGTTTGTGATGCCGATGAGGATCCAGAGAAGGATCAATCCGCCAATCACGATGCACCAGACCCATCTGCCCGCGGGGATGGCCGCCTCGGCGGAGAGCGAGCCGTCGTAAATCATGATGGCAGTCCAGCCAAGGAGCTGGATGACGTTCATGGCAGCAAAAAACTTTCCGCCCTGCGCACCGTATGTCATCTTGACGGTCTCCATGGCGCTCTTTCCCACCTTTGCGCTCTGATAGCCGGCAAGGAAGAAGGCGATGGCGCCGATCAGGTGGCCAAGGAGGATCGCTGCGATGCCCTTTGCAAAGCCAAGGGGTGCAAAGTAGGTGCCGGTCAGGATCTCTGCGATGGAGACGCCGGCGCCAAACCAGATGAGGCCGTTCTCAAAGAGGCCGGTCTTCTTCTCTGTCATCTCCTCTCCTCCCCTGCTGCGCAGACAAATTCCTTCGGAATTGTGCCGTCTGCGGACACGGCGTAGGCCGCAGGGAGGGCAAAGGCGTGGTTCATGGGGCCGTGGCCATGGCCGAGGTCAAGGCCTGCCGCCAGCGCGCCGGAAATGTAGTCCTTTGCGCGCTGCACGGACTGCACAAGGGAGAAGCCCTTCGCGAGATTCGCTGCGATGGCAGAGGAGAGCGTGCAGCCCGTGCCATGGGTGTTCGGGTTGTCGATACGTTTTCCGTGAAACCAGTTGCCAGCGCCGTCAGCGTATAGGTAGTCATTGGCATCATTCAGGCTGTGGCCGCCCTTGCAGAGGACCGCGCAGGGATAGGCTTTGGAGATTGCCTC
>JBJEYC010000184.1:0-11454 GCA_051886435.1 Lachnospiraceae bacterium
CCCTCGCCGGGCATCAGCACCGTGGCGTTTCCGGGCAGGGTGCAGCCGCCGCCCGCCATGTAGGTGTAGATCTCGCAGGTATCAGAGTGGGGGACGATGTCCCACCAGACCGTGGGGGTGCCCTTGCCGACGTTCTTTCCGGTGTTGACCTCGTCAAAGGTCTCCACCGAGTTGTGCCGGAGCGGTGTCTGCACGGTGGCCTCGATGACGGCCTCCTTCAGAAGGGCCTCCACGTCATCGATGAGCGGAAATCCGGTGCCGCACCGCACCCAGAACTGCAGCACACCGGTGTCCTGACAGGAGGGGCGATCGAGCGCGATCGCCAGCTCCTGATTGCGAAACATGGTGTCATAGATCACCTTCGCCATGGGGCTCGTCTCCTTCTCGCGGAGTTCTTCGAGCTTTTTGATGACATCATCCGGGAGCTTCTTTGCCGTGAATCCGACGAACTGCGCCATGATGTCCGTCATTCTTCTTACCTGTTGTTCTCTCGTTTCCATAGTGTTCTCCTTCCGCGGTCCCTCCGCGGCCTTACCTTGGTTGACTGCAAATGGAATGAAATTTCCGACTGTACGTTTCTCTGTATCCTGCTGCTGATCTCACGATCCCGGGAAGAAGGGGAAGGCGAGCGGCAGGATGATCATGCTGACCGCCGTCGCAATCAGGATCAGCGGCAGTCCTGCCTTGACGTAATCCCTGAACTGATACCCGCCGGCGCCCATGACCATCGTGTTGGCCGGCATGCCGATCGGTGTCGCGTAGGCACAGCTCCC
The DNA here is from genome assembly GCA_051886435.1 of Lachnospiraceae bacterium. Classification (GTDB taxonomy): domain Bacteria; phylum Bacillota; class Clostridia; order Lachnospirales; family Lachnospiraceae; genus CAG-791. The sequence goes on from JBJEYC010000184.1 coordinate 774, forward strand.
GCCGATGACGCAGGCCATCAGCACGGCCTTGGGATCCGCCCCCATCGCCTGAGCGATGGAGAGACAGATCGGCGCGAGGAGCGCCGTCGTTGCGGTGTTGGACATGAAGTTGGTCATGACGCAGCACAGGATGAATACGATGAAGGTCAGAAGCAGCGGGGAGGGGTTGTCCCCCAGAACGCCCAGGACCGCGTCTGCGATCATCTCTCCGGCACCGGAGGTCTCCAGGGCCTCTGCGAGGGAGAGGGTGCCGCCAAAGAGAAAAATCGTCTTCAGATCGATGGACTTGAGCGCCTCCTTCTCGGAGATGACACCGGTCAGCACCAGGACCAGGGCGCCAACGCACCCTGTCACGTAGAGCTTGACCCCGATCTGCTTCTCAAAGATCATCCCCAGAAGGGTTCCCAGAAGGACCAAAAGGGACACGACCTTTTTCCACTTCGGCACCGCGGAGAAATCCCGCTCCTCGGAGAAGATTCCCTCCTCGTCCTTCGTCTCGTGATTCGGCAGGAACCGGAATCCGATGGTCGCGTAGAACAGGATGCCGCAGGCGAGAATCGGCAGACCCACGATCGCGTAGTCGAAGAAACCGAAGGAGAGTCCCACCTCTTCCAGGGTGGACTGGGCGATCATGTTTCCGGGAGCGCCAATCAGGGTCAGGTTTCCGCCCATCGCCGCGGCGAACACCAGCGGCATCAGGAGGCGGGATCTCCGGTAGCCGCTCTTTGCGGCGATGCCGATGACCACGGGGATCAGCACTGCGGCGGTGCCGGTGTTGGAGAGCACGCCGCTCATGAGGCCCACAATCAGCATGATGGCCACAATCAGCCCCCGCTCAGAGCGGGCGAACTTCGTGACAAGGCCTCCGATGTCATTGGCGACTCCGGTCTCGAACAGGGCCCCGCCCACGACAAACATCGCCACGAACAGGATCACGTTGCTGTTGACAAAGCCCTCAAAAGCGGCCGCCGGCTCCAGCACCCCGGTCAGCACGAGGCCGATACATACAATCATCGAGGTGACCCCGAGAGGGATCTTCTCCAGGACAAACATGACAATGGCAAACAACAGAAAGAGCAGGGTAATGACAGCTGGACTCATGGGTTTCCTCCTGATCCCGGGAACACCGGGGGTGGTGCAATTGTGGGTAAGAAACTTCTGAAAGCGCGCCTTCCTGTCTGTTTCTGACTGCATCGTATCGTGATTTCAGACAAATGTACATTTGTGATTCATGAGCCTCAGCTTAGGAAAAATTGATACTGCAGGGTGCGGATGGTACAATCAGGAAAGCCCCGGCAGGGGCAAAGGAGGACCCATGACCCTGAACCAGCTTGAATACTTCTGCGCGGTCTGCCGCTGTCACAGCATCTCCCGGGCAGCGGAGGAGCTCTATGTCTCCCAGCCCACAATCTCCACCTCCATCCGGGAGCTGGAGCGGGAGTTCCACCTGCAGCTCTTTTCCCACGGAAAGAACCGGATCGCCCTGACTCCGGACGGGGACGCATTCTACCGAAGGGCGGCGGAGATCCTCGAGGGCACGAGGAGCCTTGCGGATGACTTCCTGGCCCTCGGGGCCAGCCAGCGCCCGGTGCGCATCGGCATTCCGCCGATCATGAGCACGATCTTCTTCCCACGGCTCACCGACCAGTTTCACGAGGTCTCGGACATCCCGGTGCGGCTCGTGGAATACGGCTCCGTCCGCGCCTGCGAGATGGTGGCCTCCGGGAACCTGGACCTCTCCCTCATCAACATGGACGTCTACGACCTGGAGAAGTTCAACAGCTTTCCCCTGATGGAGACAGGGTGTGTGTTCTGCGTCTCCCGCACCCATCACCTGGCAAAGGAAAAACAGCTCACCTTCGGGCAGCTCCGTGATGAGAATCTGATTCTCTTCAACACCGACTCGGTGCTGAACCAGCTCGTAAATCACCGATTCCGGTCGATGCACGCAACGCCCCACATCCTGATGGAATCCTCCCAGCTCTACACCATCCTGAACGTGGTCCGGGGCGGGAACTGCGGCACCTTTTTGTTCTCGCCGATCGCGGCAAATCCCCGGGACTTCGTCGAGATCCCGGTGGTGCCCACAATCAAGAGCCGCTTCGGCATTGTCTGGAACCGGGGCCCCGTCCGGGAGGACGTGAAGACCTTTCTCGACTTTGTAAAGACGGTGGACTTTACCCCCTACACCGAATCCGCCCCGTCCCCTTCCCACCGGGAGGAGCCCTGAGCGTATATGAGCGCAAAAAAGCGGCCGCAGATCCCACGCTTTCGCGGATCTGCGGCCGTTTTCCTGCCGTTTGTCTGTATGTATGTGTAACTCACCAGATGCCAAGGAGCCGCTGCAGAACAAGGCTCACCGCCGTGATGCCGGCCCAGCAGATCCCGCCAAGCAGGATCACCTTACCGCCGCTTCGCAGGAGCTTGACCACGTTGGAGTGGAGGCCGATGGCCGCCATCGCCATCATGATCAGAAACTTGGAGAGCTCGGTGATGGGATGGAACGCGGTGGAGGGCACTCCCGCCCCCACGGCCACCGTGGTGAACGCGGCGGCAAGAACGAACCAGAGGATAAACAGCGGGAAGGACCGGCGGAAGCTGTATCCCGATGTCACGCTCCCGTCCTGTCTTGCCTGGTGTGCCCGGTGCAGGGAGAGGACCAGGGTGATCGGGATGATCGCCAGGGTTCTGGTGAGCTTGACCGTCACCGCTTCGTTCAGGGTTGCGCTTCCCAGATTCCACATAGAGTCCCAGGTGGAGGCCGCCGCGGTCACCGAAGAGGTGTCGTTGACGGCGGTTCCGGCGAAGATGCCGAAGGCGTGACCGGAGGTGGTGTCAAAGCCGATCATCCGTCCAAGGATCGGGAAGAAGATCGCGGCGATCACGTTGTAGAAAAAGATGACAGAGATCGCCTGGGCGGTCTCGCTGTCATCGGCATCGATGACCGGCGCGGTGGCCGCAATGGCCGATCCGCCGCAGATCGAGGAGCCGACGCCGACCAGGGTCGCGGTCTTCCAGGGTATGTTCATCGTCCGTCCCAGCACCGCCGCCAGAACCAGGGAAGTGGTGATCGTGCAGATGATGATCGGGAGAGACTCCCGGCCGGTCCGCAGAATAACGCCGAAGTTCATGCCAAAGCCAAGGAGCACGACTGCGGCCTGCAGCACATACTTCGAAGTCCAGCCGATTCCCGTCTCAAAGATCCCCCGATCCTGCCAGAATAAAGAGAAAGCCATGCCGATCAGGATCGCAAAGACCGCGCCGCCCATCACCGGCAGGCACTTCCCCAGAATCCAGGACGGCACCGCCATGGCCAGGCATACGCCGATTCCCGGCAGGAGCCTCCTTCCGGTATTTTCCCTCTGCAGGGCTTTTTCACTTGTCTCTGACATCTTTTCTCCTTCCCCGCCGCCTCCTGGGGCAGCAGCTGTATTCTCATTTCTTTACTGCACAGGCAGTATAGCGCGGGGTTTCAAAAAGATAAATTTATGATATATTTGTGTTCAATAAATATTTCTTATTGATAAATCGGAGGACCTCCATGCTGGACTTTCGCGTCGCCACCTTTCTGTGTGTCTGTGAGACCATGAACTTTACCCGGGCCGCCCAGACGCTCTCTCTGACCCAGCCCGCCGTCACCCAGCACATCCACGTGCTGGAGAAGTACTACGGTGTGCCGCTTTTTCACTACGAGAAGCGGACCCTGACGCTGACCCGGGAGGGCGCCCTGCTCCGGGACCGTCTGACCTCCATGGTGCAGGATGAGCAGCGGATTCGGACTGAACTCGCCGCCTCCCCCAAGGACCATCCCCTGCTGCGCTTTGGCGTCACGCGGACGATCGGGGAGTACGCCGCCCTCTCGCCTCTTTGCCGTTACCTGGGCGACCACCCCGACTGCAACCTGCTGCTTCGCTACGGCAACACGGAAGAGCTCCTGTCCCTTCTCGACGCGGGAGAGCTCTCCCTCGCCCTCATCGAGGGAAACTTCCCCCGGGAAAAGTACGGGACAAAAAAATACAGAACAGAGGATTTCTGCGCCGTCTGTTCTGCCAATCACCGCTTTGTCTGTGGGACGCCCCGGGAGGTCCGGGACCTTCTGCCGGAGCGTCTTTTGATCCGGGAGCCAGGGAGCGGAACCCGCAACATTCTGGAGCGGAGTCTCTCCGCCCTGGGCCTTGCCATCCAGGACTTTCCTTCCTATCTCCAGGTCGAAAACATGCACACCCTGATCCGCTTTCTCGAAAAGGACATGGGGATCTCCTTCCTGTATCGGATCGCTGCCCGGGAGGGCCTCGAAAACGGCACCCTCCGGGAGATCACCCTCTCCGACTTTCGGCTGCGCCACGACTTCGCCTTTGTCTGGGATGACCACAGCATCTATGCCGACAGGGCACGCTCCCTGGCAGACCTTCTCTCTCAGCCCTCCTGAGACTGCCAGCGCATGCGGATCTCACGCTCCCCGGTGCCGGGATCGGTCTGCACCAGCTCCTGCACAAAGCCCTCCCGCCGGTAAAACCGAAGAGCTCCCTTGTTTTTTTCATAGGCAGACAGGGTGAGCCTCCTGCGCCGCCTCTTTGCCGCATCCAGGAGCGCCTTTCCGATTCCCTGTCCCCGGCAGGAACCCAAAACAAAAAGGCCCTCTATCCCATCTTCCACCAGGCCAAGAAACCCCAGGATCTGTCCTGTCTTTCCCTCATACACAAGGACCTCTGCCTGGGCGATGGCTTCCCGCACCTTTCTGGCATGTGACAGCCAGTACTCCGGATCCACAAAGGCATGGGCTTCCAGGTTGCCGGAAAGCCAGATCGCGCACACCGCGTCCAGGTCCTGTGGCCGTGCGTCCCTTACCATGCATCGTCCTCCTTCTTTGCACTGCCATCGGAAAAGCCAAAATCGCGGAGCTTCTGCTGCATGTCCTGTGCCGTCTTCGGCCCGATTCCGGGAAGATCCCGGTACCATTTCGGATTCGCAAGGAACACGTGCACAAGATCTCCCACGGTGCAGATCCCTGCCCGTGCCATGGCCTCATAGTGCCGGACCTTCAGGCCAAGGCGAAGGGCAAGATCCGCCTCCGAAATCCGCTCTGCTGCAGCGGGAAGGGGAAAGGTCCAGTGCTCTGCCACCGCGCAGGCGCGAAGATTTGCCTGATATCCGTCCCGGTACCAGGCGGCCACCAGCGGATCCCGGAGCCGAACCAGGGCCTTGTGGTGATAGGTGCCGACGGTTCCCGCGGTGCGGTTTAACTCCCGTCCGATCGCCTCGTAGGTCTTTCCATCCCGGTATTTCTCCCGCATCACCCGCTGCTGTTTGGGAACCAGCTGCCCCAGAGCGACAAAAAGCCCTGTGATCTGATCCTCTGTCCAGGATGCCGGATCCTTCTCCTTATCCAGGACATGGAAGAGGTTCTGTGGATAGGGAAGGCTTCTGCTTCCATGCCCCGGGCGGTCGCTGCCATAGGCAAGAAGCGCCCGGATCTCCCGCTCTCCTGCCTGCGGTACGATCTCTTTTACCCTTGCTTCCAGCTTTTCCAGGGAAATCTTTGGCTCTTCCTCGTAGCAGGAGGTGACAAGCTCCCGCCCGAAGAGATGCTCCGGGGTCGCGAGCACTGCGATGGGCCATCCGTAAGAAGCGCCCTTTTTGTTCACACGCTGCCGGAAACCGGCGCAGACCAGGTAAGTCTCCATCTCCAGCCCGGTGAGCGTCCCGGCGAAGTTCTTCTCTCCGCCCTTTCCAAAGCCCGCCTTCTCCCGTACCTCGAAGGAGAAGCGCTCCGCATCCGCATCGTCCCCGAAAAAGAGATCCATGATCTTCTTTTGCCGGTAGGAGGCAAGCTCATCTTCCCACCTGGCGTCAAAGTCGTACCCATCCCGCCGGTAGTTCGCAAAGACGGGGAGCCAGTCCCGGGCGACAAAGCCCGCCCGGCCCCCGAAGAACTTGCCGTAGGCAACATGCCGTCTTTCGGTCAGCGTGATCCGCCATTCCCAGGGGTCCGTCCCGGGATCTCCGGTCCACCAGTCCTCCGGGGCGGTGCGCTCCTCCACGGAAAAGCCCGGCACCTCCCCGGCAAAGAGGGGCAGAAAGCCAATCTTTTCCACGAGTGCCTCCAGATCCATCGCACTGTGCAGACAGGCGGGGTCCGTGGCCGGGATTCCCCGCATAACCCACGTTCCGTTTTCCACTGACATGGTCTCTCCTTTCTGTGCTGCTGTCATTGTACCCCGGGGCGGGCGCCGCTTCACCTTCCGAATTTTTCCCCCATTTCTGATCTTCCTGCAACCGATCCGGGCGTAATGTTGTCCTATAAAGTAAAAAGGGGGTCCCGTGCGCCCCGCAGAATCAATCGCCACGGATAGGAGGAGTTTATGACGATGAAATCACATCCTGCCGCCCTCGGTGGGATACTTGCCGTTACCCTTTTTGCAGCCGGCTGTGCAGAGAATTCTGCGCCAACCGCGCAGCAAAGCACCGCTTCCGAAGCTGCTTCCACATCGGAAACCGAGGCGGCCGCAGAAAGAACCACAGAAGAGGAACTCCCGGAAACGGAAACCGCTGAGACAGCATCCACAGAGGAAACTGCTCCGGAAGAGGAAACGGAGCCTTCCGGCGTTCCGCTTTCCAAAGCGCTGCTTACAAAGAGCACCGTCTGGGCCGGCGCACAGCGGGATGACGGCTCACAGCTCACCCAGGTCACCTACGATCAACTCTCGCAGGATACCACGGATTACGCGGAAATCCTGTACGGGGAAACCGGGGCCAATTCCGCAGGAAGCAGGCTGGAAGATGCCCTTTCCGCATGCAGCAATTCTGTCCGAACCACTGCGGAGTCCTCCGCCGCGCAGCTCAAAGAAGCCGCGCTCGCGGACCCCACACTCTCCTCTGACGATATCGACTGCTATTACACCCAGAACAGCCGTCTCTACGTACAGCGCGCAGACGATGCCGTGCTGAGCGTTCTTCTCTGCACGGACACCTATTCCCACGGCGCCCACGGAAGTCAGGCCTTTACCGGATACAACTACGACCTTCGCACCGGAAAAGCCCTCACGCCCGGCAGCTGCTTCTCTGATCTTTCTGCGCTTCGTGCAAAAATAGAGGATCGTCTTGCCACGCTCTATCCCGACGTCTCCGTGGATGACAGCGACTTGCAGCTGCTCTTTTCCCCTGCCGAATCCTCCGATACCGCAAATGCACTCACTTTCACGCTGGGCCCTTCCGGTGTCACCTTCTGGTTTGCGCCAGGGGATCTGAGCGCCTACGCGGCGGGCGCCATGTCCGTCACCTTCTCCTATGAGGAGCTCTCGGATCTTCTTCCCGAAGGCCTTGCCCCTGCCAAAGAAACCGGCACAATCCAGTCTCTCCCCGAATCCGTTCCCTATGATACCGGGACGGATGATGCACCTCTTCTCTTTTACGCAGCTCCGAAGCAGGAAGACGGCGCAGATACCGGAGATCTGACTGTCTCCGTGAGCACCGGGGATAACAGCGCTTTTCTCCCCTTTGTCGGCTATGAAGCCGATTACGGCCTGGCAGATATGGGAGGGCAGCACATCCTCTTGATCAACACCAGACAGGACGATGACTGGGAGGAACTCTCCCTGTTTGACCTTACTGATATGACACTCACCGATGACGGATCGGTCCTCGGGATGGGCTTCTATGGACACGTCCCGACAGACGCCGACTGTTTTGTCATGGAAAAGCGGATTCAGACGCTGGGAACCTCTCTGGTATCTTCCCTCTGCGGGCTGGGAGAGGACGGACAGCCCTTCACCCTCTCGTCCTGGTTTGTCGAGGATCAACGCGTCGGGGACAGCCTGACGGCAAAGGAGAATGTGCCCGCAATGCTCGGCGCTTCCGGAACGGATCCGGATACCGCATCCCTGCGTGAGGGCACCATCTCAAAAGGAACCGTGCTCACCCCGATTCGCACCAACGGAACCGACACGGTGGACTGCATCACGGAAGACGGCACGCTGGTGCGGATTACCGTGGATGATCCGGATTCCTGGCCCCAGACCATCGGCGGTACCGACATCGATACCCTCTTTGACGGCATCGCCTTTGCCGGATAAGACAGCACATCAAAAAGCCCGGTTCCGGTCCCATCAGGGGACCGAAACCGGGTTTTTTTGGAGGAACAATGAAAGAACTTACTCTTTTACGCCGCCGAGCTGCACGCCGCCCACAATGTACTTGGACAGGAGCAGATAGACGATGATGACCGGGAAGATCGAGAAGGCAATGGTCATATAGACGATACCCATGTCGAACTTCAGGAAGTCCGCGCTGCGGAGCTCTGCGATCAGAACCGGGAGCGTCTTCTTCGTCTCCGTCTTGAGGATCAGGCTGGGAGTGAAGTAATTGTTCCAGCTTCCGACGAAGGTGAAGATCGCCTGCACGGCGATGGCGGGCTTCATCAGGGGAATCACGATCCTATTAAAGGTGTAGAACTCCCCGGCGCCGTCCATTCTCGCTGCCTCAATCAGAGAGATGGACAGGACCGAATCCATGTACTGCTTCAGGTAAAAGAACGTGGCCGGTGCGGCGATGGAGGGGATGATCAGTCCCACATAGCTGTCCATCAGATTCATCTTGGTCAGCAGCTGAATGAAGCCGAGTGCCGTGACCTGGGTGGGGATCATCATGATTGCCAGAATCATGGTGTACATCGCTTTTCTCCCCTTAAACCGGTACGCGTGAATCGCGTAGGCGGTCATCGTGGAGAAGTAGGTGCACAGGACAGCCGAGAGGCCGGACACCAGAACCGAGTTGAGCATGCCCCGAACCACCGGCTGGGTGCTGTGCAGCATACCGTTGAAGTTCTTGGCCAGGTTGCCGCCGGGGAACGGAGTAAATCCCCGGGAGAGCTCACCGTTGCTTCTTGTGGCGTTGATGAACAGAATGTAGAACCACACGAGGCAAAGGAAGGACATCAGGATCAGCACGAAGTAGGCGAGAAACCGTCTCCCGTGCACGCTGTTATGCACATTTTTTGTTGTCTGTTCCATAGCGTCCTCCTCTCATCGATCCGTCTTCTCATCGTTGCCCGTGATGTGGAACACCGCGATACTCAGCGCGCCAGTCAGCAGGAACATCAGGACAGAAAGGGCACCGCCCATGCCGTAGTTCTTGCTGTACAGGTGTTTGTTCAACCACATGACCATGGTCATCGTGTTACGGGCCGGATCGCCGCTGCCGTTGGTCAAAATCTGCGGCACATCGAACATCTGCAGGCCGCCGATCAGGGAAGTGATCAGCACATACACGAGGATCGGGCGAAGCAGGGGAAGGGTGATGCGGCGGAAGATCTGGTTCGCCGAGGCACCGTCCACCTCTGCGGCCTCAAACAGCGTGGGGTCAATTCCCATCATGCCGGCCATCAGCAGGATCGTCGTGTTGCCGGTCCACATGATGAAGTTCATGAAGCCCACCAGGCTCCGGGTCGCGACGGTACTGGAGAAGAACTTGAAGGGCTTGGAGATCAGGCCCATCTGCATCAGCATCGAGTTCACCGGGCCGCTATCCGCAAACAGCGTGAAGAACAGCATTGCGAACGCGGAAGCCATGATCAGGTTGGGCAGATAGATGACGGTCTTGAAGAACCGCTTTCCCTTCAGATTCAGCGATGGATCTGTAAACCAGGCAGCCAGAAGAAGGGAGATCAGAATCTGCGGGATGAAGCCGATCAACCACATGACCAGGGTGTTGCCGACATATTTCCACAGATCCGGGCTCGACAGGATCTTGGCGTAATTGGCAAAGCCGATGAAGTTGGGTCCGATCTGCTTGAGTCCGGAGCGGTAGTTCTCGAAAAAGCTGTTGTAGATCGTGGTCGCCAGCGGGATCAGCTGGAAGATCACGAAGACGATGAAGAAGGGCAGCAGGAAGATGTACCCCCAGCGGTTATACCGCATCACTCTCTTACTACCCCCGTTGGTTGTTTTCGTATTCGCCGCCATGGGTTTACCTCCTGAGAAAGAAGAAGTGCCTGCCCGTCTTCTGCGTGCAGGCACCTTTCCGGTTTATGCTACATTACTTGGTTTGCTGCTGATGAAGCTCAGTCTGTGGTGAGCTCCGGATACTTCTCGGTAATGGCCGTGTTGAATGCTGCAAGCGCATCATCATAGGTTGCATAGCTTCCGTCGAAGTAGCCCTTCATTGCGGTCTGGAACTCCTCGTTGCAGCCCTGATCATAGTCGGAGATGTTGCTCATATCGACCTTCTCCGCACCTGCTGCCAGCATTGCGTAAGGGTTCTGTCCGCCCAGCAGAGCGAGGTTTCCGGAATCATCCGATGCAAGAGACTCCAGGACGCTCTTGTTGTTGACACAGTCGCTGTCCTTCTGTGCGATGTCCTTCATGATGTCGGGATCGGTGCACATCTTCAGCATGATGTCCTTGACCAGAGTCGGGTTGTCGGTTCCCTCTGCAGCGCAGATCCATGTGCCGCCCCAGTAGAAGGACTGCGGTCCGGTGACAAAGCCCCAGCCGCCGTTTGCTGCGATGGACTGCGGATCATCCGCAGAAAGGCTGAAGTTGAAGAACCAAGCGGGTCCGAAGTAGCAGAACACCTTTCCGTCCGGATACTTGCCCTTTGCCCAGTCATCGCCCCAGAGCTCGTAGGTATTCTCCTCGCCGGCATCTGCCAGAGCCTTGGAGTCATCCACCCACTTCTTGATGTT
>JBJEYC010000185.1:0-2340 GCA_051886435.1 Lachnospiraceae bacterium
AAAATAATTCTGAGACGCTAAAGAAATCTTTAACGCGGTGCCACTCATCTTGGCATAAAGCCCACTCTGCACGCACTAACATGCGCTCCGGACGGATCACGGTGTCGGAAGCCGTCAGCTCCTACCTCCCTTTCGGGAATCGGGCTGCCCTCAAAAGTCCATTCAGCGGTGATCTCCATGCGGCATTCCCACCATCTGCCGCTCTCTGCGATGTCCATCGGACCGCCTACTTCTCTTTCTCACAGGTTTGCTTATGTAATTTTCCTCCTCTGCCTTCCGGCTTCGGATTGAGGTGATTCTAGTACAGCTCACCGGGAAAATCAACCGGTTTCTTACTGCTTTGCCTTCCCACCGGTGACAAAGGACTCGATATCATCGATTGCCGCCTGCTCATCGGTGCCCTCAGCAGAGACGTTCATCACATCTCCTGCGCCAAGATCCAGAGACATCATGCCCATGATGCTCTTTGCATTGACGCGCTTGGTTCCGATCTCAATGTAGATCTTGCTGTCGTACTTGCTTGCCACCTGCACCAGCTCTGCGATCGGTCTCGCCTCAAGGCCGCCCTTGATCGCAACAACCATCGATTTCCTAATCATACTCCTCCTTCTTTCTCATCCTCCGCCCGGCTGCGCTCTTCCTCTGCCAGCTCCGACAGACGGCGCAGGCGGTGGTTGACACCGGATTTGCCGACCGGGGGATTGAGAAGGGCACCGAGCTCTGTCAGGGACAGTTCCGGATGCGCAAGCCGCACCTTTGCCATCTCCTGTAGGTTCTCAGGCAGTTTCACAAAGGACGCCCGCTCCATCAGAAACCGGATGTCCTCGATCTGTCTGCCTGACGCAGCGACCGTCTTCTGGATGTTGGCAGCCTCACAGTTGACCTGCCGGTTCACCTCGCCCCGCACCTGCTTCACCACCCGGAAGTTCTCAAATTTCAAAAGACTCCCATGGGCGCCAAGAAGGGACAGGATGTCCGAGATGACTGCCGCATCCCGTGTGTACACAAATCTGCTTTTTTTCCGAACCGCGAGCTTGACCGGAATGCCCCGTGCCAGGAAAAGATCCAAAACCAGGGAAGACAGATCCGATGACGGGCAGGCAAAGCCCAACTGGTACTCCCGCGCCGGGTCCCCGAGGGTTCCCAGGCACAGAAACAGGTTCCGCAGAAAACTGCGCACCGCCTTGTCATTCCGAAGCGGAAGGCGGGACAGATCCCGCTTTTCCAAAAGAGTTCCCCTGGCATCCGCCGCGCCGCACAGCTGCGCCAGGCTCTTCACCTGGGTCTGCGGCAGCACATCGGAGATCACGAGGGGTCCGTTTTCCTCCTCGCCGCGCGATTCAGCAGTTATATTAGCGGTTTTCTGAAATAATGTAAAGCATTTTGTCAATGCCCTTCTGTCGTCCGTCTGCAATTCCAGCCGGAGCGTCCCGTCTGGCTGCCGGGAAAAAGTCCCGACGCACAGAAGCAGTGCCGCCAGTCCCGCCTGCTGGGCACCCCGGTCCTGGGAGACGTGCTGGAGGAGTTCCTCCTTTACTTCGTCCGCAAAAGCCACCGTTTACTTCCTCATGGAATCATTCCGGATGTCCCGGTGATAGAGCTTGATGCCGTAATCTCCCTTGTCCTTGAGCCGCCCGTAGAGATCGTTGGCGAGCGTCACGCTCCTGTGCTGGCCGCCGGTGCAGCCGATGGCGATGACCAGCTGGTTCTTTCCTTCTTTGACGTAGTAGGGGATCAGGAAGGTGATCATGTCCTGGAGCTTCTCCATGAACTGCTTTGTCTGGGGAAAGCTCTCCACATACTCCTGCACCGGAGCATCGTTCCCGGTCAGGTGCTTTAAGTTGTCGATGTAGTAGGGATTGGGCAGAAACCGCACATCAAAGACCAGATCCGCGTCCGCCGGGATCCCGTACTTGAAGCCAAAGCTCATGACACTGATCATCAGGGAGTTGTAGTGCTTGTTGTCCTGGAAGATCCGAATCAGCTCCTGCCGAAGTTCCCTGGTCAGAAGGTTCGAGGTGTCAATCACGTAGTCAGACTTGGACTTGATGTTCTTTAAGATCTCCCGCTCCCGGTGAATGCCGTCCTCCACCCGTCCCTCCGGGGAGAGCGGATGGGCCCGTCTGGACTCCTTATAGCGCCGCACCAGCACCTCATCGCTGGCGTCCATGAACAGGATCTCGTACCGGTATCCCTTCTCCCGCAGGGCCTTCAGCACCTCCTCCACGTAGGCAAAGGGCTTGTCCGCCCGCACGTCGAGTCCAAGGGCGACCTTGCTGATGTCGGAGGCGGGCATCATGACGAGCTCCATGAACTTGTCGATGAGACGCACCGGCAGGT
>JBJEYC010000186.1:0-2322 GCA_051886435.1 Lachnospiraceae bacterium
ACATCTGCTTCACCAGCGGCATGAGCAACACCTACAACAACGCGGTGATGGCAGCTGATGACCTGCACAGCGAGTTCCCGGACCGGAAATTTATCGTGATCGATTCCCTATGTGCCTGCGGCGGCGAGGGCGTGTTTGCCGTCAAGGCAGCCGAGAACCGGGAGGCCGGCATGGGGCTCGAGGAGAACGCAGCCTGGCTCACCGAAAACCGACTGAAGCTGGCTCATTACTTTACCGTCGGCAACCTGACCTACCTCTACCGTGGCGGAAGAGTCAACGCGGCGACATGTAAGATCAGCAATGTGCTCGACATCAAGCCCATGCTGTTTGTCGGCAACACCGGTGCTATCGAGATGCTCTCCGTGGTGCGGGGACGCAAAGCTTCGCTTCGGAAGCTCATAAGCCTGACCGAACAGACGATCCGTAATCCTGAAGAGCAGACCCTCTACATCTCCTGCACCGACTGCATGGATGAGGCAAAACAGCTCCGGCAGGAGGTCATGGAGAAGATCCCGTGTAAGGGTGTCATCATCACTACCGTGGGCCCCGTCGTCGGCACCCACACAGGTCCTTCTCACATGTGTCTGTTCTCCTGGGGCACCGGAAGAAGGCCATAACAAATCTGATATCAAAAAAGGCATTGTCCGCATCAGAGATGCAGGCAGTGCCTTTTTTATGACGTCGTTCTGGTACTCTTCTCTTTGGTCAGAATTGCGCACAGGATCCGGCTGTAGGTGCGGGATTTGGAAGAACCTGCAGAGAGGGTCAGGAGCGGCTCGCTCTCTGCTGTGTAATCGGAGATCGAAGGAAGGCCGTCCACCCGGTTTCTGCTCATGGCCAGGGTGATGCAGTAGCGGTACTTGGACTCGGTTTCGGCCGGCTGCAGGACCGGGTCCGTGTTCATCGCAGAAAAGCCGCTGAAAACCTGGTAGCGGCGCCGCCACGATCTGGTGTAGACATACACGTAAGGGTCATCCTGAAGGCGCTGCGGCTGGGAAATCAGGTTGGAAAAGCCCCCAAAGAGGCTCCCGTCCGGGGCGCGGCTCCCAAGAAGGACCGCATTCATCCCAGAGAAGGTCTCATCTGTGTCTGATGAGCAGGTGATCTGTCCAACGGGGCTTTTGCTCCCTCCGAAGGTGGTAGAAAGAGCATCTTTCGTATCCTCTCCCGCCGTGTAGGGCACGGCAAGATCCAGAGCGGGAAAATAGAGAACTCCAGCGAGATGTTCATTGGTTTTTTCCAGGTCATCCCAGTCAATTGAAAGGTCCGGGATCTCATCGCCTTCTGCCGCGTCATTCGGAAGGATGATGTCCGCAGTGGTATAGGAGGCGTATTCCTGTCCCGCCGGCTGGCAGGAACGGACAAGAAGAAAATGGTGCGCCGCAAAGCCCCCTGCCGCGACAAGAAGAAAGAGGAAAAGAAGAACCGGCAGAATGTGCCGCTTCTTCGCAGAAAGCTTCGGAGCGGAAACTTCTGCCATCTCCTGCTGCTTAGACGCAGGCAGGGAGGAAGGCTCCGCCTCCAGATCTGTAATCTGAATTTCCTCCGGCGTCTTGTCCCCGCTCCAGTCCAGCTGGTCGTAGGCGCGCACATCCTCGTCAGTGATCTCGATGTCAAAGTCGTCCTCGTTCCGCCTGCGCCTTCGACGATATTCGGTTGGATAGTTGTTATCAGCCATCGTCCCTCCGCACATATAATACTTATCAGCATCATAGCACAGCGTCTTTACTTTTGCCCGCCGCAACGGTATCATGGTGCACCATACGGGAGTGGGGATGGCGCCGTCCGAATTGTCAACGGATGTGCGCAGGAAGGACAAACAAGAATGACAGCAAGCAATACCCCTGCTTATATCACTGAAGATGATCTGATCGGACTGCGTCCCATGGTTTATGAGGACTGTGAGCGCTACGTGGCATGGCGTAACGATCCCCGGATCCAGCGATACTACATCTACCGCCGCACATTTACTCTTGCCGGGGAGCAGCAGTTCTTCCGGGAAAAGATCGCAACCGGCGAGGTGCTGGTCTACGTAATCTGCTTAAAAAAGAACGGGGGTGAGCCGGTTGGCTGCGCGATTCTGAACGCCCCAGAGGAGGATGGTTCCCGGGAGTACGGCCTCTTCATCGGCGAGCGGACCGAGCGGGGAATCGGCATCGGCCGGCGGGTCACAGACCTTGTCACCTCCTATGCGCTGACGGTCCTTGGAATTCCCAAGGTCACCGCAAGGGTCTTTTCTGATAACCTGCGCTCCATGCAGTCCGCCCAGGCAGGAGGCCTTCGGGTGACCGGTGTTCTGCGGGATGTAGTCTGTACCGACGG
>JBJEYC010000187.1:0-2318 GCA_051886435.1 Lachnospiraceae bacterium
GCACTACCCCGAGGGGTATCCCCTGGACCGCTGGGCCCCCTGGGCCGGGATCTACCAGCAGTACCTGTTTGCCTTTGCCCGGGCCGGGGAGGAGAGATGACGGGACTTGAAATTTTGGCCGGTATTCTGTGCGGCCTGTACCTTTTGTTTCTGGCGGGGATCTTTCGGGTCCTGTTCTGGAATTCGGACGGTTGGAAAAAGAAGGGCCCCGCACTGCCGGAGGATGCGGACTATGCCCCCTACAAAAGGCAGATGGAAGAGCTCGTCGGCGCGATGCAGGGACAGACGCCGGCGGAGGAAATCCGGATACCGGCAGCAGACGGGACGAGCCTCTATGGGCGGTACTATCCGGGAAAGGAGAATGCCCCCATCGCGCTTTTATTTCACGGATATCATGGAGGCGCGGAGCGGGACATGTGCGGCGCCCATAAGATCTCCCGGGAGCACGGGATCAGCGCCATCCTGATCGATCAGCGCGCGCACGGAAAGAGCGGGGGAAATGTGACCACCTTCGGAATCCGGGAGCAGGAGGATACGCGGCGCTGGGCCGCCTACTGCAGGGAGCGCTTTGGGCAGGAGAAGAAGGTGATCCTCTACGGGATCTCCATGGGCGCGGCAGCGGTCCTGATGGCGGCTGAGGAGCCGCTTCCGGACAATGTCTGCGGCATCATCGCGGACTGCCCCTATGAGAGCCCCGGGGCGATCATCCGAACGGTCATGAAGAGTATGCACGTGTCGTTTCTCTGGCCTTCGGTGGTTCTTTCCGCAGCGCTTTTTGGGCACTTTCGCCTGACAGGGCGCTCCGCCCTTGCGGGCATCCGGCGCACGGACCTTCCGGTTCTTCTGCTCCACGGGGAGAAAGATCACTTTGTCCCCGTCTCGATGAGCGAGGATCTTGCCCGGGCGGGGAAGCATACGATGCTTCTGACCTTCCCCGGCGCCGCCCACGGCATCAGCTACCTGACGGATCCGGGACGCTACACCCGTGCGGTGTTGGACTTTTTTCGAACCGCGGCGGGGTGGGAAAGCCAGGAAGAGAAGACAGGAAAAGAAGAGACAGCGTAACAGGGTCAGGCGCGGTGCGCCCGGCTCTGTTTTTCTTTTGCGGCAAAGGCCTCCGGATGTTCCTTCCGGAACTTTCTAAGAACAAAGATGGCGAGGATCCCGGAAAAGACGCCGGTGCCGGCATTGGAGACGAGCATGACGATGCCGCAGGCGCGCTCCCCGATGCCGGGGATGCGTCCGAGAATCCAGAAGACCGGGATCCGGAAGACGAACACCCGGGCCAGGTTGACAAGGAGCGTTAAGTTGGTCTTTCCCAGTCCGTAGAGCAGGGCGAGGACACCGGCATTGAGACCCAGCGGGATGGCGCCCAGGGCCTCATACCGGTAGACGAGGCAGATGAGCCGATGGAATTCGGGATTCTGGGAGTCGAACCAGCCGGCCAGCGCATCGAGATTTGCAAGCTCAATCCCGGAGATCGCGCCGCCTAAGATCATGCAGATCACGGAGGTGGCGTAGAAGGCGGAGACGACCCGGCGGTACTCCCCGGCGCCGTAGTTCTGGCTGATGATCGCGGCGCCGCCGTCCTGGAAGCCGTTCTGGGGATTGGTGGTGATGCCGCCCAGGTTGTTGGAGACGCCCATGGCCCCCACGCAAAGGTCTCCGTAGGCGGTGCTCATGGCGTTGACGATGGTCTTGCCAAGGGCAAAGAGGGCCTTCTCCAGCATGCTGGGGAAGGAGGTCACAAGCATCGGCCGAACCACCTTGGACTCTCTTGTTACGCTCTTTCTGGAAAAGCAGAAGGCCCCCTCCCCTGCCAGGGAATTGCGCACGCCAAGGACAAGGAGCAGGAGGTTGGAAAGAAGGGAAGCCAGGGCAATGGTGACCAGGGTTCCGTTCAGGACGTAGACGAACAGGGCGGTGAGGGAGAGCTTGGTCAGGATCACCGCGAGGTTGAGACGCAGGATCCTTCCGGAATTGCCCCGGGCCCGCTCCACTGCGATGTACACGTTGTCAAACAAAAGGCACACCGTGGAGAGGAGCTGCACCTGAAAGTAGGCGCTTCCCACGCCGATGAGGGCGTCGGGCGTGCCCGCAAGGCGCAGGATCGGCCGTGCCGCGGGCAAAAGAAGAAGGACGGCAGCGCCCAGAATCGCCGTGATCGCGTAGACCGTGGAGACGCGCTTTTGCACCATCGGAATGTCGCCGGTCCCGAAGGCCCGGGAGATCTGGATGCCGCTGCCCACGGACAGACCGGTGCCGACGGACTGGATCACGAGGAGCACCTGGGCGAGGTATGCCACCGCGGAGACGGA
>JBJEYC010000188.1:0-2314 GCA_051886435.1 Lachnospiraceae bacterium
CGGTGGAGGACATCCGCAGGATCCGCGCCCACGGCCTCGATGAGATCATGATCGGCATCGAGTCCGGGGACGACGAGGTGCTCTCCTTTGTGAACAAGGGATACACCTCGAAGGATATCCTGGATGCCGGGCAGAAGCTCGACGAGGCCGGGATGACCTACCGGATGATCTATCTGGGCGGCCTTGCGGGGAAGGGAAAGCTCAAGGAGAGCGCGAGGAAGTCGGCAGACCTGTTCAACCGCATTCACCCCTACTACATGATGCTGACCAACGTCGCGGTTTTACCCGGGACAAAGCTCTATGAGCAGATGCAGCGCGGGGAGTGGACAGAGCCCTCAGAGCGGGAGCGGATCGAGGAGATCCGGACCCTGATTGCAAATCTTTCGATTCCGATCACCATCAACACCGGAACCTCGGCGAGCAGTGTGCAGTTTGAGGTATCGCTCCCGCAAGACCGGGAGGACATCCTCCGGGAACTGGATGAGGTCCTTGGGCGTTTTGACGACAGGACAGAGGCGCAGCTTCGCAGCTGGCGCCACAGCATGCGTGCGGTGTGAGGAGGGACGAAAGATGCATTTTGCAAGTGATGTTGTGAGACCGCCCTATGAGGCGGCCAGTGCCTACCTGCAGGTGACCAGCGGCTGCAGCCACAATGCCTGCCGGTACTGCACCTACTACAAGGATGCCCCTTTTGCTGTCTCCCCCGAGGAGGAGATCAGGGAGGATCTCAGGGAACTTGCCAGCTACGGGATCCCGTTTCGGCGGATCTGGCTCCAGGGCGCGGACCCGTTCCTCTTAAGCGCAGCGCGCCTGGAGAGAATCGCGGCGCTGATCCACGAGGCGCTTCCGAGCGTCCGCTCGATCGGCGGCTACGGCCGGGTGGACAGCCTGCGGAACAAGACGGTGGAGGAGCTGAAAAAGCTCAAAGACCTCGGCTATGCCGGAATCGTCTTTGGCGTCGAGTCCGCCGACGAGGAGATCCTCACGTTCATGAACAAGGGATACCACGCGTCGGAGATCGTGCCGCAGCTTCACAAGATGGACGAGGCGGGACTTGCCTACGAGATCATCTACCTGGCGGGCCTTGGCGGCGCGGGGCGGGGAATCCAAAACGCGAAGGTCTCCGCAAAGGCCTTCAACCAGCTTCGCCCGGACCGGATCCTGATCCCGAGCCTGACCATCTTTCCGGACACCCCGCTGATGCAGGAAGTCCGAAGCGGTGCCTTTCAGGAGGCCTCCGAGGGCGAGCGGATCCGGGAGATCCAGACATTTCTGCAGGAGCTTACCATCGACACCCTGATCGACGCCCGCAACGCCTCCGCGGTGATCTCCTTATACGGGAGAATCCCGGAGAAGAAGCAGGAGATGATCGGGCAGCTCCAGAAAATCTATGACACCTACGGCGAAGAGGGACTTCGCGCAAGGAGAGACTCCCTGACGGCGATCTGACACGGCGGGGAGGCAGACTAACCGACAAACTCGAAGAAGAGGGAGGAAGACATGCATCGTGAAGACGTTCTGAAGAGACTTGGATTTTCGGTACCGGCAAACCGGCGGGTGCGGGTGATCGTGCACTCGGACATTGCGGCGGAGGCCGACGACTATTTCGCGGTGGCGCACCACCTGATGAGCCCCAGCGAGGATGTGGTGGGCATCATCGCCGCAAATTTCGAGTGGCGGTTTCGGACCATCAAGCACCCCATGATGCAGGCCCAGCGCCTGACCAGCATGGAGAAGAGCTTTGCGGCGGGGAAGGAGCTGCTGTCTGCGATGGAGATCGACGACGTGCCGCTTCTGCACGGCGCAAAGGACTGCATCACCAAAGAAAACCCGGTCCCGGTCAGCGAGGGATCGGAGTTCATCGTACGGGAGGCGATGCGGGAATCGGACGAGCCCCTGTACATTGCCCTGCAGGCGGGGCTCACCGACCTTGCCGCGGCCTACCTCACCGAGCCCAGGATTGCGGAGAAGATCACCGCCGCCATCTGGATCGGGGGCGGTGCCTATCCGGGCGGCGGGAAGGAATCCAACCTGCAGCAGGACATTGAGGCGGCCAGGATCCTCTTTGACTCGCCGCTTCCGATCTGGCAGGTTCCCCTCAACGTCTACGGCGGCATGAACATCTCCTTCGCGGAGCTGGTGGGGAAGGTGAAGCCCTGCGGAAAGGTGGGCGCCCTCCTTGCCGAAAAGATGTTTGCCGTCAGCGATTTCTACGGCAGCCTTCCGATCCGGACCGAGTTCCCTCACGGGGAGATCTGGTCCATCGGGGACCAGCCGACGGTGTCGGTGCTTTTGGAGAACCCGTCGGGCCAGC
>JBJEYC010000189.1:0-11286 GCA_051886435.1 Lachnospiraceae bacterium
AGAGCATCTCCTCCGCAAAGTAGAAGGAGTTGCTGTCCCCCTGTTCAAAGGACAGACAGGGGTATTCGGCAAGCTCTGCCATGGAGATCTGCTTCTTTCCCGCAAGCGGATGCCCCTTCCAGAGATAGACATAGGTGTCACAGGCAAAGAGCTCCGTAAATACCAGGGAATTCTCCGCAAAGATCTTGCGCAGCACCGGCTCGTTGAAATCGGAGAGATAGAGGATACCCAGCTCCGAGGTCATGTTTTTGACGTTGTCGATGACCTGACCGGTACGGGTCTCATGCATGGCAAACTCATACTTGTCCATGCCGACCCGCTTGACGGTCTCCACGAAAGCCTTCACAGCGAAGCTGTAGTGCTGGGCCGAGACGGAGAACACCTTCTTGGTCTTCTTCCCGATATAGCGGTCCTCCAGCAGGGCGTACTGCTCCACCACCTGCCGGGCAAAGCCGATGAACTGTTTTCCCTCCGGCGTCAGCGAAATTCCGCGGTTGGAGCGCAGAAACAGGGTGATGCCGATCTCCTTCTCCAGCTCCTTCACCACGCCGGAGAGGTTTGGCTGGGAGACATAGAGTTTGCGTGCGGCCTCGTTGAGGGATCCGCTGTCCGCGATGGTGATCACCTGCCGCAGCTGCTGCAGAGTCATGATGGCCTCCTATCCCCGGCTAGATACAGTAGTCATTGCCCACCAGCTCCTGCCGGGATGCCGCGAGCTTTGCCAGCGTGATGCTGTCAACATATTGGTCGATGACACGGTTGAACCCATCCCAGTAGCTCTGGAGCGGGTCTCCCTCCTCCGGGCCCGGGTGGAGAGGTCCCTCCAGGGCCCGCAGAATATCTCCGGAGGTGATCTCCTCCGGATCCTTTGCCAGGCGGTAGCCGCCCCGGGTTCCACGCTGGCTGCGCACCAGTCCCGCACGGGAGAGGGCAGAGACGATCTGCTCCAGGTATTTCTGGGTGACGCCGGTGCGCTCCGACACGTCCATCAGCGAGATGTAGTTTCCGCTGTCATACATGGCCAGATCCAGCATCAGGAGCAGGCCATATTTTCCCTTTGACGATATCTTCATATTGGTTCCGATCTTCCTCTTTGGTTTTCATACTAATCAGATAGGTTATCGAAACTATACCGTACTTCCCCATGCGCTGTCAACAAAAAGGAGCCCGCCGAAGCAGACCCCTTGCTGTTCTCATTTGCTGTCTTTGACTCGATTTTCCAGTTCCCGGATCTTTTCTCCGATTCCCACATCCTGCGAAAGATCGTACACCATGCCCAGGCAGTCGAGCGCCTGGGTGAGATTTCCCGCTCCCTCTGCCTCCTGTGAGGCGCGCACCAGAAGGGCCATCGTGACCGACGCTGCGGTCAGGGGGACATTGGCCTTTTTGAGAACCTCCATGACCTCCTCCCGGGAAGGCTCTTCTCCCGTCCGCTTCATGGCAGTGTCGAGAAAGCGGATCTCGTTCTCCGCCTCGCGGCTTTCCTGAAAGTACGTGGAGTAGCGGTAGAGCGCCCTTGCGAGTTTGGGCTGATATTTTTCCAGACACCAGAGCCCCCGCCAGCGGTAATAGGCCGCAAGTTCCGCCCTTGTGCAGACGTAAGGGTACAGTGCCTTCGTCTCTGCGGCCACCCGGTCCAGGTCCTTTAAGTGGTAGGCGCAGGAGATCAGGTGGAGCCGGATGTCGCAGCGTGCGGGATTCAAATCCTTCGCACGCTCCCAGTTCTGCATGGCACCGATCATGCC
This sequence comes from Lachnospiraceae bacterium, assembly GCA_051886435.1. Lineage (GTDB taxonomy): Bacteria > Bacillota > Clostridia > Lachnospirales > Lachnospiraceae > CAG-791. The sequence goes on from JBJEYC010000189.1 coordinate 1,746, forward strand.
GCCCGTCTTTTCCTGCTCCAGGGCCCGCGTGACAATCGGTGTCAGGAGATCCTCCCTGCTCACCTCATACTGCCCGGGGCGCTCATAGTACTCAAACAGGTAGAGCTCTGCGATGTGCCGGATGCAGACCACTTTGGGACTGCCGGTTGCTTCGCTCATTCCGGATACACCAGATGGTCCTTCGTGATCCCGTAGAGCGTGTGATCCAGGTACCGCTTTGCGAGATACTTTGCCATGCCCAGGTTCTGATCCAGGTAGTTGCCACAGTCCCTGGGTGCTGCCCCTGGGATCTCTCCCTCATAGTCCCGGATGAACTCAAACATCCGGGTGACCAGCGGCACCACCTCCTCAGAGGAAAGGCGCCCTGCCAACAGGAGATAAAAACCGGTGCGGCAGCCCATGGGCCCGAAATAGACAATGCAGTCCTTCCAGTCGGGATCATTGCGCAGATAGGTGGCTCCCAGGTGTTCGATCGTGTGGACCTCTGCGGTGTTCATGACCGGCTCGCGATTGGGTGCTGTCATGCGCAGATCAAAGGTGGTGATGTCCGCATTCTGATACCGGTCCACCCGGGAGACATAGACACCGGGTTCCAGCTTTTCATGGTTGATGGTAAAACTTGTGATCTTTTCCATAGGAATTTCCTTTCTCAGCTCCCCGGATCCGCCGCGGCAAACAATGACAGATCCGTACCCGACTTGCCAAACAGGGCGTAGTAAGCCGCTTTCTTATAATCCTGCAGGATATCGACTTCGTCAAGGTTCTCGATGCTGTGCCAGGTGCCGTCGGTGGTCTGGTAGCCGAGAAGGTTGATGGCGTTCACCTCATTCTGCACGTCCTCCAAAAACAGGTCGTAGGCAGAGAGCTGCACGCCCGCATTCTGCAGCAGGTACTCCCCGAGGAAGCCCGGGCTTGTGGTCTCCACTTCCTCGCTGTCCAGGTCGTAGTTGGCCCACATGACATAGGGCACCGTGTACTTCTTCTCGAGAGTCTCCACGGAGGCATTCTCCTCGTACATCTCGGGGCAGAGCGCCTTGTAGACTTCGTCATCCATGCCGGGCTGGTGGTCGCCGAACATGAGGATAATCGTCTTCTCATCCACCTTGGAGAAGTAGTCCGTCAGTTCCTGGAAGGCCTCATCCGTCGCGTGAGCGAGGGAGAGATATTCCTGAAGCTGGGCGTAGGAGTCGAGCGTCTCGTCCGTCGGATGGACGGTCACGTCCACCGCCGGGACCGAAGAATTGTAGCCGCCGTGGTTCTGCATCGTGACGTTAAACAGGAAGAACGGCTCTCCCTCCTGCTTGTTCTCATACAGCTCGATCACGTCCTGGAAATCCGAGGCGTCGCTGACATAGGAGCGCATCCTTGTCCGGTAGGAGTAATCGTAGTTGTCGCTGTTCAAAAACTCGTCAAACCCCAAAAGCGGATAGACCTTGTAGCGCTTGTAGCCGCTGGCGAGGTAGGGATGGAAGGCGGTCGTGGAAAAGCCCTGGCCCTTCAGAAGCCGCGCCATCGACTCCATGTCGGTGTTGATGTACTGGGTGTAGGGGACGCTCCCCGAGTCCAAAAATGCAACGCTGTTGCCGGTCAGGAACTCGTACTCGGTGTCCGCCGTGGTGCCGCCAAAGACCGAGGAGAGCATCCAGCCCTTGCGGACGTTGTCACCGGAGAGGGAATGGATGTAGGGCATGTCGTCGACATCCGTCGAAAAGCCGTAGGTTGTCGGAAGATCCGCCAGGGCCTCATCCATGATGACAATCACGTTGACGGCAGGATCCGTCTTGGTCTTGTTGACACTTGCCGCGTCATCCTCATAGCTGGCCAGCTGGGTCTCGGTCTCCTCCTTGTTGTAGCCGTCCGGAACCGGATCCTCCAGGGTCTTCTGGGCGTAGGCAAGGTACGAGAGGACATACCCGTTGTGCTTTGTCGCGGTGTTGGTATTCCAGAGGGACACGTAGGGGATTGCGGAAGGCAGGTACAAAAGCGCTGCCGCGCAGCAGCCCACCGCGGTGAGTTCCTTTGTCCAGGTGCGCTTTCTGTACACGTCAGCAGACTCCAGGTGCACCGCCAGAAACAGGCAGGCAAAGCTGACATAGACCAGGAAGAGCTCTCTTGTCACGTCCAGCTGGTAGGAGCCGATCACGTTCTTTGCGGTCTCCGCCATGGAAAGGTCAGAAAGCTCAAAGGCCTGCCCCCTCCACTCGAAGTAGTAGTGGTTGATCCCGGCAACAACCAGCCAGAAGATAAGAGGCAGGTAATAGCAGTAACGCCGCCCTTTGGGGCCGGGAATCAGACTCCAGGCTGCCGTGTACAAGAGCGCATAGACCACAAGATTTCCCACCACCGCGATCGGCTTGTCCAGGTGAAACTGGTCGCTGTAGAGAAGCTCTGTCATCGCAAAGCTCCAGATGGAAAGAAGCAGGATCCGAATTCCCGGCCACTCTCTCTTGATTCTGCCGCCTTCCCGGTAGTCGGGTCGGAGCACAAAGAGCAGGAACAGGGAGGTCGAAGCATACAGGGTCAGGTAGTAGACCATCGTGTAGGTCTCCAGATCCTGGGTCAGATAGGTCCAGACAAAGACCCCGGCGTGGATCGAGTGGAGAATACCCAGCGCGATGTAGAAGCCGATACGGGGGCGCTTCTTTCCCCGCTCGCGAAGGGCCTCTCCGTTTGCCACCGCCGTGCGCCGAAGGCTCCAGAGCACCAGCTCCAGAAGGACTGCCGCTGCGGCAAGGAAGACAAACAGGCGAAGACCCGTCGTAACAAAGTGCAGATGCGGGTTGATCGTCACATATCCCAGGTTGTAGCTCACGCCGCGCAGGGTCACCGGCTCCATGGAGAGGGCGGTGACCTGATCCTGCGGTGTCGCATCCTTGAAGTCGATGTAGTTGATGCCGTTATCCAGGATCACACTGGACTCCCGTGCGGGACCAAGCAGCGTGATGTAGCTTCGGCAGTTGTCACGGGAAACGTTGTAGGCCTCATAGGAGACCTCCCGGACCGGGATCGGCTCCTCCAGCGTGTAATAGATGTTTGTGGTGTTCTGGGTGCTTCGCAGCAGGGTTCCCTCCAGGGAGAGTCCCGTCAGGTTTGCCCCGTCCCCGGTGAACTCACTGCAGGTGAGGATCTCCTGGGGATAGGAGACACACAGGTAGATCGTCCGGATGCTTGTCCCCGCGAACAGGACAACAATCGTCAGAAACAGGATCAGCATCAGCCGCTTGTTGTGTTCCCAGGCGTTTTTCAGAGTGCGCCGTACTCCTTCCAACCATTTTGTCATGATTCCGCTCCAAAAATGCAGGGCCCGGAGGGCAGTTTCCGCCCTCCGGGTCCCCCTTGATGTCAATTCGTGTATTCCTGATACATGGCCGTGTGATCATAGATGGCCTGCCAGGAACTGTAGGTATCTGCCGAGCAGAGGATGTAGTGAGAGCCGTCATTTGCGATCTGATAGCTGACCGCACAAAAGCCCGACTGCTCCACATAGCCTGTCTTCGCGCACAGCACCGTTCCGTGGTTGTCCGAGTCCTCAATCCGCCGCAGGAACCAGTTGGACACCGTAATGCCCTCCGGGTGCTCGCTGGTGGGTGAAGTGGTCCATGTGTGGGTGGAGAGAACCTTGCGGCAGAGATCGTTCTCCACCGCCGCCTTCATGATCACCGCGATGTCGTAAACCGTGGAGTAGTGGTCCTCATCGTAACAGCCCACGCAGTTCGTAAAGTGGGTGTCCGTCAGTCCCAGCTCCTTCGCCTTCTCGTTCATCAGCTCCACAAAGGCGTCCTGGCTGCCGGCGGTGTACTCCGCCAGAGCAACTGCCGCGTCCGCGCCGGAGGGAAGGATCATGCCGTACAGAAGATCCTCCACCGTGGCCGTGTCACCGGGCATCCAGCATACCGCAGACGACTCATTGACGTAAGCGAACTCCTCATCCGCCTGGGTCAGGGTCACCACATCCTTGAGCTGGGTATCCGGATCCTGCATCTGATCCACCGCGACCAGAAGCGACATGACCTTGGTCATCGAGGCCGGAACGATGCGCTCTTTCGGGCTCTTCTCCGCAACAATCTCACCGGTGTCGACATTGACCAGAATCCCGTACTGGCTCGTAAAGGTATGGTCACCATCTCCAATGATGTAGGGGTCCGCGCCGGATGCAGCCGTCGACGCTTCCGTGGATGCCTCTTCCGAGGACGTATCCTCCAAAGCTGCCTCCTCTGTGGAGACTGCCTCGGAAGAAGCCGTATCAGAAGAATCCGCCTCGGAAGATGCCTCCTCCGAGGATGTCGTCGAATCGGAAGCTGCTGCCTCCGCTGCCGCAGCCGCGTCACAGGGGATCAGCTTGGTGTTGTCATCCTCATAGAACCAGTCGTAAGGCCAGAAGGTAGCCACGTCGGCTGAGTAGTTCTTTGCAGTGCGGGCAACTTCGATCATCGCCTCCGTGGGCATTGTGGAGCCATCTTCTGCGCTCTCCGTTGCGCCTGCGGTGCCCTCATACTCCGGTGTGCCGATGGCAGCGCCGCCGATGGCGGTGCTTCCGGTGCTCTCCGACGAGGCAGCCTGCGCGGTGGTCTCACTCGCGCTCCCGGTAAAGGCGCCAAGATGGCTCCGCACCAGAAAGATCAGCCCCACAGCCAGCACGGCGCATCCCGCCAGAACCACAGCCAGAATGCTGCGGGCCATCAGGACTTCCTTCCGGCGTTCCTTCTGCCTCCGGGCGCGCTTTTCCTGCCGGCTTCTGTTCGCCCGGTTTCTGCGGAGCTCCGCCAGGTACTCCCGGTCTGCACCATCATCCAGATCCCCGAGGTCGTCCAGATCCTCCGGGAAGTCCGGATCATCCAGATCAGATTCCTCCCAGTCCTGCCGGGGCGCATCCCCCTCGTCCGGATTTTCCTCCGGCTCCTGCGCCTCCTCCGGAACATCGAGGAAGCCGATACTCAGATCGTTATCCTCTTCCGGATCCCCGCCATAGCGGGGCGAATTATTCCTCTTTGCCATATATGAACCTTGTACCCTGTCCCATCCTGGTGATGGGAATTGTAAAATCTGCGCTAACTCCGCTATCTTACCACAGGTCCTCCGGATCGAAAACACCGTGTGTCTGCTGTTGCAAAAGACACGAAGAAAAGAAAGATGTGCCGCTGTCCCTGTGTGGTTTCCGCAAACCTGTGCTACAATTCCCTTCTGAAATGTTTGCAAATCAGGAGGATACAGAAAGTTGAAGATCAGTCGATTATGCGCGGGTGTTCTGGCCATCGGAACCGCCCTGGCACTTGCCGTGGGAACGCCGGCGACGGCGCAGGCAGCATCTCTTCACGTCTCAGACCCGGTGACCTTTTCCGTGGACGATACTCTGGGCGTGCAGTCCGAATATGTCTCCCTCGTGGATCTCTCCACCGGACGCGTCGTCGTGGGAAAGAATCAGGATGAACAGATGAATCCGGCCTCCATGACCAAGGTCATGACCCTGCTCGTTGCCTGTGAACACCTCACCGATCTCACAGCGCCGGTCGCCATCTCCCAGGACGCGATCGATATCGCCGCCAGCACCGGACTCACCCGGGTGGGCTTTGTGGGCGGTGAGGTGGTGACCGTGGCAGATCTTCTGTACGGAACCATCCTTCCCTCCGGTGCGGATGCCTGCATCATGCTGGGCCGGACGGTGGCTGGAAGCGATGAGAACTTTGTCGCACTGATGAATCAGAAGGCCGCGGAACTGGGTCTGACCTCCACGCACTTCGTCAACTGCACCGGCATGACGGCGGATGGTCATCTGACCACCTGCTCCGAGATGGCGGTGATCCTGCAGGCGGCCATGGAAAATGACCTCGCCCGGACCATTCTCACTACGCAGCACTATACCACTACGGCAACGCCGCAGCACCCGTCGGGAATCGCCCTGTCGAACCAGTTCCTGACCCGGATGAGTGCACGCACCATTCCCGGCACCTGCCTGGCCGCCAAGACCGGCTACACCCGTGCCGCCATGTGCTGCGCTGCCAGTTACTTTGTCTCCTCCACGGGACGGGCCTATATCTGTGTGACCGGCCACGCACCCACCGCAGTACAGGCTGTGGAGGATCAGGCACAGCTCTACCGTGCCTACTGCAACGAAGCCTTTGAGAATACGCTCTATCCGCTTCTTGCCTCCATCGGCTATCCCGGTGCCATTCTTGACAGCACCGGATCCGGGCAGTAACCGGATAAAATGAGCGGCATCTCCCGTTTTCGGAGGTGCCGCTCATTTTTTTACCGCAGTTTTGCAAAAACGCTGTCCCTTTCCCGGACAAAGCCAAGCTCCGCAAGGATCTTCTCGGCCCGGGGCAGATCCTGCGCATCCACGTCCGGGACGTTTTTCTCAAAGATCACCTCCATCCGGGTGCCGGGATCCACAAGATTCGTCATCCGGGTGATCTTTTTTTCAAAGTCATCTCCCGCAAACAGGATGTGAAAGACCGCGGTGCCATCGCCTGCCGTCTCCCGCCGCATCCTCGTCATCGTCTGCCAGCTCTTCTTCGCCTGATCACTTGTCGTGCTGTGCAGCGTAAATCTCGCATCAATGTCCTGTTCCATGAAATCCTCCCGCATTTAATATGTCGCAAAGGGAGCGGTGAATGCCCGCTTCCCGTTCTGGTCAACCAGTACAGCCCGAAGGTAGGTCTCACCGGGCAGCGCACGGTAGCGGTATACGCCGTCTTCCCGCCCCCGCAGAATCCGATTGTCAGACCAGGCGAGGTTGCTCGCAAGATACACATAGGAGAGCGGATCTTTTGTGGTGAGGATCAGCTCCCGCAGGTCGGTATCATAGGTGAGCGATTCAATCCTCGGTCCCTGACTTGCGTAGTAGTTGCCATCCCGGATGGCCAAAAGAAGGTCCTCCGGTCTTTTGGAAGCCGCTCCCAGCCAGATATAGGAAACTGCAGCCTCGTCCGCATAGGTGTGGGCATCATCTGCCGCCGTAGCAGGAAGCAGGATTCCCTGCTTTGCCCAGAGATCAAAGTACAGCGAGGCATCTGCACGCTGGGGATTCATCGGAAGATCCGATATCGAGTTGAAGATCTCCGCTGCGGCAATCCCACGGCAGCGATGGATGTCGGCAGGGTCCATCAGCGACCAGGACGGATGGGCAAGGATCGGGATCCCGCCCGCTTCCAGGATGCATTCGATGATCTCCTCCACCTCGGGGCGGGCTGATGTCTTCATCTGCACCGGCCGCTCATTTCCGATGCACAGGATGTGGAAGATCGGTGCGTGGACATTGTCTCCGGTGTCCCACTCAGAGCCGGAGAGAACCGTGATGTCAGGCCTTGCCTCTTCCTCTCCGTTGATCCTGTGGTCGGTGACCGCCACAAAGTCATATCCCCGCTCTGCATAGAAGCGGATCGCCGCATCCCGGTCCAGTGCCCCGTCGGAGCGGGTCGTGTGCATGTGGAGATTTCCCTTGTACCATCCCCCTCGATCCTGCAATAGCTGTCGTATCATGTCAGTATCCTCATCTTTTGTCAAAGCAGAAAGCGGTCTATCGCCTCTGCACAGCCGTCTGCATCGTTGGTCCCCACGACGGCATCAGCCGCCGCAAGGACATGTTCGTTGGCATTTCCCATGGCAACTCCGAGCCCTGCCGCCCGGATCATCGGAAGGTCGTTGTCCGCGTCGCCCACCGCAATCGCCTGGGAAATCGGAATTCCCAGGACGCGGCACAGATCCAGAAGGCCAGATCCCTTGTCCACCCCGGCGGGCGAGAGCTCAAGGGAACTCGTCTCCGCATAGATGCGCTCGATGGGAAGATCCGCCAGGCGCTCTGCCGTTTTGATGCTCGCCTCCCGGGAGAGGTGGTACAGATTGATCTTCTCGATCCCGCTTTGGCAGTTTCGAATCCAGCTGCGCACATCCGGGACCCGCGTTGCCACTTTCTCGTAAAGGGAGGCATAGGGTTCCATGTGCCAGCGGGACATCAGCGGAATCTCAGATCCGGTGACCACCGATGCGCCCCTGGACATTGCCTGCACCATCATCTCCTCCTCCAAAGACGCGGCAATGATCCTCCCAAAGCATGCCTCCGGCAGCGTCCGCCTGGCAAGAATGGTTTTCTCCTTCCTGTCATACAGGAGGGCACCGCTCTCGAGCATGCAGTATCTGACTGCTCCCAGCTCGTTCTCATAGGGCCGAATCTCTGCCAGGGGACGTCCGGTGGCAAGGCAGACTGCCTTGCCTCTCTCCTGCGCCCGTCGGATCGCCGCCAGCGTCTTCTCTCCGATCGACTTGTCATTTCGAAGGAGCGTGCCGTCCATGTCCAGAGCGATCAGTCCAAATCGTGGTTTCATTCCGGGTACCTCCCTTGGTTATTACTTCGTGAGTATAGCACACCATTCGAAAACGGGGCGTTTGTCGGATTTCGACAGACGCCCCGTTTTATCATCATTCAGTGCTGCGGCCGGTACATCGCCGCGATGTCAGCGAATTCCCTCGTCCCCTCGATATAATCCCGGTAGACGAGGACCGGCTCCTTTCCGTGGTAGATTTTGCACAGACCGCACATGTCGCAGTCATTGATGCAGTGATACGTTTCCTCAATGTAGGCCTGTCTCTCCTCTTTTGTCGAACTTGCAAGAGGGGGCGGTCCAAACAGCGGCTGCATGTCAGTGCACCATGTTGGAACGGTACTCCCGGTTGATCTCCGCGATCTCCTTCTTGCCCTCGATATAGGGCCCATAGATCGAATCAATAGTGCCGCCGCCGATGTTCTCACAACCGTTGCAGTAGTCACATGCGCCGCCGCAGACATTCAATGCCTCTGCCACAATGGCGATTCGCTCCTGCTTTGTGGTGTCCTTGATCAGAATGGATTTCATATGCTGCCTCCTTCCTTTGTCTCCGGATGAGCTTTCTTGATAGGCGGAAGGCTCCGAATTGCAGGATGTCCATAGGGTCCCTGCATGCCGTCCGTCGGGGGATATGTCCTGTGGGGCGTATGCTCCAGATGCCGCTCCGCAAGGGCAAATTTTGTCTTTCTTCGAATGTCCTCTACCGTGCAGACCGGATTCTCGGTCAGAGGATCCAGAACCAGGTAGTCCTGTTCCTCGGAAAACTCGCCCTGCACCATTCCGCTGATGTGGTGTACCTCGAGCGAGAGGGTAAAGGACAGCCATCCCTTTTCATTGAGGATCCCCGGCGCCTTCAGCGTGATCTCAGGGATCAGCTGTCTTGGCCAGGTGTAGGACATCAAGGTAATCGTGGTATCCGTCTTCGTATCCTTCCGAAGGATTTTGGCGGTGGTCGCACTGCCGTTCTCTTCTTTGGTCACTTCGGTCTCAAGCCAAAAGCGAATGGATCCACTCTCAAAAATGGTACACTGCATGCTTCCACCTCCAAACGGGAATTGCCTTTTCTCACAGGAGAGTGTACCACATGGCGTCATGCCTGTGCGTCACTTCTGTTACAATGTGTTAGACACAAAAAAACTCAGATCTTTCCGACCTGAGCTCATTGCGAGGTGAAGACGGGATTTGAACCCGTGAATCAAGGTTTTGCAGACCTTTGCCTT
>JBJEYC010000190.1:0-11278 GCA_051886435.1 Lachnospiraceae bacterium
GCTCCGGCTACGGCGGAAACGACGAGCGGGAGCAGACCCTGAACCAGCTGCTCACGGAGATGGATGGCTTTGAGGGCAACACCGGTGTCATCATCCTGGCGGCCACAAACCGCCCGGAGTCCCTGGATCCCGCTCTGACGCGTCCCGGCCGTTTTGACCGCCGCGTGCCGGTTGAACTGCCGGATCTCAAGGGCAGAGAGGATATCCTCAAGGTTCACGCTAGGAAGATCAAGATCGCGGACAACATCGATTTCAACAAGATCGCGCGTATGGCAGCAGGTGCCTCCGGCGCAGAGCTTGCCAATATCGTCAATGAGGCTGCGCTGCGCGCTGTCCGCCAGGGCAGAAAGTTTGCTACCCAGGAGGATATGGAGGAGTCCATCGAGGTTGTTATTGCGGGCTACCAGAAGAAGAATGCCATCCTCTCCGACAAGGAGAAGCTGGTGGTGTCCTACCACGAGGTTGGACATGCCCTGGTTGCCGCCATGCAGGATCATACGGCTCCGGTGCAGAAGATCACCATCATCCCCAGAACCAGCGGCGCTCTTGGATATACCATGCAGGTGGAGAAGGGCAACCACTACCTGGTCTCTAAGGAAGAGCTTCTTGCGGACATCGCAACCCTGACCGGCGGCCGTGCCGCCGAGGAGGTGGAGTTCAACTCCATGTCCACTGGTGCCTCCAACGATATTGAGAAGGCGACCAAAGTGGCACGTGAGATGATCACCCGCTACGGCATGAGCGAGGATTTCGGCATGGTGGCACTGGAGACGGTGCAGAACCAGTACCTGGGCGGGGATGCGTCCCTTGCCTGCTCGCCGGAAACCCAGACCAAGATCGACCGGCAGGTCGTCGCGCTCGTGGAGCAGCAGCATCAGAAGGCACTGAAGATTCTCCGGGACAACAAGCAGAAGCTGGATGAGATTGCGAAGTTCCTGTACGAGAAGGAGACAATCACCGGCGATGAGTTCATGGAGATTTTAAACCGCAAGCCTGAGATTCCGGAGAACGTACAGCCCCAGAATCCGCAGCTGAATGCCTGAGGAAGACACAGAATGAGAGAACACAAGGAAATCATTGAGTTTCGCTATGACACCCAGCTGCTGCTGGACAAGTACGGCGCAGACGACGATGCCTGCGATGACCTGGTAGATGAGATCCGGGATCACATCATCAGCACCTTTAAGGGAGACAGCCTGATTGTGGCGGGCGATACCGGCGAGGATGACTTTGGTGGAGAGAAGGCAACCATCAAGCTGCATTATCACACCAATGAGCCCTGGCTGGTGCTGGAGTACTGCCGGTCACTCGGAGAGATCTACGACATTGTTGTGGAGGACATGCAGCGGCAGACAGACGGCCTGCACGGCTGAGCCTGAACGCGGAAAACAGCAGAGAGCGGCGGGGATTCCTCCGCTGCTCCTTTTTTATGGGAGGACAGATCATGCAGGAGACGACCAGACAGGATCTTGAAACGGTACAGAAGGTGCTGCGGGAGGCAGAGCAGTATGAACACGCCTGCCGCGTGCTGAACTACGATGAGGAGACCATCTGCCCGAAGAAGGGCATGGAGGAGCAGGGAGAGATCATTGCCTTTTTGGAGAACCGCGCCTTTTCCCTGAAGAAAGACCCGGCATTTCTCGCCGCGGCGGATCGGCTGTACGAAGAGCGCAAAGAGCTGGAACCGTTGGATCAGGTGCTGGCGGAAACGCTGCACCGGGAGCGGGCGCGGACGAAGAACATCACCCCTGAGATGGATGCGGCCCACAGAAAGGTCTATAACAAGGCCTTTGTGGACTGGATCGAGGCGAAAAACCAGAAGGATTACCGGATCTTTATGCCCTCCCTCAGGGCGGTGACCACCGCGCAGAAAGAGGAGATCGCAAAGTGCGAGGGAAATTATGCTACGCCCTATGACTGCCTGCTGGATCAGTACGAGCGGGGCATGACAGAGCGGCAGCTGGATGAGATTTTCGGCACCTGCAAGGAGCGGCTCCTTCCTCTTCTGGAAAAGATCAAAAAGTCCAGGAAAAAGATCCGCACCGATTTTCTCTCCCGCCCGGTGACCGATGAGCAGCAGAGACAGATGGCGGACTGGCTGATGGATGTCCTGTGTTTCGACAAAGAGCGGGGTGCCATCACCACGACGGAACATCCCTTTACTGACGGTCTTGGCCGGGATGATGTGCGGATCACAACCCACTACTATCCGAACCAGTTCCTCAGCAGCATCTTTACGGTGATTCATGAAGGCGGACACGCTCTGTTTGAGCAGCTGCAGCCCAGGGAGAACTGGGAACACTTCATCAACCAGAACAAGACCATGGGGATGCACGAGTCCGTGTCACGCTTTTATGAGAACCGGATCGGCCGCTCAAAGGCCTTCCTCTCTCTGCTCTATCCCAAGGCCCGTGAGATCTTCCCGCAGGTGCTCTCGGATGTGACCGAAGAGGAGTTCTATGAGGCTGTCAACGCGGTGAAGCCTTCCCTGATCCGAACCGAAGCGGATGAACTCACCTATACGATCCACATCATCATCCGGTATGAGCTGGAGAAGGAGATCGTGGACGGGGAGACCGACTTTGCCACCCTGCCGCAGCGCTGGAACGAAAAATATGAGGAGTATCTTGGCGTGACGCCGGCAAATGACCGGGAGGGCATTCTGCAGGATGTCCACTGGGCATCGGGCTTTGGTTATTTCCCCACCTATGCGCTGGGCAATATGTATCACGCCATGTATGCCACGAGGATGGCACAGGATCTGGACCTCGAAAAAGAGGCGGCATCCGGGAGCTTTGCGAATATCAACCGCTGGATGCAGGCCCATGTCTTTGCCCGGGCCGATCAGGTGGACGCACCCACCTGGATCCGGGAGATCACAGGACGGGATCTGACGCCGGACGACTTTTTGAATTACCTGGAGGAGAAGTATGGCAGTCTGTACTGCCTGGAAGGATGTGAATGAACACACAGGTCAAGCGAGAAAATTATGAGCCGGACACCCTGGAGCGGAATCAGGAGCTCTCCCTGGCCCTGCAGAGAAGTCCGCTCTTTGCGGGGCTTACCGTGCAGGATATGGAGGGATGTCTGTCCTGCAGCAATTCTGTGCTGTACCACTATGACAAAGGCGATATGATCTTCTACATGGACGATGTGCCGCGCAATGTTCTGGTCCTGATCGACGGGAGCGTGAGTGTGGGCCGGGATACGCCGGACGGGAAGCGCATCTACCTGCAGACCTGTGACGCGCCCGGAGATCTCTTCGGAGAGGTTTACCTGTTTCTGGGCCAGGTGCACTATGAGCACTTTGCTGTGGCGGAAAAGAACTCCCAGGTTCTGTCAATCCCCAAGGAATACCTGTTTTCCACAGCCTGTGGGGGAAAATTCTGCACCCGGCATGCCAGACTTATCGAGAATTTCCTTTCGATCCTGGCCCGCAAGGCAGATGATCTGGACCGCCGCCTGACAATTCTCAGCAGCAATTCCCTGCGGGAGAAGATCGCCCGGGTCCTGATCCAGAATGACGAAACCCATCCCGGAGCGCCTTACTGTGAGACCAGGGAGAACATGGCCCGGGAAATTTCGGCCACCCGGCCCTCTGTCTCCCGGGAGCTGATGGCGATGAAGAGCGACGGCCTCATCGATGTCACCCGCAAGGGAATCACGCTGCGGGACCGGAATGCCCTTTACAGTCTGGAAAATTTGTGATTTAATGTAACGAATGTTACGGCAAGAGACGGGAGAATCCGATATCATCTGCGATAGAGAATAGAGAGAGGATAATCCCGCATACCCCGAAGGAGGAACCAGAAATGTCAGAGAACAATACCAACCAGAACGTGGATGCCAGCAAGCAGCCCATTTCCTCGGATATGATCGTCCGCGATGTCATCATCGCACACCCGGATGCTGCTGAAGTGCTCATGCGTGTCGGCATGGGCTGCATCAGCTGCCCCGCTGCACTGATGGAGAGCCTTGGCGATGCCTGCATGGTACACGGCCTTGACGGCGAGGAAGTTGTCAAGTACCTGAACCAGGAGCTGAACCTGACTGCCGCTGAGTAATCAGAATCTGAGAAGTACACAAAAAGAGCTTCCCTGTCAGGAAGCTCTTTTGAAATGGTTTCCGCAAGGAAACCATTTTTTTATGCCTTTTTCGGATCCAGCGCATCCTTCCAGGCCGCATAGAGTTTCGGCAGGGACCAGGCGGCGTTGGCAGGACTGGTGGAAGGAAGGGAGAGAACGTCCGGGCAGTTCTGCCCGCCCTCCCTGCAGGCCTTCTGCATTCCCTCCAGAGTGTACTTCTGGAACAGGCGGTAAGACGTCGTGCCGTTGCAGAGGATCCGCTCGATCCTGGTCCTGGCAAGGAGCCAGGGAAGATCCGTGACTGTCACGTCCCGGATGCTGCTGTCAGACGAGCCGGTGATCGTGCACCGCTCAATGGTGTCCCAGAGGGCAAGACCATGGTGTAAGACAAGGGCCTTTTTCTCCTCAATCGTCTCCGGCGGGTCGATTTTTTCCCCGGCAAGGAGACGCTCCTCTACGTCAGGGTCGAACTTTGCCCGCAGGATTCGCCAGAAGCGGTTCTGGGGATGGCCGTAGTAGAACTGCGCCTCCCGGGACTTGACTGAGGGAAAGCTCCCCAGGATCAGGATCCTGGAGTCAGAGCTGTAAAGAGGACCGAAGCCGTGGTCCAGGGTCTGGCTTTCGGATTTCACTTGGTCAGGGCAGCGACGACGCTGCTGATGGTCTTGCCGTCGGCCTTGCCCTTCAAAAGCGGCATCACGGTCTTCATGATCTGGCCCTTGTTTTTGGTGGCCAGGACTTCGCTGCAGTTGGCCTCAAGGAAGGAGCGGATCTCGTCCTCACTCATCATCTTGGGTGCATACTCGCTGATCACGTTGTAGCGGTAGGTGTACTGTTCCAGAAGATCCTGCCGGGATGCGGGGCAGGTATCGATGGATTCCTTGGCGGCGCGCTGTTCCTTGGTGATTGCGCGGCCCACGAGTTCCTCTGAAATGTTGTCACGGGTGCCTTCATCGATGGCAAGCTTCATCACTGCGCCAACCAGAGCGGAGAGAACTTCCTTTCTGGGCTTGTCCTGCGCCTTGGCAGCGGCAATCATGTCTTTGCGAAGCTGTTCAATAGTCATGGTAAATAAACCTCCTCTTCGGCTGCCGGTTGTGCCGCAGCCGATATCTGTATTGTAGCGCGCGGGACAAGACTTGCCCAACAAAAAACTGTCCGGAAGAAAGGCTTCCGGACAGCTTGCGCGCTTATTGTGTTCAGACAAGTGTCTGACAGGTGAGCAGGGCAATTACAACGCCGAGGATCGCGCCGACCAGCACCTGCAGGGGTGTATGACCGACGAACTCCTTGAAATTCTCCATGGGCCCCCGCGAAGTGAGGTTTCGGCCCATCTCACGCCACTGGTTCATCATCTCATTGAGCACCTTGGCCTGCTCTCCGGTCTCCCGCCGTACACCCATCGCATCGTACATGACAATGAAGGCGAAAAACATGCTCATCGGGAAGTAGAAGCCCCCGAAGCCGTACTTGCAGGCGGTGGCAGTGGCCAGCGCACAGACGGTGGAGGAATGGGAACTGGGCATACCGCCGCTCCCCACCAGCCGTTCCGGCCGGAAGTCCCGATTCAGGATGATATAAATGATGGTCTTTGCCACCTGCGCGATCAGCCAGCCCAGGGCCGGTGCCACGAAGCAGGGATTATGAAGCAGTGCAGTCAGAGAAAACATGTACCAGGATCCTCAGTCCTTGAATGGGTGCCGCTTATGCCTGTGCAGAGAACTGATCCTTGCCGACACCGCAGAGCGGGCAAACCCAGTCTGCCGGAAGATCTTCCCACTTGGTTCCGGGGGCAATGCCGTTCTCAGGATCGCCGTTTGCCTCGTCGTAAACATAGCCGCAGACATCACATACATACTTCATCGCTCTGTTCTCCTTTTTGGTCCCGGCCATTCATTGGCAGCCGGGTGACAGGTTTGATTTGCAATATAGTCATTATACCCATTCCCTCAGCAAAAGTGCAAAAAAATCAGGGGTCGATTTTGCGTCACCTTTACGAAAAAATGGCGCGGATGTCAAAGCATCTTGCAAAGTCCAGGGCCTGCGCGATAATACAGAGGTCAGCGGTATCGCCGCTGAGACAGATCTGATTCTTTTCGAGAGATCCGGGAGAAAACGTCGTTTCTCCTCTGGTCTTGCATCATTCACCACGCCGCGCTCGCGGCAGGAGGTTCCCCT
Source organism: Lachnospiraceae bacterium (assembly GCA_051886435.1). Lineage (GTDB taxonomy): Bacteria > Bacillota > Clostridia > Lachnospirales > Lachnospiraceae > CAG-791. Next base: position 6,264 of record JBJEYC010000190.1, read on the forward strand.
TGAAGTTTGTACTTGGCCTCGTGGGTGTATTTTCTGCGCTCACAGATCTTACAACAGGAAGAATCTTGAATATACTGCTGCTTCCGGCAGCGGTAATGGCTATCGCGGCAAGGCTCTGGTCGGGCGGCCCTGCGGCCCTTTTGGGGCTTTTCCTCTCTCTGTGCATTCCACTTCTTCTGCTTCCGTTCTGGAGACGGGGCCTTTGTGCAGGGGATCTCAAGCTTCTTCTCTGCATCTGCTGCTTTCTGCAGCCCGAAACCGTTCCGGTCTTTCTTTTTGCAGCCTTTGGTCTGGGGGCCGCCCTGGCAATCCCCGTTTTTTTGTGCACCAGAAACCGGAAGACCGGCATCCCTTTTGCCGTCCCGGTCTGCGCTGCCGTGATGCTCTACCTGGGAGGTGTGTATTGAAAACAGAACAGACAGCGGTTATCGCCATCTGCGACCGGGAAACCGAGTACGCCTGCCATCTGGGGGAATACCTGAAGTCTGGCGCCTCCTTCCCGATCCGCATCCGGATCTTCACCGGAGCAGAAAAACTCCTTTCCATCCTGGATCCGGAGGAGACGGCGCTGCTCGTCATTGCCGAGTCCGAGTACAACAGTGCCGTGGAAAACGCGGGATTTCCCGCGGTACTTCTGCTCAATGAATCCGGCCGCTTTTTTGAACAGCCGAAAAACGTCAGCAAGTACCAGTCGATGGACGTGCTGGCAGGAGAGATTTTCTCCCTCTGCCGGACGGCCTGCGCCGGGGAGGCGCCGTCAGTGCATCACGGGGCGCCGCTGGTGCGCATCGGTCTCTTCACGCCCTGCACCAGATCTTTGCAGACCACGCTTGCCCTTTCCCTCTGCGAGGTTCTCGCAGAGCGGGGAAAAGTTCTGTACCTGAACTTTGAACCTTTCCCCGCCTGTTCTGTTTTCTCCCAAGGCACCAGCGGGGGAAACCTGCGGGAGCTTCTCTTTACCAGCGACACGGACCGGGAGAAGTTCGCCGAGCGCCTTGCAGGCGCAGCGGAACGTATCGCACATTTCGACACGGTGCCGCCCATTCCCTCGCTCCCGGAGCTCTCTGGCATTGAACCGAAGCAGTGGCTGGATCTTCTCGACGCGGTGGGAAGCTGCACGGACTACCAGTACGTGGTGCTGGATCTGACCCCGGCAGCAGGCGGCTTTCTGGATCTTCTGGAGACCTGCAGCAGGGTGTGGACCATCACCGGCAAAGGACGGATCCCGGAGGCGAAGCTTTCTGCCTACCAGAAGCTCTTAAAGAGCGGGGAGCGGGAGAGGATCATCGCGGCCACCCGGTATCTGTCCCTGCCCGTCTTCTCTGCCCTGCCGGAGAGTATGGAAGAGATCGGAAGGGGGCCGCTTGCCGCCTACGTGCGGGAGCTTTGTTCTGATGTCGGATATTGACAGCCTGAGAGAGGAGATTACCTCCGCCGTGCAGGCAGAACTTGGCACCGCCTGGCAGGTCTCCGACCGGGCGGTACTCGAGCGAATCGATGAAAGGATTCTGGAAGCACAGCGCCGGGAGAACCTCTCCCTGGCAGAGATGGAAAAGCTCCGGGCGGACGTTTTTCACGCCATCCGACAGTTTGATGTGCTGCAGGATCTGCTTGATGATCCGCAGATTACGGAAATCATGATCAACGGTCCTGACCGGATCTTTGTGGAGCGCCGGGGCAGGATCCGGCAGACAGACTTAAAGTTCACCTCCCGGGAGAAGCTTGAGAACATCATCCAGCAGATGGTGTCCCAGGCCAACCGGACGGTGAACGAAGCTCATCCAATCGCGGACACCCGTCTTCCTGACGGCTCCCGCGTCTCGATTGTCCAGTCCCCAGCGGCACTGAACGGACCTATCCTGACCATTCGCCGCTTTCCCCAAAATCACCTCACAATGGATGACCTGGTCCGGCTCGGGAGTCTCTCCCGGGAGGCAGCGGACTTTGTCATGGCACTTGCGCGGGCCCGCTACAACATTTTCATCAGCGGCGGGACCGGCTCCGGCAAAACCACTTTTCTGAATGCTCTCTCGGATGCGATCCCCAGGGATGAGCGCATCATCACCATCGAGGACAACGCGGAGCTCCAGATCTCCCACCTGCCGAATCTGGTCCGGCTTGAGGCGAGGGATCAGAATCTCGAAGGCACCACGCCGATTCCGATCCGGGAGCTGATCCGGGCGGCCCTGCGTATGAGACCGGACCGGATTATCGTGGGTGAAGTCCGTGGCGAGGAGGCGCTGGATATGCTGCAGGCCATGAACACCGGTCATGACGGTTCGCTGTCAACTGGCCACGCCAACAGCGCGAAGGACATGATGGCGCGGATCGAGACCATGATCCAGTTCGGAAATCTGCCCCTTTCGCCTGAAGCGGTGCGCAGCCAGATTGCCTCCGCCATCGACATTGTGGTGCACCTTGCCCGTCTGCGGGACAGGACGAGGCGGGTGGTGGAGATCGCGGAGACCTGCGGCGTTCTGGATGGACAGGTCTGCCTGCACACGCTCTATGTATTCCGGGAGAAAGGAGAAGAGGATGGCATCATTCAGGGAAGCTGGGAAAAGACAGGAACCCTGCAGAAAACGCAAAAGCTTGCAGCTGCCGGCATCCAGGAAAAGACGCGCCTTTCTCCGCCCGGAACCGTTGTGTCTTCTTGAGAGCATTCTGGTTCCGGCGGTACTTGCCTGGACCTTTTACCGAAGGCTCCCCGCTTTTTTCCTCCTGCTGCCTCTGGCCCTGCCGGTGTACAGGAGGGCCGGGCAGCGAAAGAAGAGAAAACAGGAGCGGGAGCTCCTTCTGCAGTTTCAGGAGCTTTTGGGGAGTCTTCTCACGGGGCTTCGCGCCGGATATTCCGCGGAGAACGCCTTTCGGGAGTCCTGGCAGGACATGGTTTTTCTCTTCGGAGAAAACAGCAGGATCTGCGCGGAACTTGTGCGGATTAATACCGGGGTGGCCAACCACATCCCGCTGGAGCAGCTCCTTGCTGCCTTTGCGGAGCGCTCCGGGGCCGAGGAGATCCTGGAGTTTGCCCAGGTATTTGCCGCGGCGAAACGAAGCGGCGGAAACCTTCCCGCTATTCTGGAGCGGACAATCCGTCTGATCCAGGAGAAGATCGGAACGGAAAACGAGATCCAGATCCTGCTGGCGGACAAGCGGATGGAGACGGGGATCATGAACCTGGTGCCCATCCTCCTGTCCGGATATCTCTCCCTTACCTCTCCGGGTTTTTTCGACCCCCTCTTTCAGACGGCGAAGGGAATCGGAGTGAGCAGCGTGTGTCTTGTTCTGTACCTTGCGGCCCTGGTCCTCTCGGAGCATCTGTCCGACATCCGGGTATGAGGAGGCCCTGAAAATGCAACGGGAACGGCTTTATGTCTATCTTGCCCTGACCGGGGCGATGCTGCTTTTTCTTCTTTTCTGCGCCCGGGAACCGGTGGAGCGGGGAAATGCGGGACTTCTGGCACTTCCGTTTCGGAAGGCCGCGGCAAGACTCCTTCGTTCGAAACACCTCCGGCGGTTTCTTCCGGGGCAGTTTCGCAGGCAGGAGCGGATCTGGCAGCAGCTCCGTCTCCTGGACCCGTCCAGCGGCCGCAGGGAGGCGGAGAACCTCTGCATCGAACAGCTCGCGAATGCCCTGCTTGTCCTGTTTCTTGCAGATCTTCTGGCCATCTTTGTCTTTGTCGGGACGGAAAGGAGCGCGGAGCTTTCAGGGCGGGAGATTGCAAGAAATGGCTATGGAGGCGATACCAAGCAGGTGACGCTCCAGGCGGGACCTTCAGAGGAGACCTTTGACCTTGCCGTGTACGCGCGCAGGTATACGAAGGAGCAGGCAAATGCGCTGGAACAGGAGCTTGCGCCAAAGCTTCGGAATCTCATTTTGGGGGACAATCCGGACCTTCTGCACGTTCGGAATAACCTGAACCTCGTGCGGAAGGTGGAGGGATATCCCTTCCGGATCTCCTGGAGCGCAACAAGCTACGCGCACCTTGACACCGACGGGACCGTCAATGCGGAGGACATTTCGCTGGGCGGGAGTGAATCCCTGGTGCTCACGGCGACGCTGTCCCTTGACGGAACGCATTGGGAAGAGCGCTTCCCGGTGGTCCTTCTTCCGCAGGAGCTCGATGAGAAACAGGCGTTTCAAAAAAGCGTGGAGCAGGCGGCAAAGGAGGCGGAGGAGGAGAGCCGAAGCGGTGAAAAGGTGGTCCTTCCAGAGCAGGCGGAAGGGACGCCGCTTTCCTGGCAGCAGGTCCTCTCCGATGACAGCCTTCCGGTTTTTCTTCTTGGTGCGGCGGCAGCTGTTCTTGTCTGTGCCGGGGGATACCGGGACCTTGCAAAGAAGGTAAAGCGCAGGGAGCAGGAACTTGCCCGGGACTATCCCCAGCTGGTGACAAAGCTCGTCCTGTTTCTCGGGACAGGCATGGCAATGCGCAATGTGTTCCGCAGGATCGGGGATGACTACCTGGCAAAGCGGAAAAAGGGAGGAGAAAAGCAATATGTCTACGAGGAAATTCTTGTCTTATGCCACGAACTTGAAAACGGGGTGCCGGAGGGTGCGGCGTACAGCAAGTTCGGAAGCCGATGCGGACTGCGATGCTATACCCGCCTCTGCTCGCTTCTCGTGCAGAACCTCCGAAAGGGAAATGCGGAGCTTTTGCAGCGTCTTCAGGAAGAGGCAGATTCAGCAATGGAACAGCGGAAAGACGCGGCGCGGAAACTGGGAGAGGAAGCTGGTACGAAACTCCTTGTCCCAATGATCCTGATGCTGGTGGTTGTGATGGTGATGATCACCGTCCCAGCCTACCTGGGATTTGCATTCTGAAACAGTATTTGTAAGAGGAGATGACCATGAGAGATCCAGAAGAGAAAAATTTACAGGCTTTTATAACAGAGGAAAAAGGTATCGGTACAGTAGAAGTTATCTTGCTCCTGTTTGTGACCATTGGCCTGATTTTGGTGTTTAAAAAGCAGATTACTGCCCTGGTAGAGAACATATTTGACTCCATTACCGCAGA
>JBJEYC010000191.1:0-2306 GCA_051886435.1 Lachnospiraceae bacterium
TTCTCATAGGGCACGTCCGGCTCCGAGCTGTATCCCGTCAGTGCGGTTTCGGGAAATACAATAAACTCTACGCCATGCTCTGCGGCCTCCCGGCAGTACGCCTCCATGTGCTCCAGATTTTTTTCCTTGCTGCCCCACACGGTGGGAAAGTTGACAACGCCGATCCGGATGAGATCTTTCACGTTTTGCCTCCATTCAGTGATGCAATACAAAAAGGCGCAGCGGAGACTCCCTCTCCACTGCGCCGTTGCAGGTTTCTGGTTTTATTGTAAGCGGAGTTTTCCGGATTGCAATACCGGTGTCCGGTACAAGCTTCCGGGCTGCCCTTTAAGAGGTGAAGTACTGGTAGACCGCCTGGGAGAGCGAGACGATGAGGCTTCGCTCGGCGGCGGCATCCGGCAGGTCCTCACTCAGAACCGTCAGGATGTAGTCGCCCTGACTGGTAAAGACGATGGCGGCGTCGTTCTCCACGTCGGTAAGCTCCCCGGTCTTGTTGGCGACGGTGACCCCGGAGGGGACCCCTGCCGGGATCTTGGACCTTCGCTGCTGCTGTTTTAAGAGCGAGAGAATGTCCGCGGAGCCGGTGAGCCTGCCCTGGTAGACATCCCGCAGGAAGGCGGCGCAGTCCCCGGCCGAGGTCAGGTTGTCGCCGTTTGTCTTGGGGGCGAGCAGGAGCCGCCCCATGGAGGTGTGGGTGTAGCCGTGCGCGCTGCAGTACTGGTTGACCACCGCCATCCCGGAAGCAGCGCTCCCGTTTCCAAGGCGCGTTGTCAGGGTGTTTGCGGCATCGTTGTCGCTGACCGTGATCATCTGCTTCAGGAGACTGTCGGTCTCCCCCTGCCATGATTCCTGGGAGGTCACGGCAGTGCGGTTCTCGTACACCGCGCCTGCGATGTAGAGCTTGATGAGGCTTGCTGCCTGCCGCGTTGCGTCATTCCAGGAGGCCTCCTCGGAGCCGTCCGCAAGGCCCGCATAGACGGAGATCTCATTTCCGCCGTTTGCATCTTTGGACGAGATCGTTCCGGCAAGAAGATCCGAGAGCGCGGAAGAAGCGGAAGCGGCTGTTTCATTGGAGGATCCTGTCTTTGCCGTTTCGGTATCCGCTGCCACGTCGGAGCTCTCCTTTGGGTGATCCTGCGCGTATTGGTCGATCCCCGCGGCAATCCCTGCGACCATCTTTGCGCGGTAGGTGGGGTCTGCCATGTTCAGATCGTCGGTGCGGTTTGTCATGTACCCAAGTTCCAGGAGCATGGCGGGCATCGTCCCCGCCCAGTTGAGGCCGGTCAGGTCGTCCCGGTCGACAATGCCGTCGTTTGCCATCCCGGTGCTCTCGCAGTACTGATTCAGGATATCCTCTGCCAGCTCCCTGTTGGTGTCGTGCATGGATCCCACGTAGGGGTTCTCCGCAGACGCGACAAGAGCCAGCGCCCCGGAAGCGGAAGGGTCGGTGCTGCCGTTGGCATGGATGCGCACGTAGAGGTCTGCCCCGGCATCGAGGGCTTTCTGTGCCCGCTCGGCGTTGCTGATCGCGGTCTCGTTGTCCTCCCGTGTCAGGAGGACGTCATATCCCTCCTCTTCCAGCTGATCCCGCAAAAGAAGCGAGATGTCCAGGTTCAGGGCGTATTCCCCGATCCCGGTGTAGGTGCCCTGCGTTCCGGAGGTCGCCTTTGCCTTGGTGGTCGACGCGCCGGGACCGACGGGCTCCTGGGCGCTCATGTCGACATCCGGCGCCTGGTGTCCCGGATCGATGGCGACAAGGTATCCGTTTCCTTCCTCCTCCTTTTCGGATTCGGTCTCTTCGGTGGAAGCGGTCTCGGCAGGTTCCGTGCTCTCTGCAGTCGGAGCTTCCGCAGCCGCTTCGGTGGAGACTTCCGTTACTTCCGGAACGCTCTCCCAGACAGCTGAACTTTCTTCTTTTGACGGCACTTCGTCTTTGGCGGTATTCTCCGCGCAGCCGCAAAGAAGCGCCGGCAGCAGGATGCCGGTCAGAACTGCCCGGATTTGGTTTTTTCGTACTCTCATGGCTGTTTTCTCCCGGCCGACAGGACAGGAAAAGGGAGCCCGTTTCTGACTGCGGGCTCCCTGTTTGTCTGTCCGGAAGGCGCTTACTGATCCAGCTGGTAACCCTTCGGATCCCGGTCGAATTCCTCGGTGGCGAGGAAGCTTGCGTTCTTCTTTTCGGTGCTGCTCAGCACGCTCTCGTCAAACTTGTCCGAGTCGACCGTCCCTTCGTACCAGTCCTTGCTGTTAAAGTAGTTCTGCAGCTCCTTGGACTTGAACTTTCTCCCATGGCGGGCATAGATCTC
>JBJEYC010000192.1:0-2290 GCA_051886435.1 Lachnospiraceae bacterium
CTCGCTCCGGCACACCACCAGAACCTTGGTCTGCTGCTTCTCCCCGGAGAAGAAGTGCCGCGCCATCTTCTTGTACAGCGCGTGCGCCAGGTTCATCAGGGCCAGGTTGATCCAGGCAAAGTTCAGAATCACCTGCCGCGACAGGATGTTGGACCACTGCGCGAAAAACACAAAGACCAGGGACACGATGATCATCACCGCGTCGAACTTGGCCGTCTCGATAAATTCCCGGAAGGCACCGCGCTTTAGGATGCTGCGGTTCCAGTCCATGAAAAAGTTGTAAATCGTGCAGAACAGGAGCATGACCACCATGACCATATAGTGGAGGGTCTTGTCCCCGAAATCCCGGTTGTGGGCGAACCGCAGCTGGGTTGCAATGAGGTAGGACACGATGATGCAGGCCATGTCCAGAAGCCACACACCATAGGTCTGAAGGATCTTGTTTTTCTGGTTCATCTACTCTCCCCTGCCGCCTTTGGCACATACAGCGCCGCAAGCAGCAATAACACATTTCTTCCCAGGTATTCCGACACCAGGTGCGCCTCAAACACCGTGTAAACGGAAAGGACCGAGAGCATCACAAAAGCGGCCGTCTGCCTGTTCCTTCGCAGAAAGCGGAGCCAGCGAAAGAGGAAGTCAAGGATGACAACCGCCGGAATGACACCGTACCAGTATACCAGTCTCACCCATCCAAGGTCAAAAAATCTATCAGAATTCCGGTCAGAAAACCATCTCCAGGAGGACAGCGTCCCCTCATGAAAAGTGGTATCCCAGAGCGACCCCACACGACCCGTCATCAGGCCGTCCAGGCGCTGCATCCAGGGGTGATAATACGGGTTGAAGATCGCGGCCAGCAGGGAAAAGACAAGGCCCAGGAAAAGGAGCACCTCCATAAAACGGCAGAGGACATCCTTTGCGGTGTCCTTTTTCAAATGGTCCATGGCGGCCTGCAGCAGGATCCCTCCTGCCATCGCCAGAGCTCCCATCTGACTCCTTGTAAAGTAGAGCAGGACGCCGTTTCCCACAAGAAGCAGTGCGTAGACCCACAGGCGCAGGCGGTCATGATAGAGGTAGAGAAACAGAAGTACCATCATGGCCGTCATACAGTGGAGAGAGTTGGGATGTCCAAGACCAAGGCAGAGCCTCGTCTCCACGCCGCTTCCGTAGTCGGCGGTGAGAAACACCGTGCCAAGGACACCTGTCAGGGCAAGGATATTCAGAAGCAGGCACCCCGCCGTAGTGACCACCAGCATGCACTTCATGAGCTTTTTCACGTCCATGCGGACCATGGCGGCGGCAAAGACCGTGCAGCGAAGGAGCTCGTTTCGGCCCGAGATCAGGTAGGAGACGCTGGACAGGGCAAGAAAGAAAACAAGGTACCCCCGCTCCCGCAGCGTAAAGCGCTCTGAGAGGAGCTTTAAAAGAAAGCACAGGAAGGTGATCCGGTAGAGCTGGCCCTCATAGGGGTTGATCAGGACGCTCTTGTCGATGATGACGATGACAAGCTCCGTCAGAAACCCCGCATAAAACAGAGCCGTAAGGAGCCTGTGAAAGCGCCGGTCAAGCCGCCCGGCCAGGGCATTGCAGCCCTCATTGATTCTGCTAAGGGTGGTCACGATCCGCCGTTCCTCCTTGTGCGCATGCGGTCAATCCAAAAATAGAGCCGGGGGCTCTTTCGATAGAGCATCACCCGGAGCCGGTCGCTTCGTGCCCCCGCCTTCGGATCTTTGCAGAGGCGATCCGCCTCGGGGTCCTTTTGCAGGAGCTCTTCCAGCTCTTTCCGGTAGGGGGCAGCCGACTCGCTTCCCTGCATGTCCGTGATGTAGTAGAGAAGACGCCGTTCCAGGGAAAAGCGCGCCCGATCTGCCAGATCCTGCCGGCCCGCCTGTGAAAAGAGGCGGATCTGCTCCTGCCAGAAGGGAATCTCGTCCCGCACCCGCCGCTCACCGGTCTTCCCGCTCATAATACTGCCTGCGCGGCTGACCGTGTAGTGGTAGAGGGGCCGGGGAACATAGAGGAGTGCGTCGGTGCGAAGGAGCGTTTTTGCGGTGTAGAGGATATCCTCGGAGTTCTTCCCCTTCACAAAGGAGATTCCCTCACACACGTCCCGCCGAAAGAGCTTGCTCCAGACGGAGTTGGCAATATAAGGCTCCTCTTCCGGTCCCCGAAGGCTCGAGTCGATCCAAAGGCCTGCTGCCGCCCCGGGCTCCAGGAGCGTACTCTCCCGAAGGATTGCCGAAGTGGAAAGGTCCGGATCCCGGACCGCCGCATCGCCCTCCTCCACCGGGAG
>JBJEYC010000193.1:0-11203 GCA_051886435.1 Lachnospiraceae bacterium
GCGGTGCCAAGCGCTCCGACCCGGAGATCGCAAATCAGATGATGGGCTGGATGTTTGGCCGCTGCAGCGAGGGCGTGAAGCTTGGAAACGAGTGGATCTGCTCGGATCCCTATGTCCAGAAGGACCACGCGATGGATCCTTTTGATGCCTTCACAAGACCCACCACAAACCAGGCCATGTTGTACTTCATCCAGATGCTGCTTGCCATCACGGGACCGGACTGGGCGGCAAAGGTTCCGAAGGACCTTCCCATCTACAACATCGCCGGTGATCAGGACCCGGTGGGTCAGTACGGTAAGGGCGTCTACGAGGTCTCCAACTGGCTGATTGACTCCGGCCATGAAGTCACCACAAAGCTCTACAGCGGCTACCGCCATGAGATCCACAACTACCGGGACATCAAGGCCAAGGTCGCAGACGGCATCATCGCTTTCCTGGACGGGCATCTTCCGGAAAAGGCATGACAAATCAAAGAGCGAAATGAAAAAAGCGGATCACCCTCGGGAAGGTGATCCGCTTTCGTTTTGGAAAAAGTTTTAATCCGTGACCCAAAAGAGCCGGCTTCCCTCCCGCTGAAGACTCGTGGAGTAGAACAGCCGCATGGCCCGGACGAGATACCCGGTATCGCGCACGCCGGCTGTCTCATAGGCCGAGTGCATGGCAAGCTGCGGCAGGCCGATGTCCACGGTGTTCAGGGACACGTGGGCGTTGGAGAGGTTTCCTAAGGTGGAGCCGCCTGCCATGTCGGAGCGGTTTGTGAACTCCTGGATGGGGACCTCCGCTTTCCTGCAGAGGAGCTTGAACAGCGCAGCGGAAACTGCGTCCGTCGTGTACTTCTGCCCCGCATGGTACTTGATCACGATGCCGTGGTTCATGAGGGGGCGATTGGCGGGATCCGCCTTCTCCGGGTGGTTCGGGTGCACGGCGTGGGCGTTGTCCGCAGAGATCATGAAGCTCTTTGCAAGGGCAGCGTGATATCCTTCGCCGGAAAGGCCTGTGCCCTCCGCAATCCGTGCGAGCACGTCGGAGAGGAAGGTGGAGTCGGCACCCTGCTTGGTGCGGCTTCCGACCTCCTCGTTGTCAAAGCAGGCAAAGACCGGGACGCAGGACGCTTTCTTTCCCTCGGAGGAGACAAAGCCCCGGAAGGTTGAAAAGGCGCACTGCAGATCATCCAGGTGCCCGGCGGAGACGAATTCGGAGGATGCGCCCCAGACGCTCCCCCGGCCCCGGACATAGAGGAAGAGGTCGCTGGAGAGGATATCCTCCGGCGCCACACCGGCAGCCCCGGCGACGATTTTGGCGAGGGCACCGGCATCCGAGCCCTCCCCCAGAAGGGGCAGAAGATCCGTCTGCGCGTTGTAGGCAAAGCCAGTGTTGGCCTCCCGGTTCATATGGATGGCCACCGAGGGGATGAGGAGAAGATCCCGGTCCACAACCACGGGGATCTCCTTCACGCCGTCCTCTCCGTCCCTGGCAAGAACCCTGCCCGCCACAGACAGGGGCCGGTCAAACCAGGTGGACATCAGCATGCCGCCGTAGGGCTCCGCGTTGAGGCGGACGTAGGCCGATCCTTCCGTAAGCTCCGGATTGGCCTTGATCTTGAAGGTCGGGGAATCGCTGTGGGAGGCGGCGATCTGGAAGCCGGAGATGCTGCCCTCCGGGATGCGGAAGGCGATCACGGAGGAGCCGTTTCGGGTGGTGTAGTACTTTCCGCCGGGAGCAAGGTTCCAGACGGTCTCCTCGGGGAGATAGGTGTAGCCCTTGAAGTTCAGGGCCTTGCTGAAGTTTTCCACCACCTGAAAACAGGTGGGACTCTTCTCGAGGAAGGTGAGGAGCTCCCCGGTCATGGCAAGATCGGGATCCCCGCCTGCCAGAGAGAGATTGGGCTGCTGTAAGTTGTCAGATGCTGTCATACAAACCTCCTTGGATGCCGCGCGTCAGTTCTGGTCCTGATTCATCCGCCCGGCCTGGGTGCGCTGGAAGGGGCGCTTCTTCTTCGGCTCGGCTTCGGCCTGCTCTTCCTGCTTATTCTTCGGATCCGCAATGCCCCGCTTTTTGATGAGATAGTCCACCAGGCGCTCAAACTGAATCTTGAGCAGCGCCGCCACCGGGACGGCCGCCAGCATACCGACGATTCCGCCTGCGGAGCTGCCGATGATCAGGGCGATGATGACCAGCATCGGGTGGACGTCGATGTTGGAGGAGAGAAGCTTGGGATTGACGATGTTTCCGTCGATGGTCTGGATCACGAACACGATCGCGACACCGATGGCAAGCCGCACGAAATCCCCGTTGATCAGGCAGATCAGGATCGTGGAGCCGTAGCCAACGATGGGACCCACGTAGGGGATCAGGTTGCCGATGCCGGTGAAGACGCCGATGAGAACGGAAAAGCGCACCCCGGCGAGGGACAGGGCAATGCTGACCGTGATCGCCATCAGGATCGCGTCCAGGAACTGTCCCCGGATGTAGCCGGAGCAGACCCGGTCCGCGTCCCGGACAAAGATCCGCAGGCCCTTGTTGAAGCGCCGGGGGAAGAGCGCCCGGAAGGCGCGGCCCCAGTACTTGCGCAGCCCCTCATGGTCGAGCTGAAAGTAGACCGCAAAGATGATCGTGAAGATCAGGTTGGAGAAAAAGGAGGGGATGTTCTTCAGAGCCCCCAGGGCTGTCTGTCCCCAATCCGTGATGAGGGAGGCGATGTCCGTGCCGATGTGCTGCACGTAGTTGTTGATCTCAGTGGACTCGAAGTTGAGCTGGGAGAGCCACTTGACCGCCGTGGTATAGAACGAGTCGATGGAGCGGGTAGCCATGTTGACGAGGTTCATGAAGCTCTCGGTGTCGATCACGGAGAGCTGCCGGGAGAAGGCGGAGACAATCAGGGACATCAAAACGACCAGGACTGCCACAACCAGGATGGCGGTCAGGCCGACCGAGAGAGCCCTTTTTCTCCGCGCGGACTTCCGGAAGATGTGGAGCCGGTCCTCCAGCTTTTCAAAGAGGGTATTGACCGGAAAGAGCAGGTAGGCGAGAAGAAATCCCCAGAACACCGGGGTAAAGATCCCGACGCACCAGCGGAAGGCCACCGCGATTGCGCCGCTGACGGCGGGGAGATTGCGGATGATATAGCCGAGAAGATAGATGATCACACAGGTCCCGATGGCATACAGGGAGATCCTTGTGTATTTGGGGTCCATTCTGTCCCGTAATTTCATTTCCGCTCTCCCTTCTTCTGCGCTACAATGACGGAGTATGGGGCCGCTGCAAGGCCTCTCGAATTATACCATAGGAAAAGAGGATAGTTTATGGACAGGGAAAAAGTAAACAAGGCGGTCGGATTTCTGCAGGATCTGGGACTCTCCCAGATGCTGGTCAGCGATCCGGCGGCGATTTTCTATATGACTGGCAAGTGGATTCATCCCGGGGAGCGGTTCCTGGCCCTGTACCTGCGCGCCGGTGCCGAGCCCGTGCTGATCCTGAATGAACTCTTTCAGTTCCCGGAGGATATCGGCGTTGAAAAGCGTCTGATCAAAGACACCGATGACATCACGAAGGTCCTCTCGGAAATCGTGGATCCGGGAGAACTCCTTGGCATTGACAAGACCATGCAGGCAAAGTTCCTTCTTGCCATGATGGAGCACCACACGGCGGCCGGCTTTCGAAACGGCTCCCCTGCGGTGGACCGCGCACGGGCCATCAAGGACAAAGAGGAGCAGCGCCGCATGATCCAGGCATCGAAGATCAACGATGCCGCCATGGCACAGTTCAAGACCCTGGTGAAGGAGAATGTCACGGAGCAGGAGATCGCGGACCAGATGCTTGCCATCTACCAGTCTCTTGGCGCCACCGCCCATTCCTTCCCGCCGATTGTCTCCTTTGGAACCCACGCCTCCGACCCGCACCATGAGCCGGATGACACGCATCTTCGGGAGGGCGATATCGTTCTCTTCGATGTGGGCTGTGTGTATGAGAACTACTGCTCCGACATGACGCGGACCTTTTTCTACAAGCGTGAGCCCGGAGAGAAGGAGCGCACGATTTACAACACCGTGCGGCGCGCAAACGAGGAAGCGGAGGCGATGCTTCGCCCCGGTATTCCGCTTTGCAGCATCGATAAAAAGGCACGGGACATCATCACGGACGCCGGGTACGGCCCCTACTTCACCCATCGGCTGGGACACTTCATCGGGATCGAGGACCACGAGTACGGCGATGTCTCCAGCGCCTTCCAAAACCTGACGGAGGCTGGCAACACCTTCTCCATTGAGCCCGGCATCTACCTGCCGCAGGGTCCCGGCACCCGGATCGAGGATCTGGTGCTGATCACGGAGGACGGATATCTTCGTCTCAATGACTACCCAAAGGACATCGAAGTTCTGGGATAAGAAAAGGCACCTGCCGCGCGCGGCAGGTGCTTTTGATAACGAACCGTCATCTTCTGGTCAGGGCACGTTTTCGGCCGGCCCTTGCGGCAAAGGCACTGCGGATCCGCGCCGTCAGCATGAAGAGGGCAGCTCCGGTCAGGACCTGCAGCGGGTAGGTCAGAATGCTCTCCGCAGGGATCAGGAAAGCGAGCATGCACAGCGCCCCCGCGGGCGGCACATACATGCCAAAGATGTAGACGATAAGAAGGCACAGGAGCGAGCCTGCCAGAGCGGCCAGTGCCAGCGGAAGGTGGAAGTGGACCGCAAGGAGCTGCCTTGCGCTTGCGCCCGAGAGAGCGCAGAGGGTCAGAAACAATACCGTGGAGACGGGCGTGTGCACGGCCCGGCTGTCCCTGGCCGAGGTGACCTCGGTGAAGAACACGAGAAGGGGCGGCGCGATCACGTAGAGAATGCCGATGCGCACGCAGAAAAAGGCCAGGAAGATGATCATGACGGTCCGGATGAGCGCCATGGCGATGGCACCCGCCGAGGGAAGCGGAAGCGGCACGTAGGATTCCCGGTTCCGGATGCCCATCTTCTCCAGCAGACTCCGGAGCAGAATGACGCACAGCGTCAGGACAAAGGCGGCGATGGGATACACCAGGGAGTCCGTGCGCAGCACCACCGGCAGCACGATCGCGGAGACAAGAGGCGCTAGGCTGGTCCCGGAGTACAGAAAAACCACCTGGGTGGTCGCGAAGGCAAGCGCAATCCTCCCCCAGTAGGGGAGAGGAAGGTAGACGGAGTAGAGATATCCCACCACCGCGCAGCAGGACATGAGAAGAAGCATCCGCTTCTTGTTCACCACCCAGGCGCGGCTCGGGGCGAGCAGGTACCCGAAGGAGAGCGCGGCGATCTCCGGGAACAGGATCTCACGCTGCCCGCTGCGTTCTGCCACGAGCGCCATGCCGGCCATCATCACGACGGTGCAGACCGCCGGAAGCGCGGACCGGATGCGGTCCTTCGTACTGGGAACACCCATCTGAACGTTACCCTCCTGACTTTCTAAAATATTTGGTGGCATACCATCTACAGAATAAAATACAATCGTTAACAAAGTATGAACATCGCTGAAAAAATTGCGGCGCAGGGAGGCAGGATGGCAGATTTTCGCAGCTGGTTTGCAGGTGGAAAAAGGAAAAGTGACGGTGCAGAGGACCAGGCGCCGGAGGGAACCATCCGGGAGAAAATCACGTTCTTTGGCAGGGTCCAGGGCGTGGGCTTCCGGTACCGGGCGGTCTACGCGGCAAGAGACCTTGGCTGCACGGGCTGGGTGGAGAACGAGCCGGATGGGACGGTCGACATGGAGGCGCAGGGAACGCCGGAGGCCATTGACGCTCTGATCCGGGAGATCTCCTCCGGCAACTGGATTGAGGTCACCAACACCCTGCGGGAGCGGATTCCGGTTCTGCCCGCGGAGCGGGATTTTCGCGTCAGAGGATACTAAAAAAGACGCCGTCCCCCGCAGGAGACGGCGTCTGTCAGGTACAAACAGCTCAGTCGAGCTTCAGAATCAGGCTCAGGATGTTGCGGGCGGCCCTTTCGAGTCTGCCCCTTGTGAGAAGCCCCTTCTCCAGTGCACTCATGAGCCGGTCGGGATAGCCGCTTGGCATCCGCAGGTCATTTCCGGCGTTGATCTCCTGGTACTCCTCTGCGTAGTTCCACCAGTCGGTGGAAAAGCACCCGTCAAATCCCCACTCCTGCCGGACGATTCCGTCGAGGAGAGAGCGGTTCTCCGAGGCGCGCCAGCCGTTGATCTCGTTGTAGGAGGTCATGATCATCCACGGATGAGCGGTCTTGACGATGATCTCGAACTGCTTTAAGTAGATCTCCCGGATGGCCCGCTCCGAGACACGGGAGTCGGAGTTCTTGCGGTTGGTCTCCTTGTTGTTGCAGCACAGGTGCTTGACGCAGGCGCCGACATGCAGGCTCTGGATGCCGCGCACCATGGCAGCTGCCTGGGTGCCGGCCAGATACGGATCCTCGGAGTAGTACTCAAAGTTCCTGCCGCACAGCGGAGAGCGATGAATGTTGACGGCCGGGGTCAGCCAGATGCTCAGGTTGTTCTCCTTCACTTCCTCGGCGCCGGCCCGGCCCACCTGATAGCAGATCTCGGGGTCGAAGGTGCAGGCAAGGAGCGTTGCGCAGGGAAACGCGGTGGTGCGGATGCGGGTCTGCGGGTCAATGCGCACGCCCGCAGGACCGTCTGCGGTCAGCACATTGGGAACGCCGTACGCCGGCAGGTTTCCGATTCCGTTGGTGTTGGACACGCCGGCATTGGGCTGTCCGCCGACGAGCCAGCAAAGATCCTCATCGGAGAGCTGGGCGAGGAAGTCGTCCAGCGAAGCCTTTCCATCTGCCACGTCCTGGAGTGTGATGACCGTCTGCATCTTCGGTCCAAACCGGTACCAGGGATCTCTTGCCCGAACGCCGGGCTCCCGGCCCTCGATCTCTTCGTCGGTCAGGTGCTGCAGGCCGTCCGCGTTGGGATCATGGGGCTCTCCCAGAGGAAGGGACTCGAAGCTTCCGTCCGCGCGAAGGCGCATCGAAAGCTGTGTGGGCGCCATGCGGGAGACAAGACGCTCTGTTACCACGTCCTGATCCAGGTGGTAGGTGAAGGAGAGCTTCTTGGCACTGCGCACATCCGTTCCCAGGTAGAAGCTGTAGTCGCCCCGCTCCAGCACCCAGGAGGACTTCTGAATCCGCCCGATGTCATCATAGGAGGAAAGCTCACTGGCATCGAGGGTGAAGGTGATCTCCTCGGAACCGCCCGGCGGCAGCAGGGCGGTCTTGTGGTAGCGGATCAGCTGCCGCGCGGGCTTTCCCAGCTGTCCCTGGGGCGCTCCATAGTAGAGCTGCACCACCTCGCGCCCCGGGTAATCTCCGATGTTCATCACGGCAAGGCGGACGGTGATAACGTCTTTCTCCTTCGGCGCATCGGGATCTTCCGCCCCGGTGGGAACGACGGCACACTCTGCCCCCTCCGGCGAGATCGCAAAGTCCGTGTAGGAGAGGCCGAAGCCGAAGGGATAGTTGACCCGCACGGCCTTGCCGGGCAGGGTCTCAAAGTACCGGTAGCCGACGTAGATGTCCTCTGTGTAGTCCACGTGGTCTCCGGCCTCATGGAAGCCGGCGGTGGAGGGATAGTCCTCAAGACTTGCGGCAAAGGTGTCCGCGAGCTTGCCGGAGAAGTTCCGGTGCCCCAGAATCAGCTCTGCCTCTGCTGTGCCGCCCTCCATGCCGCCCTGCCAGGCAAGAAACACGGAGCTGATGCGCGGCTCATCGGCAAACCAGCTGCTGTCCACAACGCCCCCGACGTTCAGCACGATGACAACTTTTCGGAAGGCCGACAGCACCTGGTCTACCAGGGTGCGTTCGGCATCCGTGAGATAGAAATCGCCCCGGGCAAAGAGCTCATTTTCCAGGTCGATGGTTGCCTGGTCATCGCAGGCATAGGTACCGGGCTGTCCCATGCTCGAGCCGCGGTCCCAGGCCTCCCCGGAGAAGCGGCTGATTGACAGCACGGCAGTGTCCGCAAAGTCTGCAGCCTCTGAGAGCAGCTCATCCGGCAGCTGCGGCTCCCGGATCATGCCGGGAATGCCGCCCTGACGGTACGCCTCGGAGACGTATTTCTGATAGAACTGGGCGGTTCCGGGGAAGATTGTGACCTCCTCCGGGTAGGCGCTTAAGCCGTCATAGAGATTCTTCACGTAGGGTACGTGCACGTCGCCGGAACCGCCGCCGCCCTTGACATAGTCAAAGGTCCCCTTCCCGAACAGAGCGATCTTCGCTCCCTTTGCCAGGGGAAGCACGCCGCCGTCATTCTTGAGAAGCACCATGCCCTCGATCGCGGCCTCGCGTGAGGTTTTGATGTGCTCTCTGGAAGCGGTTACCCGCGCCCCGCCCTCCCCAAGCGGCAGGTTCGGGAGAAAACGCTCTCTGACCCATTTTTCCATTTGGTATTTCCTCCTGTAGCCGGCCTTGCCGGCTACAGCTATCTTACTCAAAAACCGGAAAAGATCAAACATTTGCATCCCATCAGGCGGAAAATTGCCGCAAAAACCAGAAAAATCCCTGCCAGGTGGCGCGCCGGGACAAATCCGGACTCGAAAGCGCCTTCCGCGGCCGGGATATGGTACAATACCCCCCGTTGCACAGGAGTCAGAAAGGGGATTTTGATATGGAACTTTCACAGGTCATTGCCGGGGAACTTGGCATAGAGAAGTGGCAGACGGATGCGGTCATCCGGCTTTTGGATGAGGGAAACACGATTCCCTTCATCGCGCGCTACCGGAAGGAGCAGCACGGAGCCCTGGATGATGCAAAGCTGCGCGCCCTGGAGGAGCGGCTCCGCTACCTGCGGGGACTGGAGGAGCGAAAGAGCACCATCCTTGCTGCCATCGAAGAGCAGGGGAAGCTGACTAAGGAGCTCTCCCAAAAGATCGGGGAGGCCATGACCCAGACCGCTCTGGAGGACCTATACCGTCCCTACCGGCAAAAGAGAAGAACCCGCGGGGCGATTGCCCGGGAGAAGGGACTGCAGCCCCTCGCAGACTATCTCAAAAATCCCGCGGCGAAGAACCCGGTGGAGAAAGAGGCGGCTGCGTACGTAAACCCGGATGCGGGCATTGCGGATGCGGATACCGCGATCCGGATGGCGCAGGATATCCTGGCCGAGGAGCTCTCCGACAACGCGGATATCCGCACAAAGATCCGGGATCTTGCCTGGAAGGAGGGGATTCTGACCTGCGGTCCGGCACCTGCCAGAAAAAAGGAGGAGGCCGGGGAGCAGAAGAACAAAAAGCTTGCCGCGCGGCGGGACGTCTATGACACCTATCTGGACTTTCAGGAGCCTGTGGCAAAGCTCCCCGGGTACCGGATCCTTGCGATCAACCGGGGCGAGGCGGAGAAATTTCTCTCCGTGAAGATCGAGATGCCAGAGGAGAAGATCGGGCAGATCCTGCTGCGCCCGTTTCTGAAGGAGGAGCGGGTAAAGGGCCAGGCCGTCCACTCCTTCCGGGATCTGAAGAACCAGGCCGCGCCGGTCTTTCGGGAGAATCCGGTCACCATCTCCTTTCTTCGGGAAGCCTGCCGGGACGCCTGGAAGCGCCTCCTTGCTCCTTCCATTGAGAACGAGATCCGGGGAATTCTGACAGAGCGTGCCGAGGAGGGCGCCATGAAAGTGTTCTCGGCAAACCTCGAGCAGCTTCTGATGCAGCCCCCAGTGGCGGGAAAGACGGTCCTTGGCTGGGATCCCGCTTTCCGCACAGGCTGCAAGCTGGCGGTGGCAGATCCCACGGGAAAGATCCTCGACACCGCGGTGATCTATCCCACGGAGCCCCAGAACAAGGTGGAGGAGGCAAAAAAGACCCTCCTTGCCCTCTGTCGGAAGTACCACGTGGACCTCATCAGCTGCGGCAACGGTACGGCCTCCCGGGAGTCCGAGAAGATCATCACAGACTTCATCCGGGAGTCCGGGCTTCCGATTCAGCTGGTGATCGTGAATGAGGCGGGTGCCTCAGTGTACTCGGCCTCGGAACTTGCCTCTGAGGAGTTTCCGAACTTCGACGTTGGCCAGAGAAGCGCCGCGTCGATCGCAAGAAGGCTCCAGGACCCGCTGGCGGAGCTCGTCAAGATCGATCCCCGCTCCATCGGCGTCGGCCAGTACCAGCACGACATGAACCAGACAAAGCTCGGGGAGACACTGACCGGCGTGGTGGAGTCCTGTGTGAACCGGGTTGGCGTGGACGCCAACACCGCATCTGCGGCACTTTTATCCTATATTTCCGGCATCGGGCCCACCCTGGCAAAGAACATTGTCACCTGCAGGGAGGAGCACGGCGCCTTCCGCACCAGGAAAGATCTCCTTTCGGTGAAGGGACTTGGCCCCAAGGCTTTTGAACAGTGCGCGGGATTTTTGCGGATCCGTGGCGGAAGCGAGCCCCTGGACGGGACCGGTGTTCACCCGGAAAGCTACGAGGCAGCCCGGGTGCTCCTGAAAGAGCTGGGATATCGAAAGGAGGATGTGCGGGCCGGAAAGACCAGTGATATCGAAACGCGGGCGGGAAGCGGCAAGGCCCTGGAGAAACTCTGTGAGACCACCGGTCTTGGGCGCTTTACGCTGCAGGATATCCTCAAAGAGCTCGCCAAGCCCGGCCGGGATCCCCGGGAGAAGGTGACCGGCGCCGCCCTGTCCCAGGAGGTGCGGGACATTAAGGATCTGAAAGAGGGCATGGTGCTCTCCGGGACGGTCCGCAACATCGTGGATTTTGGCGCCTTCGTGGATATCGGCGTCCATCAGGACGGCCTGGTACACGTATCCCAGCTTGCCGACCGCTTTGTGAAGAACCCTCTGGACGTGGTCCGGGTGGGAGACATCGTCCGGGTGAAGGTCCTTTCGGTGGACGAAAAGAAGAATCGGATCGGGTTATCGATGAAGGGCGTGGACCAGAAGGCGTAAGCCCTCGATGAGAAGGTAGACGACGAGAATGACGGCGATGACCAGAGCCGCATAGCCGATGCGCCAGTAATCGCCCATCTTCTCGTAGATGGCCCAGATCGGGGTGCCGGACAGGGGCCAGTTGATGAACAGGTAGTTGTATCCGAAGGCCACATCAAAGGCATAGATGGGCGGCGTGATGACAAGAAGAAAGCACACCGGAAACCAGATGTGCCGGATGCTGGGCCGGATCCGATGGCTCAGGTACAGAAGGATCGGGTAGGCGGACAGCACCGTGTGCCAGAGAAAGCTGTGCAGGTTCATGAAGTTGAGAACCGGGTAG
>JBJEYC010000194.1:0-2283 GCA_051886435.1 Lachnospiraceae bacterium
CGTGAGCACCAGCTGGTCGGTCACCTGGTGCTTTGCCGCAAGGTCCAGGGAGAGGGCATCCGCCATCTCCTTCAGAATGAGCCTTGCCTGATCCGGGGCGGTGGCACAGTGGAGCACCTGCCCCTGACCGACGCTGGAGGCCTTGGGCTTGTAGTGCTTGATGGCTTCCATCGTGCAGGGCTCCCACCCCCAGGCGTGATCGATCAGAAACTCCGCGTTGACCCCGAACAGGTGGTAAAAGAGCTCCTCATCCGAAAGGCTCGTCCGCGCGATATCCCCCATCGTGAAAATCCCGTATTTTGCCAGCTTATCCGCAATGCCCCGGCCCACCCGCCAGAAATCCGTCAGCGGGCGGTGGGTCCACAGCGACCTGCGGTAGCCCGCCTCATCCAGCGTGGCAATCCGCACTCCGTACTCATCCGCCGGCATGTGCTTGGCGATGATGTCCATCGCAATCTTGGCCAGGTACATGTTGGTGCCGATGCCGCCGGTGGCGGTGATGCCAGTCTGATCATAGACGTCGCGAATCATGGTCCGCACCAGTTCCTCAGCGCCCATTCCGTAGGTGCCCAGGTACTCTGTCAGGTCCACAATCACCTCATCGATCGAATAGACGTGGATGTCCTCAGGAGCAAGATACTTGAGATAAATGTTGTAGATTCCGGTGCTGATCTCCATGTACTTTGCCATCTGCGGCGGTGCAGTGATAAAGGAGATGGCAAGGCCTGGGTCTTCCCGGAGCGCCGCATCATCATAGGATTCTCCGGTCAGGGGCTTTCCCCCGTTGTCGTGAATCCGCTCCTTATTCAGCCGCTCCACCTTCTGCAGCACCTCAAACAGGCGGGGCCTGCCGGGAATCCCCCTTGCTTTCAGGGCCGGGGAAACCGCAAGGCAGATCGTCTTCTCCGTGCGGGAGGCATCCGCCACCACGAGGTTTGTCGTCATGGGGTCGAGCCCCCGCTCCCGGCACTCCACCGATGCATAGAAGGACTTGAGGTCGATGGCCGCATAGGTCCGACTGCCTTCCCGGTATTGCTCCATACTGCTGCCTTTCCGTTAAAAATGACATGGGCCGGATTCCGGTCCATGTCCTGACTCATTTCATAAACATGTCGATCGCCTTGTTCATCTTTTCGATGGACGCGGTGTCGTTCTGCTCCACAGCCTCCACAATGCAGTGCTCCATGTGCTCCTTCAAAAGGAGCTTGCCCGCATTGTTGATCTCAGAGCGGACTGCGGAGAGCTGAATCAGTACATCCGCACAGTCCTTTCCATCCTCGAGCATCTTTTTCACAGACTCCAGGTGGCCGATGGACCGTGAGAGCCGGTTGACGATGGCCCGGATCTCCTGGGGATCATGGGTGTGGGAATGGGGGCTCTGGGCGCCGCCTTCCTGTTTTGTGTTCACGCCCTCTCTGATGTTGTTCTGGTCCATGATAAGTGGTCCTCTCTTTCCTGCATCGGATCTCTTATCAGTATATCACCCCCGCAAAGCCCCAACGCGGCATGGATTACCCGTGGCAGTGGCAGCCCTCTTCCTCGTGTCCTTCATGGTGGTCGCAGTGCACATCTTCCTGATAATGCAGATTGCCTGCAAGGAAATCCTTTACCGCGTCATCCGCCGAACCGCTGCAGCCGCCAAAGATCTGAATCCCTGCTGCCGAGAGGGCGTTCTGGGCGCCAGCCCCAATGCCGCCGCAGATCAGGACCTTTGCCTCCATTTCCTTGAGGATTCCCGCCAGCGCGGCGTGTCCCTGGCCGTTTGTGCTCTCGACGTGCTGCTTTTTCAAAATGCCGTCATTCACGTCATAGACTTTGAAATAGCTGGTCTTTCCAAAATGCTGGAAGATCTCCCCGGTGTGTGGATCATACGTAACTACAATTCTCATGATAATCTCCTTCTTTTCGCAGTCCGGGAGACCCCCAACGCGTGGAACCGAAACTGCCCTTTCACAGCAGGGCACATCGCACCGCGAATATGTGACGGCTCCGCCGCCGATCCTGCAGGCCTTTCCGTTGACCAGGGCATCTGCGATCTTGTGCCGTGCGCTCTGCAGGATGTTCTGGTAGGTGCTGCGGGCGACACCGAGGCGAAATGCCGCCTCGGCCTGATCACAGCCCTCAAGGTCCGTCAGCCGGACTGCTTCCCACTCATCCAGATAAAGCTCCACCGCATCATCTTCCCCGCCTGGATTGTCCTCTGGCGCAAAGGCCCTGCAATCGGGCAGTGCTCCGATATGGCGTGTCTTCTGTGGTCTTGGCATGGGTGCCTCCTTCTGCATG
>JBJEYC010000195.1:0-2277 GCA_051886435.1 Lachnospiraceae bacterium
GACAGCGGGAAGAAATCCACGCCGTCCCGGGGCGCTGCGGACTCGGTCGCCGTGCACAGAACGGTGGTGTCACCGTAGTGCATGAAGGCGCAGCCGTTGGCCTGCTTTCCGACTCTCCCGATGTCGACGCTCAGGGTCCTTCCGGCGAGCTCCATCGAATATGTCTTATAATCTGCCATCTTCCATTCTCTCCTTTGATCTCGTGGATGTTCCCTGCTGCACCGGATCTCTCCGGCCCCTGGCGGCAGGGGCGACGCGCTTTGGAGCGGTAAACAAAAGCGACGAATAAGCCGGGCTCTTTCACCCAGCCTATGCGCCGCCTCGCTCCCTGGAACTTACTTTCTGATTCCGAGCTTCTCGATCAGAGCACGATACTTCTCCAGATCGGTCTTCTTCAGATAATCCAGCAGGCCTCTTCTCTGGCCGACCAGCTTCAGAAGTCCTCTGTTGGAGTGGAAGTCCTTGGGGTTCTGCTTCATGTGCTCGGTGAGCTCAGTGATGCGCTCAGTGAGGATGGCGATCTGAACCTCAGGGGATCCGGTGTCACCCGGCTTGCGTCCGTACTCGTTGATGATAGCTGTCTTCTTCTCTTTGGAAATCATAGCTGCTCCTTTTTTGAATGATGCGCCGCGGCCCGGTCCGGGACGGAGTCTCCGGGGACTGCGCTGCGGTACCCGCGCAGGACATCCTGCGCATTTTCTGCATAACAAACGGATACTAGCATCCGTTTTGCCGGCTGTCAATCATTTCCGAAAAATCCATCGGGGAATCGGGAAGGTGCACAAGGGATCCTCCGGTTTCTGTGCACTTTGCTCACTTGGGCGCAAAGCCGTCCTCGATGCTGTCCCCGAGAAGCTTCGTGCGCTCCAGCATGAAGTTGTAGCAGGTTCCGGGGAAGGCGTAGTAGCTGTTCACCTCGTCCGTCCCGGCGACGTAGAAGGTGACGCCGTCTACTGTCATTGTGGATTCGTTCTCTCCGCCGGGATAGGGCTTCTGGACCAGGTACCAGGGCTCTTTCACCTGCTGCTTGACAAAGGAGAGGTCATCGTTGGTGTAGTGGTCGATCCAGCTGCAGTAGCCGATGAGGACAAACAGGGCCACAAAGATTCCCGGCGCCTTCCAGAAGGAGCGCTTTCCCCGAAGGAGGGAGAAAAAGAGCGACACCGAGAGAAGGGGCGTGGTCAGGAGGAAGGCGAGCCCGTAGCGGACAAAGGGCGCGGTGACAAACCAGACCCCCACCGAGACGTACAAAGAGGCTGCGAGCAGGACTGCGTCCAGGTGATCCCGGAGCCGGATCCGGTTCTTCCGGAGCAGGAAGAGGTCGATGACAAACATCGGGACGCTGGCCATCAGGGCGTAGAGCAGCATCTGGTCGTAGTCGTACTGGCCATCCCACCAGACGGGAATCCACTCCCGCATCGGCAGGTTCACCTTGGTGATGTCGTAGAGGCAGCGCCCCCAGACCTTGATCTGGGCGGAGTCCACCAGGGAGTACGCCACCGGGACCTTCCAGGGGACGGAGAAGAGGTCGATCGCCTCAAAGGGGTAGAACAGCCACCCGGAGAGGATCACGTTCCGGATCAGGAACGGGACAAAGGACACAAAGCCAAGAAGGAGGAAGGCAAGGATCGCCTTTCCCCGGCGGGTCCGCACAAGGCGTACCAGCGGGTAGAGGACCAGAAGGACCATCGCCGCGGCGGAGAGCTTCATGCTCACGAGAAACAGTGCCAGGACGCAGAGGTACCCGTAGGAGTTGTCCCGAAGGCGCCTGTCCCCCGCAGTGCCCCTTTCTGCCCGCTCCTCCACCACATCCAGCCAGAAGCTAAGAAGCAGGTGGGAAAAGAGCAGGGTCCCGTAGTCCGTCGCCGGGGACATCAGGCCGCAGGCGTTGGTCAGGACATAGAGGAGCAGGGCGATGCGGGCCGCGTCCGCGAGGTGGAGGCGGTGGGCCTTCCAGTGCCGAAGCCCCAGGGCGGCATAGCAGCTGGCAAAGCAGGCAATGAAGCCTGTCAGCGTGTGGAGGGCCAGGGTCCCGCCGGCGTTGGCGCCGATCCCGGGGAGCCAGGCGTAGGAGAAAAAGGCGCACAGGACCAGGTAGGCGCTGTTGTAGCCGTAGTGGAGCTGGAGGTTGGCAAGGCCTTTGATGACGCCGTAGCGCTCGATGAAGCGGATCGCCGCCGCGTGGTAGATGCCGGTGTCCGTGTGGAAGGTGCCCCGGGAGCTGTAGAAAGCGATGATCAGCACGATGGCGAGAAGGACGAGCCCCGTGTGGGTCTT
>JBJEYC010000196.1:0-2272 GCA_051886435.1 Lachnospiraceae bacterium
CGGCCACGATCGTCGACAACATCCGCCTGATTCAGAGCGGCGGACACCTGGTGAATGCCGGAGATGTGGCGGCCTTCGAGCTCTTCGTGATGGCGGGGTGCCTGATTGTGGTGCTGGCCCTGCACCGCCTCTCCAAGAAATACTCCTCCCAGATCATCCAGTCTGAGCTCTATGCCTGGAAACTGGATACGGTGACGAGCTGCGGCATTGCGATCGCGTTCCTGCTGCAGATCGTGATGGAGCACACCTCCCTCGCCTGGCTCGCCCCCTACATGGACCCGGCGGTCGCCATCGCGCTGACCTGCCTGCTTCTGGCGGAGCCCATCAAGGAGATCTGCGAGAACGTGAAGGAGCTCCTTCTGTTCTCGGCACCCAGTGAGACAGTGGACCACGTGCGGGAGATTGCCGCCCCGGAGGTGGCAAAGTACGGCGCGGAGATCACCTTCCTCGAGGTGGTACAGACCGGGCGCAAGACCTGGATTGAGATCTACGTGCGGGAGAAGAGCGACACCGTCTCGGTGCACCAGCTGGCAGAGGCGACCAGGAGCATTCGCGAGAAGCTCTCCGGCGATTTCGACCAGTACTGCGTCGAGGTGGTCCCGGATGTGGATGCGGCCCCGGCAGAGAGCAAGCCCTATCAGGCACCGCTCCCCGAGCAGGAGGCCGTCTGAGCCAAGACAACAACCAAGTAACCACTCCCGGAACAGGAAGCCCTGTTCCGGGAGTTTTCGGCAGTCTGCAAAAAAACAGGCGGAAAGGAGTGCTATGCCGATCTGGAGTCCCTGGGAGAGGGATCCGGCAGCGCCCGGCCGGGTGCGCAGGACGACGAGCTGGAACCTGCCGGTGCGGCGGGATCGGGCGGGAAACTGGAAGCTGCCCGGCACCGCGGCACCGGTCCTTCTTTGTCCGGACGAGGACTTTTTTGCAGAGGGGGCGGATGATCTCCGGAGCGGGATCTATCCGATGCTGCGGGCAAGGGAGGACCTTCTGTTTCTTGTTCTCACGAGCGACGTGCGGCAGATCCCCACGCGCCTTCCGAAGGACTGGGGCAGCGGGTACCCGAACGTGATCCTGGGCATCCGCGTCTTGGATCAGGCCGACGAAGAGGCGCTGGCACCGCGCCTTGCCGCCCTCCCCTTTGCCGCGCGGGAGCTGATCCTGGAGCCCCTGCGGGGACCCCTGGACATCTCGCCGCTTCTTCAGACGGGCGGCGCCTCGGCCGTCTTTGCCGCGGGAGATGACGATCCCGGGGGGACAGTCCTCGATCTTGCCTGGGTGCAGGGAATCCGGGCTGCCTGTGAGAAGGCGTCTGTTCCCTTTTTCTTTTGCAGCACCGGGGCAAGGCTTCGCATCGGGGAGAAGATCTGGCCCATCCCCGGGAGACACCGCGCGGAGCAGGCGGAGAAGTCGGGCCTTTCTTTTGTGCCGGAGCATAACACGCCCCTTGCCAACAGCTTTTCCCGCCAGGCGGCGTTTCCCTCCCGGGACCCCGCGCTGGATGATCTCTTTCTTCGGCTCTCCCGGAGCGGTTTTCGGAGCGGCTTTTCCCTCTCGGAGGAGGACCGGCGCTACCTTGCAGAGAAGGGAATGGAGACGATCCGCCGGCACGCCGGGGACTTTGTGGCAAAGCGCCTTGCCCCGGCCCATCCCGCCCGGGACGGAAAGCAGACCCCGATGCGGGGACACCCGGTGTTTCCCGCCCAGCATGCCACCGGCTGCTGCTGCCGGGGGTGCCTTGCCAAGTGGCACGGGATCCCGGAGGGCGTCCCGCTGACCGAGGCGCAGCAGCGCGCCATCACGGACATCCTGATGGAGTGGATCCGGCGGCAGCTCCTGTGAGCGCCCACAGCCGTTCTTTGGTACTTGCGGACGGGTGTTTCTCTGTTCTAAGATGAGCCGCGTAAGATTTCGATGAAGGAGACAGACATGGCAAAGATTGCAGTGGTATTTCCCGGGATTGGCTATCACACGGACAAGCCCCTCCTGTATTTTTCCAAAAAGATCGCCAGGGCCAACGGCTACGAGATCACAGACCTCCACTACGAGGACCTGCCCCACGGCATCAAGGGGAACGCGCAGAAGATGCAGGAGGCGGGACTGCTGGCCCTCTCCCAGGTGGAGGAGCAGCTCCGCCCGCTCCACCTCGAAGACGCCGAAGAGGTCCTGTTTCTTGCAAAGAGCATCGGCACCGCGGTGGCGGCCGCCTATGCAAAGCAGCACGGCATCCCGGCCCATGAGGTGCTCTACACGCCGGTGGAGCAGACCTTCCCCT
>JBJEYC010000197.1:0-2271 GCA_051886435.1 Lachnospiraceae bacterium
GATGGTTGACAACATCTATATCAGGACGGACCCGGCGGGCAACATAAAAGCGGACAAGCAGAAATCCACGGAAAAAATAGACGGCGCCATTGCAATGATAATGGGGTTGGACAGGGCGATAAGAAACGGCAATAGCGAAGGCGAAAGTGTCTACGACAGTCGTGGGCTGGTCGTATTCTGAAATGTGCTTTCTTTGTCCTCCGGATCTTTGTGTACTTTATGACTCAAAAGAACTGGATATCTATCCGGTTCAGAGTGATATATGTACATGCAAAAGGAAAACAACACCCCACGGAGGACAAGGACATGATGAAATACAGATTCATAAAAGACGGCAAGACCTACACCACAACACAGGGCAGGAACAGATTTGAAGCGCAGCTGAACCTCGAGCTTCAGTTCCAGACAGACCTCAAGGGTGCAACCTTCGAAGAGATCTGGAAGGGCAAAGTAGACCGCACCGGAATTGTAAAGTAAACAAGATGAGACGGGGAAGGCATTCACCAATGCGGTGAGTGTCTTTTTTCGTGCACCTGCTTCAGACAGCAGAGATAGGAGCGTTGATTATGGAATTTAAAGATCTTTTTCACAGAAGGAAGGCGAGAGCGGATCCGCAAGACTCAACGGCAGGGAGCGTGTACCGGGCATATTACGGGCACACCTCCTCCGGTAAGACGGTAACGGAGCGAAGCTCGATGCAGGTCACTGCCGTGTATGCCTGCGTCCGGGTACTTGCGGAGGCTGTGGCAAGCCTGCCGCTTCACCTCTACAAGGAGGAGGGGGACAGCAAGGTGAAGGCAACCGACCATCCGCTGTATTTCCTGCTCCACAGTGAACCGAACGAGGAGATGACGGCTTACACCTTCTGGGAGACACTGATAACGCACCTTCTACTGTGGGGAAACGGATTTGTCCAGATCATCCGGAACGGCAAGGGCGAGATTACAGCACTGTATCCCCTGATGCCAAACCGGATGACCGTGGACCGCGATGAGAACGGACACATCTACTACCAGTACCTCTGGTCCAAGGGATCCGATGCGCCGACTATGAAAGAGACGATCGTAAAGCTCACTCCTCACGAGGTGATGCAGATCCCGGGACTTGGTTTTGACGGTCTGGTGGGATACAGCCCGATTGCGATGGCAAAAAACAGCATCGGTCTATCGATGGCCTGTGAGGAATACGGCAGTAAGTTCTTTGAGAACGGTGCAGCTCCTTCCGGTGTTCTCGAGCATCCTGGCATCCTGAAGGATCCGGAAAAGGTGAGAGACAGCTGGCAGGCGGCATTTGGCGGCAGTCAGAATGCCGGGAAGGTGGCCGTCCTAGAAGAGGGCATGAAGTATTCGCCGATCTCCATCAACCCGCAGGAAGCTCAATTCCTTGATACAAGAAAGTTTCAGATAGATGAAATCGCTCGCATCTTCCGGGTGCCGCCACACATGATTGGAGACTTAGAGCACGCAACCTTCAGCAACATCGAGGAGCAGTCACTGGAATTCGTGACCTACAGTCTTCAGCCGTGGCTCACAAGAATCGAGTCGGCGATCTCCCGGTCGCTTCTCACCCCGGAGGAGAAGAAGATCTACTACGCAAGGTTCAACGTGGATGGCCTTCTTCGCGGCAACTACGCATCCCGGATGCAGGGCTATGCGACTGGTATCAGTAACGGATTCCTGTGCGTGAATGATGTACGGAGACTGGAAAACATGGACCTTGTGCCGGACGAGGAGGGAGGGAACCTGTTCCTATGCAACGGTTCCATGACGCCCCTTAAGAGCGCAGGCGCTGCCTATCAGCAGAGCACACCGGGTGGTGGAGCGGATCCACCAGAACAAAAGGAAGAGGATGAACCGGAGCAGGAGCCAGAGCAGGAAGAAGATACAGCAAAACCCCGTAAACGGGGAAGGAGGAACTCATGAACAAGTTTTGGAAGTGGGTGCGGAACAAGGCACCGGATGGGAATGATCCGGACCTTGCAGAACGGACCCTGTTTTTAAATGGAACGATCGCTTCGGAGAGCTGGTTTGACGATGACGTCACGCCGGCTCTTTTTAAGTCCGATCTGGATTCCGGGAAAGGCCCGATCACGGTCTGGATTAACTCACCGGGCGGGGATGTCTGGGCAGCCGCGCAGATCTACAACATGCTTCTTTCCTATGCGGGGAAGGTCACGGTGAAGATCGACGGACTTGCCGCATCGGCAGCTTCTGTCATTGCAATGGCAGGAGATGAGGTGCTGGTTTCCCCGGTCTCGATGCTCATGATCCA
>JBJEYC010000198.1:0-2270 GCA_051886435.1 Lachnospiraceae bacterium
GAGGTGATCTCTCCCGTCTCCATCATCTCATAGGGATTGCCGTCCTTCGTCTCCAGGGATGTGTACCGGACGGATCCGTCCGCAGCAAGCGGTGTGTAGGTGCACTCTCCCATTACATCGGTGCGCGGGCAGTAGCCACGCTCCGAGGTCTTTTGTAAGAGCGCCGGGAGCGACTTGGATCCAAAGAGCTCCTCTGTCGTCATCTCCTTCCACCTTGTGTGATAGCGAAGAAGGGGCACGACAAAGTCCACTGTCTGATAGGTATCCGGATCCATGAGGGTCAGCCGGTGCACCGCTTCCCTCTTGACGCTGGTCGGCAGCATGAAGTCAAAGGCCTTGTGGATCGATCCCTCGTTTCCCATGGTGAAGTAGAGATAGTAGGCATCGAGTACCACCGCCCTGGGCTTTTGCCTGGAGAGGGCTTCCCGCAGCCAGTAGTAGGAGGTAAAGAGGCTCTGCTGGGAGGAGGCAAGGTTCCAGGAGTTGAGCCCCGTCTTTGTCTTCAGCTCATTTGGGGAGAAGGCGCAGTAGGCATTGGAGGAGCCAAGAAACAGGACATCCATGCTGTCCTTATCCTCTTCGTAAAAGCCTGTGTACACCGCTGCCGCGCTGTAGGCATCGTTCTCCGCCCCTTTCAGGTCAAGCGCCATGGAGAGGCCAAGGAACACCAGAATGGCAAGAAGGACAAATATCCCATCCCGCAAAAGGAGTCGTCTCCTGACCTTTTTGGGCAGATCCGAAAAGGGCGTTTCACCCGTTTCCACCTGTTTTTGCATTGTTTCAGAATCCCCCATAGATGAAATCATTCGCGTCATATCCCGCGCCGTAAGTGCCAAAGACGATGATCACGGCAAGAAGCCCAAGTTCCAGAAGAAAGCGCACCGGTACAGGAAAACCGTCCACCCCGTCCGAGATGGCAAATGGCCGGTTCCCGGATTTTTCCTGCAGGAAACTCATAATAAACAGGATCCCGATGGCGGCAAGAAGGACGATCATCTCCTTCCCATCGGTGCCGGCAAGGGTGAGCTCATCAATGAAGGTTCCCGACCCGGAGGCGCCGCGCAGAATCTGCGAGAGAATCTTACCCGTGATGGAAAAGCTCTCTGCCCGGAACAGGATCCAGGCCAGTGTGACAAGGAGAAAGGTGAGGACCATCCCTGGGATCCTTCTCACAAAGGCAGGGCCAAAGGCGGTCGATGTCTCCGTATCTTTTCTCTTCTTTTTTCCCAGTCCCAGCGCGTCCTCCGCGATCTGATAGACGCCGTGGAGAAGCCCCCAGGCGAGAAATGCCGGGCTGCTCCCATGCCAGAAACCGGAAACAAGGAAGGTGAGCACAAGGTTCCGGTACTTTTTGGCTTTTCCATGGCGGCTCCCGCCAAGGGGAATGTAGACATAGTCCCGAAGCCACTTAGAGAGCGTCATGTGCCATCTTCTCCAGAAGTCCCGGATGCCCACCGCAAAATAGGGATGACAGAAGTTCTCCGGCAGAGTGATGCCAAAGAGTCTCGCGACTCCCAGCGAGAGGCACACGCAGGAGGAGAAGTCCGCATAGAGCTGGATGCTGTAGAGAAGGGCTGCGATCAGGTTGAGAACGCCGGAGAAGTTCAAAGGATTGGCAAACACCGCGTCCACGAGAACGCCTGCCTTGTCGGCGATAACAAGCTTCAGGAACAGTCCCCACAAAACCAGGCGAAGTCCCCTGACCAGGTTTTCGTGTACAAAGCGGTGGCCGGTCGAGAGCTGTTCCAGGGTCTCCCCTTCCCGGGAAATCGGGCCCTGAATGAGCTGCGGGAAGAATGAGACAAAGAGAAAGTATTTTGCGGGATTCTCCTCGGCGCGGCAGCTTCCACGCCAGATGTCGACAAGATAGGCCACAAGAAGCAGGGTGTAAAACGAGAGGCCGACAGGCCGGGGAAGGCGTGACGCAAAGTCTTTTGACACCATGCCAAAGCACACCAGATAGTCGCAGATCTTGACAAGAAGAAGCGGCAGAAGAATGAGAACGAGGGACCAGATGAGGGGACCGGCACCCCGCCCGGTGCGCCGCTTCCCAAGATACCGGGAGAGCCCGTAACCAATTGCAAGGGTTCCCACAAAGACAGAAAGATCCCCTATGCCGGAATTTGCCAGCACGGCAAAGAGAAGGCTTCCCACTGCCAGCACAATGTACCGATCACGCAGGGGAAGCAGGTAGTAGAGGATGAAACAGGACGCAACCAGTGCCGCGTAGGAAAACGAGACGTAGCCCATGACAAGGACTCTCTTTCTGC
>JBJEYC010000199.1:0-2268 GCA_051886435.1 Lachnospiraceae bacterium
TTTGCCGCCTGGAAGCCGCCATGGCCATATCCCTGCACGATGAGATATTCCGCATCGGGATATTTCTTCCGGAGCCTTTTCTCGGACTTGCGCGCCAGTTCCGTTTCAGAATACAGGAACGTGAATCTCCGGACCCGGTCTTCGTCAAACGAGGGCAGATCGCAACGGTAGCAGGTGTCTGCAATCCGCCGGATAGAATCCCGGTCGATCCACTGGGAAATTTCGATGATGCTGTCCAGCATTCTGCCAGAGAACTCCGATGACCCGGATCCCGATGATCCGGATTTTCTCTTCATTTTGGCCATCAGCCGGCTGCTCCGGATGCTCTGCATCGCCTCTTCCCTGCTCCTGCCCCGGACCATATCCCCGAACTTCCAGAATTTTGCGGCCATGAATGCCCTGACAAACCTCGGAAAGTAAAAAAACGGCCCGCCATCGAACAGGCAATGGGCAATCGGCAGGTCGGCCTGCCTGGCCGCTTCCAGAGCGACCTCTGCCCCCATGGATGTGCCCTGGAGCAGGGCAAGCTCTTTCACGCCATTTTCCTGCAGCCAGTTCAACAGCTCTCTTGCGTCATCCTGTTTTGCGTAATAGACCGGCTGCTCCCGGTAATGCCCGTCCAGCGTCGGCAGAATCATGTAAAAATCGCGCTCCAGATACTTCGCCACGATTGCCGTCATATCGCTCGTGCAAAACATGCCGGGAATCATCACGATCGCCGGATTTTCTCTCTGTCCAAGTGTCGAAACTTTCAACTTCTGCCTTCCTCACCACGTAAAAACCGCAATCCGGTTATTGATCTTCATGCTGAAGAGCCCGATGAGCCTGCTGACCGGTGTGGATTTCAGCAGCTCCTTTGCAAAGCTTTGCTCACTGACCAGCTTCATCTTCGGCTCCAGAAGCTCCAGCTCGTGGCCGGAATCCGTTCCCCAGCCGAATTTTGCGTTTGTCTCCCGGACGGTATCGTGCAGGTTCTCCTTCATCATCGACTGGTGCATCAATTCGACGACAAGCGTCCCCCGGGGGAACTGCGCGGTCAGGCTGCGGAGGATTTTCTGATTCTCCTCCCGGGAAAAGTACATGAACAGTCCCTCGGCGATGACGATCACCGGTCTTTGCCTGTCTGCAGCGGATATTCCATCCGCCCAGCCGCCGTCCAGTACCGAGCCGGAGATCATCTTCCTCCGGTCCGTGTCGGAAAATACCTTTCTGCGCACCCGGATCAGATCCGCAAGATCGACATCGAACCAGCGTATCTGCCCGTTGTCGGCCCGGCTGAACCGGTCATCCAGTCCGCAGCCCAGATTTACACACAGCGCCCGCGGATATGTTTGCAGCAGGGCTCTTGTGGTCTCATCGAAGAGAATGGTTCTGGCCACCACGCATTCATGCGTAATCAGCTTGTCATACCTGTGGACATCTGCCTGCAGGCTCCGGATGATCTCGACCGCCTTGGGATCCCGG
Organism: Lachnospiraceae bacterium; assembly: GCA_051886435.1. GTDB lineage: Bacteria > Bacillota > Clostridia > Lachnospirales > Lachnospiraceae > CAG-791. The sequence continues at coordinate 1,465 of JBJEYC010000199.1, forward strand.
ATTCTGGGATGCCTGCGCAGGGTCTCCGAGGCACGGCATGCCAGCGGAATCAGTGCCGTTTCCTCCACATCTCCGAGTTCCAGCTTCTCCGGCATTGTCAGCATCTCCCTTATGCAAATGACCACTGATCTGCCGCATTCGCAGGCAGCGTGGCCTCTGCCTCAAGAATAACACGTTTATCTTTCGTTTGCTATATCTAACCAGCGGATAGAGAGCAGGAATATTTTCCGGCCATTCCGGGATCCGCTTCCCTCCTATCCTGGAAGGCACACCCCCGGGCGGGAAGTTTTGCCGCCGCTTTGTATGCCCGGAGGAGAAACAGCATGCACCGCTGAAGGGCCCTCAGCCACACCCTGAAATCCCTCCATTCTTTTCCCAAGGGGGAAACCGAAGATTCGATTTCTCCCCCGCAGTCCCTGCAGGCGCCCAGGCAAGGAAAAGCCTGCCGGCCCGATCCACACGGCGGCACCTGCAATGGCAGTCGAAGAAAACAGTTGCGTGAAACTGAGGACGGCCATGGCTGCCATGCCAGGAACTGTGACGATTTCTGCCCCCTGCCGTGTACCCTGTGCTTTGTTTCGCACCGGGGCGATCAGGATATCCGGTGAATTTCGAAAAAACCTCGGGAAATCCTGCGGAATTTTCTGCATGCAGACAGGGACGCCGCGCTGCCAAAAATGCCGGGATTTACTGCAGGGATGCCCGGATGCTCTCTTCCATATCCCGGGGATGGTATCCGAAAGTTCTTGCTGCCCTCTCATGGGAAAAATGCGCGTTCGTATGCAGCGTGTACACCGAATACGG
>JBJEYC010000200.1:0-47363 GCA_051886435.1 Lachnospiraceae bacterium
TATCCACCGGAAGGTGGTATGGAAGCACGCGACTTTAGTCGTGTGAGGCTTCACTATTCGGGGTAAAGAAGGTATCCTAGATATGTAGTTTGTAAAACTACGTAGCCTGCCGCAGGGATCGACAGGCAGGAAGGCCGTGAAATGAACGAGCAGAAGACGGCTGTGCTGATTGACTCCGGCTGTGACATTCCGGAGGTCGTGCGCAGACAGTACGATATTCGCATGATATCGCTCCGTGTGATTTATCCGGAGCGGGACTACCGGGACGGCGTGGACATCGATCCTCTGACCGTGTACAACCGCTTCCCCAATGAGCTTCCCACCACCTCCACGCCCTCCATTGCCGAGGTCATGGACGAATATGAGAGCCTGAAAGAGGAGGGCTTTGAGCACGTCATTGCGGTGACGATCTCCGCCAGTCTCTCCGGGACCAACAATACCTTCCGCCTCGCTGCCCTGGAGGAGGAAGATCTGGATGTCTTTGTCTTTGACTCCAAGAACATCTCCATGGGCGCCGGCCTGTTTGCCATCTGGGCGGCACGGATGCTCAAGCTGGGAAAGCCCTACCATGAAGTGTGCAGCGGGATGCAGGAGAAGATCCGGGACAGCAAGGTCTTTTTCTATATGGATACCCTCAAGTACCTGCAGCGCGGCGGCCGGATCGGAAAGGTGGCGGGGGCCGTGGGCTCTGTTCTGCAGATCAAGCCCATCATCTCCTGCGATGAGGCCGGTACCTACTACACCGAGGCGAAGATCCGCGGCGCGCGGCTTGCCAAGATCAAACTGGCTGAGGAAGTGGTCAAATACTGCTTTGGCCACAAAGTCTGGATCGTGATCGAGGAGGGCAATGCCCACGAAGAGGCCATGGCCATGCAGGCCATGCTGGAGAGCGCCCTTCAGAACGCGGAGATCCTCTTTGAGCAGCAGATCACGGCGACGCTGGCGGTCAACACCGGTCCCGGGCTGGTGGGCGTTGCAATCTTCCGGGAACCCGGAACCTATTAATTTCAGAGAGCACGGAGCTGCTGCAGATTGCTGCGGCAGCTCTTTTTTGCTGCCCAGTGCAGGGATCGCACGCCTTTTTGCAAAAAGGCGATCCGGCGGGACATCACCGCGTGATCGCGGAAAAAAGCGGGCGAAACAGCCCGGTTTTCCGGCCGCAGCGCAGTTCGCATCATTGTATACATTTGTACAAAATGGTTGACAAGGAGGGGCTCCTGCATTAGAGTGGCAGAAAGACAACATATAGAGGTAGCGGTGTAGAAGAGTATCCCCGGGAGCCGGCAGGCTGGGAACGGGGGGAAAGGCAGTCACCGCCGAACGGACCGGGCCGGCGGACCTGGGACCGTGGGGGTACAGAGAAGATCTGTACCACTCCTTCGTGATCGAAGAGGCGCTATTTCAATAATGGGAATGGAAGCAAGCGAAGGAGCCATATGTGTCGGACACATATGGTTCCTTTTTTCGTCCCCGGTGTCCTTGGGCGGAAGGAGCAGCTGCCCGGCTGCGGATGAGGAGGTTTGTTTATGAGAAGAAGATCATTGGTTACTGCGGCCGCCCTGGCGGCTGCCATGCTCCTGGCAGGATGCGGCTCCAGCTCAGAGAGCAGCACGGCGGCATCGACTGCCGCAGCCGCTGCCGGCACTGAGAGCGCAGCTGCCACCACAGAAGCCGCATCTGCCTCGACCGAGGCCGCTGCTGCCACCACAGAGTCCACTGCCACGGGCGATCCCTTCCGGGTCGGCATGGAGTGCAACTACGCGCCGTTCAACTGGACAACCACCACACCCGGTGAGTTCACCCAGCCCATCACCGACACCGACTACGCCGACGGCTATGATGTCGTCATCGCGACGAAGATGGCGGATGCCCTGGGACGCCCCGTGCAGATCGTCAAGCTCGACTGGGACAACCTGATCCTGTCCCTGCAGAACAACCAGATCGATGCCATCATCGCCGGCATGACCGATACCCCGGAGCGTGAGGAGGAGGTTGCCTTTACCTCTCCCTACTACACTTCTGAGGAGGTCATGATTGTCCGTGCGGACAGCGACTATGTCAACGCTACCAGCATCCAGGATTTCTCCGGTGCTGTGGTACAGGGCCAGATGAACACGATCTACGATGAGGTCATCGACCAGATCCAGGGCGTCACCCATCAGCCCGCGGCGGAGACCTTCCCCGCTGCCATCCAGGCCCTGCAGGCAGGCGCTGTCGACGGCGTCGTCTCTGAGCTCCCGGTGGCAAACGGCGTTGTCGCTGCCAACCCCGATCTTGCGATCGTGCGCTTTGCTGAGGGCGAGGGCTTTGATGCTGACACCTCGGTCTCCATCGCCGTCCGCAAGGAGGACACCGATCTGAAGGATCAGCTCGAGACCGCCCTGTCTGCGATCTCCACCGATGAGCGGAACGAGCTGATGCAGGCCGCTGTCGAGCGTCAGCCTGCCAACGAGTAAACCAAACCACAACGGAAGGGCCATCCGGCATCATGTTTATCCAAAATTGCTACGAGATTCTGTCAAAATACGGCTCCAGCCTGCTGCTGGGCGTTCGGACCACGCTGATCGTCGCCCTGACGGGCACGGCCTTCGGTTTGATCCTGGGCCTTTTGGTAGGAGGCTTTCGCGCCGCGAAGCTGGACCTGACGGCGGGGGCAGCGGCAAAGTTCTTCAAAAAGCTCTTTGACATCCTTGCCAACGTCTACATCACGGTCTTCCGCGGTACGCCCATGATGGTGCAGGCGGTGTTCCTCTACTACGCGCTGCTGAATGTGATCCACTGGGACGCCCTGACGGCGGCCATCGTGGTCATCAGCATCAACACCGGCGCCTACATGGCAGAGATTGTCCGCTCCGGCATCCAGGCGGTGGATAAGGGACAGACGGAGGCCGCAAGAAGCCTTGGCATGTCCAATGCCCAGTGCATGTTTGCGGTGGTGCTGCCCCAGGCAATCCGCAACGCCTTCCCCGCGATCGGCAATGAGCTCATCGTCAACATCAAGGACTCCTCGGTGCTGATGATCATCTCCATCACGGAGCTGATGTTCCAGGCAAAGAGCATTGCGGGATCCACCTTCCACTTCACGGAGACCTATTTCATCGAGGCCATGATCTATCTGCTTCTGACCTCGGTGGCGAGCCTTATCCTGAACCTGATTGAGAAGCGGATGAACCGCACGGCGACGCTGACGATTCCGATGAGTGACACGGATCCCGCCAATGCCGGCCTGATGCGGACGAGTAAGGAGGATTGACATGCAAGCAGAACAGCCTATCGTGGAGATCCGGGACATCCGCAAGCGCTTCGGAAACCTGGAGGTGCTCAAGGGTGTCGACTTCTCCGTCCGCGAAAAGGAAGTGGTGTGCCTGATCGGGCGCTCCGGTTCCGGCAAATCCACCCTTCTTCGCTGCATCAACCTGCTGGAGCGGGCCGATTCCGGCACGATCCGGGTCTTCGGCGAGGACATCCTGCACACGAAGGACGTCAACGCCTACCGGGCGAAGGTCGGGATGTGCTTTCAGCAGTTCAACCTCTTCTCCAACATGAATGTCCTGGAGAACTGCGTGAAGCCCCAGTGCATGGTGCTGAAGCGCTCGAAGGAGGAGGCCCGGGAGGTCGCCCTGCACCGCCTGGATCAGGTGGGCATGCGCGGCTTTGCCGGCGCCGATGTGCGCACGATCTCCGGCGGGCAGAAGCAGCGCGTCGCGATCGCGAGGGCTCTGTGCATGGACCCCAAGCTCATGCTCTTTGACGAGCCCACCTCCGCTCTGGATCCGGAAATGGTGGGAGAGGTCTTGAACGTCATGAAGGATCTGGCGGAGAAGGGCCTGACGATGATTGTCGTCACCCACGAGATGAACTTTGCCAGAGATGTGGCGGATCGGGTCGTGTTCATGGACCAGGGAAAGATCGAGGAAGAGGGCACCCCGGAGGAGCTCTTCTCCCATCCCAAGAGTCCAAGGACCGAGGCCTTCCTGCGGTCCGCGGCCAACAAGTAGGCACAGGGCGGGATTTCTTCCGCACTATATAAATTTCAAAAATGTTGGTACAATAGGGCGGGATTTCCCGCCCTTTTTTGGCGGGCAAAACAGATCCTGGCAAAGAGGTATAAGGTTATGAGTCTTCTGAGTGCCATTGTTCCCTGCTTCAACGAGGAGGAGAACATCGCATACTTTTATGAGGCGTTTATCCAGAACAAGGCCTTTTTTGATTCCAAGGGAATTGACTACGAGCTGATCTACGTGGACGACGGCTCCACCGACAAGACGGCGGAGAATGTCTTGAAGCTCCGCGAGAAGGATCCGAAGGTGGTCCTTCTGCAGTTCTCGCGCAACTTCGGCAAGGAGGCCGCGATGTACGCCGGGCTCCAGGCGGCACGGGGAGACTATGTGGCCATCATGGACGCGGACCTGCAGGATCCGCCCTCACTTTTGCCGGAGATGTTCGGCTACCTGGAGGAGGGGTACGACCAGGCGGCAACCCGGCGCACCACGAGAAAGGGTGAGCCCCCGGTCCGCTCCTGGTTTGCACGGCGCTTCTACCACATGATCAACCGGTACTCCAAGACCGAGATCGTGGACGGCGCCAGAGACTACCGCCTCATGAAGCGGCAGGTGGTGGACGCGATTCTCTCCGTCACCGAGTACAACCGCTTTTCCAAGGGTATCTTCAGCTGGGTGGGCTTCCGCACCAAGTGGGTGGAGTACGAGAACATCGAGCGGGCCCACGGCAAGACCAAGTGGAACTTCTGGAGTCTGTTCCTGTACGCGATCGACGGCATCGTCGCCTACACGACGGAACCCCTTGCGATTGCCTCGTTTACGGGCATTCTGTTCTTTTTGGTTGCCATCATCGGCATCATTGTGGTGATCATCCGAAAGCTCGCCTTCGGCGATCCCACCAGCGGCTGGCCGTCCCTGGTGTGCATCATCCTTTTGGTTTCCGGCATCCAGCTGCTTTGCATCGGCATTGTCGGGGAGTACCTCTCCAAGACCTACCTGGAGGTGAAGAACCGCCCGATCTACCTGCTTCGGCAGAAGGTCGGTCAGGACGAAGCGCCGAAGGAGAAGGAGCACGGACAGGAGAACGAGGCAGGGGATTCTGCCGCCCATGGGGCGCAGAACGGGGAAACCGACCCCCTGCAGGCTGGAAAGGCTTATGGGAAGAACTAAGAGAGATTCGATTCGGAGAGTTGCCGCCCTGGAGCTGCCGCTTCTTGGCGTGGTGGTGCAGGTCCTTCTGTATGCGGCCCTGTGGTTTACCGCCTATTACCCGCTGGTGCGGCTCAAACTCAAGTTTTACTTCAAGGGCCACATCCTGGTCCTTGCCATCTATTTTGTCCTGCTTTTGTTCTTCCAGTACACTTACGGCGGACTGAAGGCGGGGTATATGAAGCCCCTGGACGTGATCCTCTCCCAGGTCTTCTCCCTGCTTCTGGTCAACATCATCTCCTATTTTCAGGATTCGCTCCTCCGGAACTGGACGCTGCCGGTGGGGCCCATGGCCCTGTGTACCCTGGCTCAGGTGCTGTTTGCCATTTTTTGGGTAAACCTCTCAGACAAGGTCTACAAGAAGGTCTTTCCCCCGACGCCGCTTCTTATCGTGCACGGGGCGCGGCCCATCGAGGACATCCTGGGAAAGTTTGCCTCCCGCCCGGACCGCTACCGTGTGGAGCAGGAGATCGGCATCGACCAGGGACTGCCCGCGGTGGAGAAGTGCATCCTCTCGAAGGAGTGGGCGGTGGTTCTGTGGGACATCGACGTGGCGGACCGGGACCGGCTGCTCAAGTTCTGCTATGAGCGCAATATCCGGCTCTACATGATGCCCAAGATTCCGGACGTTCTGGTCAAGGGATCGGTTCAGCTCCATCTGTTTGACACGCCCCTGTACATGACGCGGGAGTATGCCCTGACCTTTGGGCAGCGGTTCTGGAAGCGGTTCATCGACGTGGTCTGCAGCGTGATCCTGCTGGTGGTCACTTCGCCCCTGTTTCTTATCACCGCGATCCTGGTGAAGGCCTACGACGGGGGCCCGGTGTTCTACAAACAGACCCGGTGCACGATCCATCAGAAGGAATTCAAGATCATCAAGTTCCGGAGCATGCGGGTGGACGCGGAGAAGGACGGCGTGGCGCGGCTTGCAGCAGAGCACGACGACCGGATCACCCCGGTGGGACACTTTATCCGCAAGTGCCGGCTCGATGAACTGCCGCAGCTTGTCAACATCCTGCGGGGCGAGATGAGCTTTATCGGCCCGAGGCCGGAGCGGCCTGAGATCATTGCCCAGTACGTGCAGGAGATGCCGGAGTTTGCCTATCGCATGAAGGTGAAGGCGGGACTTGCCGGCTATGCCCAGGTCTATGGCAAGTACAACACGACGCCCTATGACAAGCTCAAGCTCGACCTCACCTATATTCAGAACTACTCCGTCTGGCTTGACATCAAGCTGATGCTGCTCACGCTCAAGATCCTGTTCCAGCCGGACAGCACCGAGGGCGTGGACGCGGGACAGACGACAGCGCTAAAGGACGGGAACAAGACATGATGCAGGATGGACACCTCGGGGAGGTAGAGGACCACAGGAGCGTATATCTTCGGACGATCCACAGGATCTGGATCGTGCCGGTGTCGGGCGTGTGCCTCGCCCTTCTCTTTTTCCTGATCTACACGGCGGTCATCGTGACGGTGCAGGGCCAGCGGCAGTACGAGACGACGGCCACCTATGAGCTCTCCTTTGCCTACAACGAGAACACCCAGACCGCTTACGACTACTACAACGCGGCCACCTGGCAGGGGCTTTTGTTCACCCACCCCGGGATCTACGAGACCATCGAGGCGGAGCTCCCTGCGGGGATGACCCTGGAGGAGGCCCAGGCGGACACCAAGGCGGACCTCATCTCGGACATCCGCTTTCTGAGTGTGACGGTGACCTGTGACACGAAGGAGAAGGCGGAGGGCCTCTCGAAGGCCATCCAGGATGCCCTGGTGCAGTTCGGGGAGAGCGCAAAGGAGTTTGATTCCATCACCTTCCTCTCCGCGACAGAGCCGGAGCTTGTGACGGTGCAGGACAGGAGCCGGAACGCGGCCCTTCTTGGGCTGGTGCTGGGGCTTGTCTTTTCCGCGCTCTTTCTCTGGCTTCGGGAGATCCTGGATGATGCGGTGTACACCCCGGAAGAGGTGCGCCGCCGCTACCAGGTGCCGGCGCTTGCCGTCACGGGAAAGAAGGGGAGCGCGCCGCTTCCTGCCTTTCTGGAAAAAGAGACCAGGGAAAATCTGCAGGAACTTCTTCAAAAGACGGAGGGTAATATCTGCCTCGCCGGCCTTTCTGACAAGGAGGAAAAGGCGGCGGCAGCGGCTCTTGCAGATCCCCGCTTTGTCCCTGCGGGGGACACGGACCCTTCCGGAAAGACCGTTCTTCTCGTTCTTTTCTGGGGAAGCGGGAAGGGAACGAGAACCGAGCACCTTCTGGAGCGGCTTCTGGACCGCGGGGCAAAAGTTCCCGGAGCCGTGCTCCTTGATTCCGACGGGAAGTTTCTTCGGCGCTACTACAGAGAGCCGGGCGCCGTACACACAAAAGGGAAGTCATGACACTTGAAGTTCTGATTGCCGCAGTGCAGGAAAATGACATCATGCTGGCAGAGCACATGAACATCTCCACGGATGCGGTGATCTGCAACCAGTGCCAGGAGGTGGCCTTCAAGGAATTCACAAGGCGCGGGCACACGGTCCGTTCCTTTGCCTTTGCCGAGCGGGGTGTGGGTCTCAACCGGAACAACGCGCTGATGCGCGCCCGGGGAGACCTGGTTTTGTTTGCGGATGACGACATCATCTACGATGACGACTACGAGCAGAAGGTCCTTTCTACTTTTGAGAAGTACCCGAAGGAGGACATCCTGGTCTTCAACGTGACCGCGGAGAAGTCGCGGCGCACCTACGAAAACACGAAGGTGAAGCGGGTGCGCTGGTACAACTACGGCCGCTACCCCACCTATGCCCTGTGCTGCCGGCTCTCGAGCATCCGGCGGGCCAACGTCTGGTTTTCTCTGCTCTTTGGGGGCGGGGCAAAGTACTCCAACGGGGAGGACTCTTTGTTTCTGCACGACTGCCTGAAGAAGGGCCTTCGGATCCTGGCGGTGCCCGTCACGATCGGTCACGAGAAGAACCGGGAGAACGGAGAGGCCTCCACCTGGTTTACCGGGTACAACGAGAAGTTCTTCTACGACCGCGGTGCCCTCTACCACTATCTCTACGGGGTGATGGCAAAGCCTTTTGCGCTGCGGTTTCTTCTTGCCAAGCGTGACAGGATGTGCCGGCAAATCCCGGTGAAGAAGGCCTATCAGCTGATGAAACGGGGGATACGGGAAGCGTGATACTCTATGGCGCGATTGCCGCGGTCTCGGTGCTGCTGGCATATACGATCGGGGATCTGGACAGAAAATCCGGTCCCCTGGGGAGCGTCTCACGGGCAGGATATGCGCAGAAGGCGCTGTTTCTCATTCTGTTTTTTGTCCTGTTTATCCCCTCGGCGCTCCGGCAGGCGACGGGAAATGACTACATGCGCTACGTGGAGTTCTTTCACCTCGCCTCGGTGGATGCCTATGTCCCGACGGAGCCGGGCTTCAACGCATTTGTGAAGCTGATCTACGGCCTGTGCGGGTACGAGAACTACCTGCTGGTGTTTGCCCTCTTTGCGCTCTTTACGATCCTGTTGTTTCTGCTTGCCATCCGGGATGAGGCGGGGGAGGATTTTGGCCTTGCCTTTTTCCTCTTCATGATGTCGGGCTGCTACTTCCAGACCTACAATACGGTCCGGTACTACTTCGCCCTGGCGGCCGCGGTGTTTTCCCTGCGGTTCTTCTTTCGAAGGGAGTACCTCTGGTTTGTGCTCACCATCCTTGCCGCGGCGTCCTTCCACAAGTCGGTGCTGGTGGTCTTTTTGCTCTACCCGATGGCGGCCTTTGCCTGGAAGCGCTGGCAGCTGGGACTTCTCGCCGCCCTGGGCGCCCTCGTCTACGCGACGCAGAGCCGCTGGATGGCGCTGATTGTAAAGCTCTATCCCTCCTATGAGGACACCGCGATTCTGGCGGCCGGGGGGAGCATCAGCTGGCCCAACATCGCGCGGTGCCTGGTGCTGCTTCTTCTCTCCTGGTATGTCTTTCACCTTGCGGGGATGTCCCCGAGAAAGCTCGTCGGAAAGGAGCGGTTCTGGTATCAGGCAAATCTTCTTGCCCTTTATCTGTATGTCTTTGCCTCCTTTGTCCCGGAGCTCTCCAGGATCGCCTACTACCTGGTGACGACCCAGATCTTCCTCGTCCCCGCCCTTCTTCGGAGAATTCCAAAAGACCGGGAGAAAACCAGGAAGGCGCTGACGGCGCTGGTGATTCTTGCGGCGGTTCTGATCTTTGTCTGGTTCCTGCACCGGGCAAGTGACAGCACGATCCGGATTCTGCCCTATCGGAGCTTTCTGTTCCACGATCTGCCGGAGACGCCATCCCGGAGCATTGAGTGAGATTTTTTATGAACACACCTTTTTTTTCCGTCATTGTGGTGAGCCGCAATGCCGGAGACAAACTCCAAAAGACGGTTGCGAGCATTCTGAAGCAGACCTTTGGGGATCTGGAGATCCTCATCAAGGACGCGGGTTCGACGGACGGCTCCCTGGAAACGGTTCCCGCCGATCCCCGCATCCGGCTGATCTGCCGGAAGGATGCGGGCATCTATGACGGGATGAACGAGGCCCTCGCCTGTGCCCAGGGCGAGTTCATCTACTTTTTAAACTGCGGAGACCTCCTGCACGATGAGAAGGTCTTATCCGCCGTCCACGAGGCGGCGCTCCCCCACGCGGGGGAGCGGGCGATTCTGTACGGGGACGTCATCGAGCGGCGCACCGGCCAGCGGGTGGCGGCAAACCCGAAGATGACCCACTTTGCGATGTACCGGTATCTGCCCTGCCATCAGGCCTGCTTCTACACAAGAAACCTCTTTGCCGCGCGGGCTTTTGACACCAGGTACCGGGTCCGGGCGGACTACGAGCACTTTTTGTACGCGGTGCTGCGGGAGGGAGCCGGGACCTATGGCCTGCCCCTTGTCATCGCGGACTATGAGGGTGGCGGGTACTCGGAGACGGAAAAGGGCAGGGCGCTCTCTGCAAAGGAGCACCGGGAGATCACACAGCAGTACTTTACCCGGCGGGAGCTTTTTTGCTACCGGGCGTATCTTGTCGTCTCCCTGCAGCCTTTGCGGGAGAAACTTGCCGGCGGAAAACACACCGCGGCCGCCTATGACGCGGTCAAGAACGCGGTATATCAGATCAGGAGAGGACACGGACAAAAATCCCAATGAGAGTGCTATGGCTTTGCAACATCATGCTCCCCGCCTTTGCGGAAAAGATGGGGCTGCCCTATTCCAACCGGGAGGGGTGGCTCTCGGGGAGCTTTGCGCGCCTCATCCGGGAGCCCGGAAACGGGGAGAACCTGGTGGAGCTGGGGGTCGCCTGCCCGGTGCCGGAGCAGGTGGGGAACGTGAATCTCTCCTACCCGGTGTCGGACTTCGGGGATTCCGGCGCGGGCGGGTCCGTGCGCTTCTACGGCTTTCTCGAGAACCTGAATGCCCCGGAGATCTATGACCGGAACCTGGAGACCCGCTTTCAGCAGATCCTGGAGGACTTTCAGCCGGACATGGTGCACATCTTCGGCACCGAGTTCCCCCACACCCTGGCGATGGTGCGCTCCTTCCGGGAGCCGGAGCGGACGCTGATCGGCATTCAGGGCCTTTGCTGCACGATCGCCGAGGCCTACATGGCGGACCTCCCCTATCGGGTGCAGAAGCGGGTGACCTTCCGGGACTGGTACCGGAAGGACTCCCTGGAACAGCAGCAGCACAAGTTTCAGATCCGCGCACGGCGCGAGGAGCATGCGCTCCACCACACGGCCCACATCACGGGGCGGACCTCCTTTGACCGGGAGCGCACCGGGGAGATCAACCCGGATGCGGTCTATCACAAGATGAACGAGACCATGCGGACCCCGTTCTACACCGGGGCCTGGGACCCGCAGCAGATGGAGCCCGGCCGGATCTTTCTGAGCCAGGGGGACTATCCCCTGAAGGGTTTTCACTACCTGCTGGAGGCCATGCCGCAGATTTTGGAGAAGTTCCCGGAGGCGAAGGTGTGCGTTGCGGGCAACTCCATCATCGGCGAGGTGCCGGGCGTAAGAAAGCGCGTCCCGGAGCCCCTCTGGATCAGCTCCTACGGGCTGTATTTAAAGAGCCTCATCCGCAAAAACCACCTGCAGGGCAGGGTGATTATGCTGGGAAAGCTCTCGGCGGAGCAGATGAAGGAGCAGTACCTTCGCTGCAACGTCTTTGTCTGCCCCTCGGCGGTGGAGAACTCCCCCAACTCTTTGTGCGAGGCAATGCTCCTTGGCGTGCCGGTGGTGGCCTCCAAGGTCGGCGGCATCGGGGACCTTGTGCTGGACGGGGAGGAGGGAATCCTCTTTCCTGCCGGCCGCACCGGGGAACTGGCCGAGGGGGTGGAGACCATCCTCTATGACAGCGGGATGGCTTCTCTTCTTGGCCGGAACGCGGCGCAGCGGGCGAAGATCCGGCACAACCCGGACACCAACTACAGGAGATTGCTGGAGATCTACCGGAGCATCTGCGGGGCATAGGCTTTACGGGGGGAGAGACCTTGGACGTCACCTTTGTGTCAAACTACATCAATCACCATCAGATCCCCTTCTGCAACGCGATGGCAGAGCGGACGGGAAACCGCTTTCTCTTTATTGAGACCGAGGAGATGGACAGCGAGCGGCAGAAGATGGGCTGGAAGAGAGAGCGGCCGCCCTATGTGATCCGCCTTTTGGAAGAACCGGAGCGGGCAAAAAAGGCCATTCTTGGCAGCACGGTCCTTCTTGCCGGCTGGGCGCCGGAGGCGGAGGAGCTTGTGACGCAGCGTCTTCTTACCACCGACCTTCTGACCTTTCGGGTCTCGGAGCGCCTCTACAAGGACGGACAGTGGAAAGCCATCTCCCCAAGGGGGCTTGCCGCCAAGTACCGGCAGTACACGCGCTTTGCCAGAAAGCCCTATTACCTCTTAAGCGCCGGGGGATATGTGGGATCGGATTTTCGGATCATCCACGCTTTTCCCGGAAAAAAGCTGCGCTGGGGGTATTTCCCGCCCTGCAGGCACTATGCGCCGGGAGAGCTGCAGAAGATCAAGGCGGGAAGCCGCAGCGGGGACGTCCCGGAACTGATCTGGGCCGGCCGCTTTGTGGACTTCAAGCACCCGGAGCAGGTGCTGCGCCTTGCGGCGGATTTAAAGCGCGGGGGAGAGCGCTTTCACTTAACGATCGCGGGCGGCGGCGAGGGCGAGGAAGCGGCGCGAAAGACTCTGAAAGAAGAGGGCCTTGAACAGGAGGTGACGCTCCTTGGCCTCACCGATCCCGACACGGTGCGGGAAAAAATGGAGCGTGCGGATATCCACCTCTTTACCAGCGATGCCGGGGAGGGCTGGGGAGCCGTTGTCAACGAGGCGATGAACAGCGGCTGCGCGGTGCTTGCGGGAAATGAGGCGGGGGCCGTGCCGTTTCTCATCCAAAACGGAGAGAACGGCCTTCTCTATGAGAGCCGCTCCTATGAACAGCTCCTTGCGGGAACAAAACGCCTTCTCCACGATCCGACGCTGGTTCGAAGGCTTGGAGCTGAGGCGGAGAAGACGATCACGGGTCTTTGGAATGCGGAGCACGCGGCAGAGGCACTGCTTGCGGTCTCGGAGGGAATCCTCGAAGGGGCGGGCCTTGCCAAGGCACCCGCAGAGGGTCCTGCCTCGGTGGACCCCTGTAAGAAGCCCTTTGTCCGCGTCTAGGAAGAGGTACACATGAGTAACAAACAACAGCCGCTCCTGTCCGTCATCGTCCCGGTTTACAACGCGGCACCCTTTCTGGAGCGGACGGTGGCCTCGATCCGGGAGCAGACCGTGCAGGACCTGGAGATCCTGCTCATCAATGACGGCTCCAAGGACGCGTCGGGAGAGATCTGCAGAAAGCTTGAAAGGCAGGACCCGCGGATCCGGGTCTTTGACAAGGAAAACGGCGGTGCTTCCAGCGCAAGAAACGTAGGGCTCTCCAATGCCCGGGGAACCTACATCGGTTTTGTGGATGCAGACGATCTGATCTACCCGGACATGTATGAGAATCTCCTGGATGGGGCAAAAACCCTGGAGCGGATGAAGATCACGAGATATCTTGTCCAGATCGGCCGGGAGGAGGTGGACGAGGCGGGGCACCGCCTGCCGGACGTGGTGCCCATGCCGGAGCAGCGGGAGCTTGTGACGCCCCGGGACTTTGCAGAGAGCCTTCTTCTCTACACCGGGGACGCCTCCTTCTGCACCGGGATTCTCCCCGCCGCATTTGTCCGAAACTTCCGCTTCCCCGAGGGGACGACGGGAGAGGACTTCCGCCTCCTGATGGAGATGGCGGCAATGCAGGAGGGAACAGGACTGGAAGGGGTCCTTCGGCTTCCCCTTCGGGGATACCGGGTGGTGCACCGGGCGGGGTCCGTGACCAGAACCAGCGACAACCCGTCGAAGTTCTCACGGGTCTACGTGGACATCATCCGCCACGCCGACTGGTGCGAGAAAAACCTCGTCCTGCGCTTTCCGGATCTAAAGCCGGCGGCAAGGCGCTTTGGCCTCTATGAGCGGCTCGACTACCTTCTCCACGTGCCGATCCCGGACATGACGAGGGACAACGCGTTTTATCAGGAGACGGTTGCCTACCTTCGAAGGCACTTTGGGGACATCTTCCGGTGCCCCGCCCTCACGGCAAAAAACCGGGGCTACCTTCTTTTGTTTGCCGCAGCGCCGCGCACGGTGCGGAAGGTACACTGGAAACTGCGGGGGAAAAAGATCCTTGCCGAGAAGGGGATCACAGCCTGAGTCAGCAAGGGGAAGCAATGGTAGGATGGGAATAATATTTTATTCGTATGATAATTTTGGAAAATGCCGGAAGGATGCCGCGGCGGCAGGGCAGATTCCGAAATTGTCATAGCATTTCCCTATGGAAAATGCCGCCGGGCAGTTCTATAATGGGCGTCAGGAGAAAACCAGGAAGCTGGCGTTCGATGGAGGAAAATACGATGGAAAAGAAAAACCTCGACTGGGCAAACCTGAGCTTTGCCTATGTGAAAACCGATTACCGGTATGTGGCCAATTACAAGGCAGCCAACGGCGCGTGGGATGAGGGCGGCCTCACCAAAGACGATCAGATCGTGATGAGCGAGGATGCTGCCGTACTGCAGTACTCCCAGTCCGTATTCGAGGGACTGAAGGCCTACACCACGAAGGACGGCCACATCGTGACCTTCCGTCCGGATCTGAACGCACAGAGAATGTACGATTCCGCAAAGAGACTGGAGATTCCGCCGGTTCCGGTGGATCAGTTCGTCGACGCAGTGCATCAGGTGGTCAAGGCAAACGATGCCTGGGTTCCGCCCTATGGCACCGGCGCAACGCTGTACCTTCGCCCCTATGTCTTCGGCATCAGCCCGGTCATCGGCGTCAAGCCCGCAGATGACTATCAGTTCCGCATTTTCTGCACGCCTGTGGGACCTTACTTCAAGGGCGGCGCAAAGCCGATCTACGTCCGGATCACGGACTATGACCGTGCGGCACCGCACGGCACCGGCAACATCAAGGCTGGCCTGAACTATGCGATGAGCCTGGAGGCCATTGTGGAGGCACATCAGGCAGGCTTTGCAGAGAACATCTACCTGGATGCAGCCACCAGAACCAAGATTGAGGAGACCGGCGGCGCAAACATCCTCTTTGTGGCACAGGATGACACCCTGGTTGTTCCGAAGTCCAACTCCATCCTGCCTTCCATCACCAGAAGAAGCCTGGTCTATGTGGCAGAGCACTATCTGGGCATGAAGGTCGACGAGCGGCCGGTCTACCTGAAGGAGATCAAGGACGGCGAGTTCAAGGAGTGCGGCCTCTGCGGCACCGCTGCCGTCATCAGCCCCATCGGCAAGATCAACGACCACGGCACGGATTACGCCTTCGCTTCCGGCATGGAGGAGATGGGCCCCTGGATGTCGAAGCTGCGCAGCACGCTCCTGGGAATCCAGGAGGGCGAGATCGAAGCACCCGAGGGATGGATCCACGTGATCGAGTAAACCAAAAGAAAAATTTCCCGCGGCAGTCCTGCCGCGGCGCAAAAGTCCGGGCACCTATGCCCGGACTTTTGTATTATCATAGGGTCAGCAGAAAGGAGGGAACCACTGGTTATGACCAATGAGGAGAAGATTCAGAAGCTGAACGAGATCGTCAGGGGCTCCGACAATGTGGTGTTCTTTGGCGGGGCAGGGGTCTCCACGGAGAGCGGTATCCCGGATTTCCGAAGCCAGGATGGGCTGTACCACCAGCAGTACGACTATCCGCCGGAGGAGATTTTGAGCCACACCTTCTATGAGAGCCGTCCGGAGGAGTTCTTTCGGTTTTACCGGAACAAGATCCTGATCCCCGGGGCAAAGGCACAGCCCAACGCGGCACACAAAAAGCTTGCCCAGTGGGAGCAGGAGGGGAAGCTCAAGGCGGTGATCACGCAGAACATCGATGGGCTCCACCAGGCGGCGGGCAGCAAAAACGTCCTGGAACTACACGGAAGCGTGCACCGCAACTACTGTGAGCGCTGCCACGCGTTCTACGACGCAGACTTCATGATGCAGCAGGAGGGCGTGCCCCACTGCACAAAGTGCGGCGGCAGGGTAAAGCCGGATGTCGTCCTCTACGAGGAAGGCCTGGACATGGACATCCTGGACCGGGCCGTTTTGGCGATCCGCAATGCCGATGTCCTGATTATCGGCGGCACCTCCCTGGTGGTGTACCCGGCAGCAGGCCTCATCGACTACTACACCGGGAACAAGCTGATTCTGATCAACAAGGGCGCCACCTCCCGGGATGCCCAGGCGGATCTCGTGATCTCCGATTCCATCGGAAAGGTGCTGGGGAGCTGCGACTGAGCCAGACGGAAAAAGTGCCGCCAGTTTTCTGAAAAAGATGCAAAATGTGCTTGCAAGCCTCCGGGTGGTCGTGGTATTATGGAAACCCGTGAGGGTTCACCCTCGCCCTTTTCTGCCCTTTTGCGGGTGCTTCTGAGAAGCACTGCCGGGGAGGACGGGAGAGAGCAAAAAAATTCCTTGTTCACACCGAGGGGTGTGAGCCAGAGACCAGAAGGAGGTAAAAGCACATGAGCAAGTACGAGTTATGCGTTGTTGTGAATGCGCAGATCGAGGATGATGCCAGAACTGCAGTTGTTGACAATTGCAAGGCTCTTGTCGAGAGATTCGGCGGAGAGATCACAAATGTTGACGACTGGGGCAAGAAGAAGCTCGCTTACGAGATTCAGAAGATGAATGAAGGCTGCTACTACTTCATTCAGTTCAATGCCGAGGGTTCTGCCATCCATGAGATCGAGCAGAGAATGCGGATCATGGACAACGTCATCAGATATCTGTGCGTGAAGCAAGACGAAGCGTAACAGAAAGACGAGGACAGAATGAACAGTGTAGTCCTGATGGGACGATTGACAAGAGACCCCGATGTGAGATATTCACAGGGGGACAACTCCATGGCGATTGCGAGATATACGCTCGCAGTTGACAGGAGACGCGGACGCAGCAACGGACAGAACGATCAGCCCACGGCAGATTTTATCTCCTGTGTGGCCTTCGGAAAACCCGCAGAGTTTGCAGAGAAGTATTTCCACAAGGGAATCAAGATCTGCATTCGCGGGAGAATTCAGACCGGCTCCTACACCAACAAGGACGGTGTCAAGGTCTACACCACGGAAGTCGTGGCGGAAGATCAGGAGTTTGCAGAGAGCAAGAATGCGCAGTCGGAGGGCCCGGACTACAGCAGCTATGCTGCAGCAGCTGGAAGATCCTCGGGAAGCGCCGCTCCTGCAAAGAAGGAGGAAGCTCCCTCCGGTGCCGTCGACGGATTTATGAACATCCCCGAGGGCATTGACGAGGAGCTGCCTTTCAACTAAGGACCGGCAACAGCGTCCGCTGCAGACACGCGAGTGGAAAAGAAATTGGAGGAAGACATGCCTTACACAAAGACTGAAAATGGCGACAAGCCGTTCAGACGTAAGAACAATTTCCACAGAAAGAGAAAGGTTTGCGTTTTCTGCGGAAAGGACAGCACCATCGATTACAAGGATGCTGCCAAGCTTCGGAAGTACATCTCTGAGGGAGGAAAGATCCTTCCCAGAAGAATCACAGGAACCTGCGCTACCCACCAGAGAGAGCTGACCACAGCAATCAAGCGGGCAAGACACGTGGCAATCCTGCCTTACGCCGAGCGGTAAGCAAAACCCGGATCAACCGGACAATTACGCAAGACACAGCTGCAGACAATGTTCTGCAGCTGTTTTTTTGTTGCACGTGGGTGCGCACCCGCACAGAGCCTTTGCTCCCCGGGAAAGCCTGAAATTTGCGGGAAATCAGGTCATTTGGGTCCCACTTTGGCCGCATTTTGGCCCCATTTTCCGGCAGTTGCAGGCCAGGATAGGTTTCTGCCACCGGCCCGGTATGATATAATAAAAATATGTATGCTCCCGGACGCAGAGAAGAGGACTGCGGAGGGGGAAAGGGCATTGGACAGATGAGCAATCATATCAAGATGAAGGGCGGCATGGGCAGCTACTTCAGTATGCCGATCCGCCTGGGGTTTTTCCTGATCCTCGTCGATCTCCTGATTTACTTCATCAGCTGGCCGAGCGGCCTGGTGCTGAGTCTGTTTCTGGCGGTCTACTTTGCCATCGTGATCTATCAGCACGTGAACAACCGCACCCTGGTCATGAATGAGCTGGTGAGCTTTGCCACCGAATACGGGCAGGTGCAGAAGAAGCTCCTGAAGAACCTGGCGCTGCCCTACGCGGTGCTGGATGAGTCCGGCAGGATCATCTGGATGAATTACGAGTTTGAACGGGTGATCAACCGCGAGAACCTGATGCACCGGCAGATCTCCTCCGTGTTTCCCTCGCTGACCAAGGACGTGCTCCCCACCGGGGAGGACGACGTCAAGCTGGTCATCGACTACGAGAGCAGCAACTACCGGGTGGAGATGCGAAGGATCCCGCTGGACCAGCTGGCCCAGGACAGTGACATCATCGACGGCAGCACCTATGAGGGCGCCCTGATCGCTCTGTACCTGTTTGACGAGACCGCAGTGCGGCTGGCCATTCAGGAAGTGGACGACCAGAGCATCGTCATCGGCTTCATTTACATGGACAACTACGAGGAGGCGCTGGACTCGGTAGAGGACGTCAAGAGGTCCCTGCTGACCGCGCTCATCGATCGTAAGGTGAACAAGTACATTGCCTCCATCGACGGCATCTGCAGCAAGATCGAGAAGGACAAGTACCTGATCATCATGCGCAAGAAGTCCCTGATTCAGCTGCAGAACGCGCACTTCGAGCTCCTCTCGGACGTCAAGACCGTCTCCATCGGCAACGAGATGGCGATCACCCTGAGCATCGGTATCGGCGTGGACGGCCTCTCCTACGCGCAGAACTATGAGTTCGCCCGCAATGCCATCGATCTGGCCCTGGGCCGCGGCGGCGACCAGGCAGTGGTCAAGATGCCGGACAACATCATCTACTACGGCGGCAAGACCCAGCAGGTGGAGAAGAACACGAGGGTCAAGGCAAGAGTCAAAGCCCAGGCACTCAAGGAGATCATCTCCGCCAAGGACAAGGTCTTCATCATGGGCCACAGGATCGGGGATTTCGACTGCCTCGGTGCTGCCATCGGCGTCTACCGCATCGCCAGGACCATGAACCGGGAGGCGCACATCGTGCTCAACGACGTGTCCACCTCTCTGCAGCCGGTGGCAAATCTCTTCCGAAACAATCCGGAATATCCCTCGGATCTGTTTTACAACAGCCAGCAGGCCATTGAGAAGGTGTCGGACAGCACGGCCCTTGTGGTGGTGGACGTGAACAAGCCCAGCATCACTGAATGCCCGGAGCTGCTGCGCCTGTGCAAGTCGATCGTGGTGCTCGATCACCACCGGGCGGGCACGGAGACCGTGGAAAACGCCACACTCTCCTACGTGGAGGCCTATGCCTCCAGCGCGTGCGAGATGGTCTCCGAGATCCTGCAGTACATCGGGGAGAACATCAAGATCCGGCCGGAGGAGGCAGACGCGATCTATGCAGGCATCGTCATGGACACCAACAGCTTCCAGAACAAGACTGGCGTGCGCACCTTTGAGGCCGCAGCCTTCCTGCGCAGGAACGGTGCGGACGTGACAAGAGTCCGCAAGCTCTTCCGCGAGGATGCTCAGGAGTACAAGGCCAAGGCGGATGCGGTCTCCCAGGCGGAGATCTACCGCACGTCCTTTGCCATCTCCATCTGCCCGGGCCAGGGCATTCAGAGTCCGACCATCATCGGCGCCCAGGCGGCAAACGAGCTGCTCAACATCAAGGGTGTCAAGGCGAGCTTCGTGCTCACGGAGTACCAGAATCAGATCTTTATCAGTGCCCGCTCCATCGACGAGGTGAACGTACAGGTCATCATGGAGCGGCTCGGCGGGGGCGGCCACATGAACATGGCAGGCTGCCAGATGGAGGACGTCTCCCTGGCCGAGGCCATCGGCGTCTTAAAGCACGCGATCGATGTGATGATCGAGGAGGGACAGCTTTAAGATCCAAAGCAGAACAACCATACAGGAGGTATCACCATGAAGGTAATCTTACTCGAGGATGTGAAATCCCTTGGCAAGAAGGGACAGATCGTAAACGTATCGGACGGCTACGCGCGCAACTTCGTACTGCCCAAGAAGGTTGGCGTTGAGGCAACCGACAAGAACCGCAATGACTTAAAGCTCCAGAAGGCCCACGAGGACAAGGTGGCTGCGGAGAAGCTCCAGGAGGCAAAGGACCTGGCGGCAAAGCTCGAGGGCATGAAGATTGAGGTAAAGCTCAAGGCCGGCGAGAACGGCTCGGTCTTCGGCTCTGTCTCCTCCAAGGAGATCGCTGAGGCAGCCAAGAAGCAGTGGGACATGGATCTGGACAAGAAGAAGATCGTTGTGGATACGCCGATCCGGTCCTTCGGTATGCATGAGGTGGCGATCCGGCTGCATCCCCAGGTGACCGGAAAGCTCTACGTCCTGGTAAAAGAGCTGTAAGAGGCCGGGCATGGCGGAAGACAATACCATCACCAGAGTAATGCCATACTCCTCCGACGCGGAGATGTCGGTCATCGGCGCCATGCTGATGGATCAGCAGGCCATTGCCAAGGCCCAGGAACTGCTCCGTCCGGAGGATTTTTACAACCGACAGTATGGTGTCATGTTTGAGACGATCGTCGAGCTCGACGGCAAGGGTATGGCTGTCGACCCGGTGACGCTTCAGAATGCCCTGCGGGAGAAGAACCTCCCCGCGGAGACCTACAGCACGGAGGCAATCGGCGGACTGATCGCCCAGGTGCCCACCTCTGCCAACGTGCAGAGCTACTGCCGGATCGTCGCCGAGAAGGCAACGCTCCGGTCACTGATTCGCACCAGCGAGGAGGTGGCCAACGATGCCTACGCCGAGAAGGAGTCGGCCCAGAAGCTGGTGGAAAAGGCCGAGAACAGCATGTTCCGGCTCTCGCAGAGAAACCACGCGGGAGATTTTGTGCCCATCCGGGATGTGGTGCTCAACGCGGTGGACCGGATCGTCGCTTCCTCCAAGACCGACGGCAATGTCACGGGCATCGCGACCGGTTTCACGGATCTGGACAACAAGACCGCGGGCCTGCAGAATGCGGACCTGGTGCTGATCGCCGCCCGTCCTTCCATGGGAAAGACGGCCTTTGCCCTGAATATCGCGGACAAGGTGGCCGTGAAAGACCACAAGCACGTGGCGATCTTCTCCCTCGAGATGTCCAAGGAGCAGCTGATCAACCGTGTGTTCTCACTGGAGAGCCACGTGGATGCCCAGAAGCTCCGTACCGGTTCCCTTACGGACGGAGAATGGAGCGATCTCATCGAGAGCGCCAACGTGATCGGCGGCTCCGGCCTGATCCTGGATGATACACCGGCCATCACGGTGCCGGCGCTGCGCTCCAAGTGCCTCCACTACCAGATGGAGATGGGACTGGATCTGATCATCATCGACTACCTGCAGCTGATGACCGGCTCGGGCGGTCACTCCGGCGACAGCCGCCAGCAGGAGGTCTCGGAGATCTCCCGCTCGCTGAAAGCCCTCGCAAGAGAGCTGAACGTGCCGGTGGTGGCGCTCTCCCAGCTCTCCCGCGCGGTGGAGAGCCGCGTGGACAAGCGGCCTATGCTGTCGGATCTTCGTGAATCCGGTGCCATCGAGCAGGACGCGGACGTCGTCATGTTCATCTACCGCGATGACTACTATCATCCGGACACCCCGGACAAGGGCATCTCGGAGATCATCATCGCCAAGCAGAGAAACGGCCCCATCGGCACCGTGCAGCTCAAGTGGCTGCCGGAGCTGACCAAGTTTGCAAATCTGGCTCCGGCGGGTGCCTACGGCGGCCCAGCCGGCAGCGGAGCGTAAATCGGATGAAATTAGCGAAAAAAGTGCGCCGCATCCTGACGCCCAGGCAGCGGCATCTGTTTGTGGTGCTGTTCTTCATGATGCTCATCGGTGCCGCCCTGGAGACTGTGGGAACGGGACTCATCCTGCCCCTGATCACGGCAGCGACCTCTCCGGACGCCGTGCTGGGCAACAAGTACATGCGGGCCGTCTACGAGTTCTTCCACTTGACCAGCGTGAACCAGTTCCTGATGCTCTGCGTCGTGCTGCTCATCGTGGTCTTTGTGCTCAAGAACGTGTACCTGTACTTCATGTACTACGCACAGTACCGGTACGTCTACAACGGCTCCTACAATGCCTCCCGGGCACTGTTTAAGGAGTACATCAACCGGCCCTATGAGTTCTTCCTGACGGCGGACACCTCTGTGGCAATCCGCAACATCGTCTCCTGCGTCAACGGATCCTATCAGCTGGTGCTGACCATCTTAAAGCTTTTGACCGAGGTCACGGTGTTTATCGCACTCTTTGCTCTGTCCGTGGCAGTGAGCCCGGTGATGACGCTGGTAATGAGCGCCTTCATCGCGCTGATTCTTCTGTTCAACCAGAAAAAGCTGGTACCGCTGCAGCAGGACTATGGGCACAGGGTCAATGAGACCGGCGCCAAGGTCACCAAGTGGCTCCTCCAGGCCCTGGACGGCATGAAGGATACCAAGGTGCTGAACCGGGAAGACTACTTCATCGACCGATACAATGAGAACGCCAAAGAGCTCAACGAGGTGCAGCGCAAGCAGAACTCCCTCTCCAACGTGCCCCGGCTCTCGGTGGAGACGATCCTGATCTGCGTGATCCTGATCATGCTGGGAATCTTCCTGTCGCGGGACACCTCTTTTGGCATCGGCAGCCAGATCGGACAGATCGGCGTCCTCGCCGTGGTGGCGGTACGGATCATGCCAAGCGCCAACCGGATCGTGTCTGCACTGGGCGATATCGCCTACTATGAGCCCAATGTGGACTTTGTGGGGGACTACATCGTCCATGCCCATGAGATGAACATGGACGCCCTCTACGAGGCAAATCAGCCAGAGGAGAAGGTGACGCCGATCCCCTTCCACAAAGAGGTGGCTTTCCGGGACATCACGTTCCGGTATGAGAACACCGACGTCGACATCTTCTCGCACGCCAATCTGACCATTCCCATCGGCCAGTCGATCGGCATCATCGGTCCCTCGGGGGCTGGCAAGTCCACCGCGGTGGACCTCATCCTGGGACTTCTTCGGCCCCAGCAGGGGGCGATCCTTGTGGATGGCACTGACATCGAAGAAAATCTCCCCGGCTGGTACGCGGACATCGGGTATGTGCCGCAGATGATGTTCATGCTCGATGACACGGTACGAGCCAATGTTGCCTACGGCGTGGACCGGGACAAAGTGGATGATGAGAAGGTCTGGGCGGTTTTGAAGGAGGCACAGCTCGACGAATACGTGAGAGGCCTTCCCCAGGGCCTGGATACCGGCATCGGCGAGCGGGGCATCCGGATCTCCGGCGGCCAGCGCCAGCGCATCGGCATCGCCCGGGCCCTCTACAATGACCCGGACATCATGATCTTCGATGAAGCAACCTCCGCCCTCGACAACGACACCGAGGCGGCGATCATGGAGGCCATTGAGCGGCTCCACGGCAGGAAGACGCTGATCATTGTGGCGCATCGGCTCACAACGATCGAGCACTGCGATCACGTCTACAAGGTCGAGAACAAAAACTTCGTACAGCTTCGCTGAGAAAAGCGAATTCCAAGCACAACAAAAAGCCCTTCCGTGGAAATCCACGGAAGGGCTTTTTTCGCTTGTCAGTCAGACAATGGGCTTATGCCTCGGAGATAGCTCCGACAGGGCACTGAGCCTCGCATGCGCCGCAGTCGATGCACTTGCTGGCATCGATCTCGTAGTGGGAATCACCCTGAGAAATAGCCTCAACAGGGCACTGTGCTGCGCAGCTGCCGCAGCTGATACATGCATCACCAATTTGACGTGGCATAATTGTAAATCCTCCTTATTGTGCACAAATGTTTGTGGCATGATCGACGCGGAATGAATTCCTGCGCCTTACGTGACCCATGATACTCCCCGAACGGCCTGTTAGTAAATACTAACAAGAGGTAGGGGGCATTTGGGGAGCGATCTGTGCACCGTGGACAGCAAAAAGCACGTCCGCGCGGCGGCTGCCGCACGGACGTGCTCATTTTGTTACGTTACGCTGCGCTGATCGTCAGCAGAAACTCATGCGTTGTAGAGAGCGCCGAGCTTCTCGAGATATGCGTAGTGATCCTTTGCGTGCTGCTCTGCCTCTGCAAAGAGCTTTGCGGCTCTCTCGGGGTTCTTGCGCTGCAGGGAGGTGTAACGGACCTCGCCGCCAAGGAACTCGCTGTACTCCTTGCTTGCAGGCTTGGAATCCAGGGAGAACTTCTTGTCGCCGCCAGCCGGGTTGAAGCGGAACAGGTTGTAGTAACCAGTATCTACAGCCAGCTTCTCCTCGTCCTGAGCCTTGCTCATGCCCTTGCGGATACCATGGTTGATGCAGGGAGCATAGCCGATGACCAGAGACGGTCCCGGATAAGCCTCAGCCTCAGCAATGGCCTTGATGCACTGGTTGCGGTCTGCACCCATGGAGATCTGTGCCACATAGACATAGCCATAGCTCATTGCCATAGCAGCGAGATCCTTCTGGACGGTCTCCTTGCCGCCGGCTGCGAACTGTGCCACAGCGCCCTCAGGGGTAGCCTTGGAGGACTGTCCGCCGGTGTTGGAGTAAACCTCAGTGTTGATAACGAAGATGTTCACATCCTTGCCGGAAGCGAGGACATGATCAACTCCGCCGTAGCCGATATCGAATGCCCAGCCATCACCACCGAAGATCCACTGAGACTTCTTGTTCAGATAGTCCTTCTCAGCCAGGATTTCCTTGGCAGCATCGGAACCATCCTTCTCAAGAGCAGCGATCAGGGTCTTCGTAGCAGCGCCGTTCTTTGCGCCGTCTGCGAAGGTGTCGAGCCATTCCTGAGCACCCTCACCGTTCCATGCGGCAACCTTCTTCTTCAGGCTGTCACGGATTGCATCGTTGGCAAGGAACATACCAAAGCCGAACTCAGCAGCATCCTCGAACAGGGAGTTGGACCATGCGGGTCCGTGGCCCTCTGCGTTGACGGTGTAAGGCGTAGAAGGAGAGGAGTTGCCCCAGATAGAGGAGCATCCAGTTGCGTTAGCAACCATCATTCTGTCACCAAAGAGCTGGGTGATGAGCTTGATGTAAGGGGTCTCGCCGCAGCCTGCGCAGGCTCCGGAGAACTCAAGCAGAGGCTGCTTGAACTGAGATCCCTTGACGGTGGTCTCCTTGAACTTTGCGACGACCTCGTCCTTGATCGGAAGAGAAACGCCATAGTTGAAAGCGGCCTGCTCGTTCGGCAGAGTCTCTGCCTCCTCGAGTCTGGTCATGGTCAGAGCCTTGTTGCCCTTCATGCCAGGGCAGACATTTGCGCAGGATCCGCAGCCCGTGCAGTCCAGAGAGGACACAACGATGGCGTACTTGTATCCAGGCATGCCCATCAGATCCTTAACCACAGTTCCTGCCGGAACCTTTGCAGCCTCAGCCTCGGTCATAGCGATCGGACGGATTGCTGCGTGAGGGCAGACATAGGAGCAGAACGTGCACTCAATGCAGTTCTCAGCGTTCCAGACCGGAACGTTGACAGCGATACCACGCTTCTCGAATGCAGCTGCGCCGGACGGAGTGGAGCCGTCTGCGTAAGGAAGAACATCGGAAACCTTCAGGCTATTGCCCTCCTGAGCGGAGACAGCAATCTGAATGTTGTTGACGAAGTCCTGAACATCCTTTCTGGGAGAGGAGATCTTCTTGAAGTCAAGGCCCTCATCCTGAGCGTTTGCCCAGCTTGCAGGGATCTCAACCTTGTGCCAGTTCTTGGCACCGGCATCGATAGCGGCCCAGTTCTTCTCGACGACATCCTGGCCCTTGCGGCCGTAGGTCTTCTGAGCGGCATCCTTCATGAGCTGGATGGCGTGATCCTCAGGGATGATCTTGGTGATCGTGAAGAATGCGGACTGCAGGATCGTGTTGATACGGGTCGGGCCCATGCCGGTCTCAATACCAAGCTTCACACCATCGATGGTGTAGAAGTTGATCTTGTGATCATACATGAACTTCTTGACCTGTCCGGGGATGTGCTCCTCGAGCTCAGCGTCGCTCCAGCTGCAGTTGAGCAGGAAGCTGCCGCCGTCAACCAGCTCCTGAACCATGTTGAACTTTCTGATGTATGCCGGGTTGTGGCATGCAACGAAGTTCGCCTGGTGAATCAGGTAGGTGGACTTGATCGGCTTCTTACCGAAACGCAGGTGAGACATCGTCACGCCGCCGGACTTCTTGGAATCATAGTCGAAGTAAGCCTGTGCGTACATGTCGGTGTTGTCGCCGATGATCTTGATGGAGTTCTTGTTGGCACCGACAGTACCGTCTGCGCCCAGACCCCAGAACTTGCAGCAGACCGTTCCCTCGGGGGTAGTGACGATCTCCTTGCCGGTAGGAAGGGAGAGATTGGTGACATCATCGGTGATGCCGATGGTGAATCTCTTCTTCTCGGTGTTGTCATAGACAGCGATGATCTGTGCAGGAGTGGTGTCCTTGGAACCAAGGCCGTAACGTCCGCCGTAGACGGGGACATCCTTGAACTTGGAATCCTTGAGGGCAGCGACAACATCCAGATACAGAGGCTCGCCGATGGAGCCGGGCTCCTTGGTTCTGTCGAGGACGGAGATCTTCTTGACCGTGTCCGGAATAGCCTCGATCAGGTGCTTTGCGCTGAAAGGACGATACAGTCTGACCTTCACGACACCGACCTTGCGGCCCTGTGCGTTGAGGTAATCAATGGTCTCCTCGATGGTCTCGTTGACAGAGCCCATAGCGATGATGACCTGATCTGCATCCGGTGCGCCGTAGTAGTTGAACAGCTTGTAGTCGGTGCCGATCTTTGCGTTGACCTTGTCCATGTACTTCTGGACGATCTCAGGCATTGCATCGTAGGTCTTGTTGCAGGCCTCACGGGTGGTGAAGAAGATATCCGGGTTCTGAGCAGAGCCCATCTCACGGGGATGATTCGGGTTCAGGGCGCCGTCACGGAATGCCTGGACCTTATCCATATCGATGAGATCCTTCAGGTCATCGTAATCCCAGACCTGAATCTTCTGGATCTCATGGGAAGTGCGGAATCCATCGAAGAAGTTGATGAACGGAAGTCTGCCGTCAACGGCTGCGCAGTAGGCAACCGGAGTCAGATCCATGACCTCCTGTACCGAGCTCTCGCAGAGCATGGCGGCACCGGTCTGGCGACATGCATAGACATCGGAGTGATCACCGAAGATGTTCAGAGCGTGGGTTGCGACGCAGCGGGCAGATACGTTGAAGACTGCCGGCAGGCCCTCACCTGCGATCTTGTAGATGTTCGGGATCATCAGCAGAAGTCCCTGGGAAGCGGTGAATGTAGATGTCATGGCACCGGCTACAATGGAACCGTGCGTGGCACCTGCGGCACCTGCCTCAGACTGCATCTCGGTGACCTTTACGGTCTCGCCAAAGATGTTCTTGCGTCCGGCAGTGGCCCACTCATCAACGTGCTCAGGCATGACTGATGACGGTGTGATGGGGTAGATGGTTGCAACTTCGGTATATGCGTACGCCGCATGTGCCGCAGCTTCGTTGCCATCCATGGTTAAGTACTTTCTTGCCATAGCTATATGACCTCCTGTAGTATTGAGACGTGCCGGGAAACAGCAAAAAATGCCCATTTCCCACAGCATATCTATTCTAAGGGTATACTAGCATCGGCCTCGTCAAAATGCAATAAGTTTGCCCGATTAGCGCCTGCTAACCTTGTGAAGAAGAGACAAAATACGCCTGTACGGGGCCGGTAATTCCGCAAAAGAAAGCGCTTACCAGGAGTCAGATTCAGGCAGACTGCCGCAAAAGACAGAAAAATCCCGGACCGTTTCCGGTCCGGGTGAAACTGTCAGATTTCTGCGAGCTTCTCGATGGCGTGGTCCGGAATCACCAGTTCCCCGTGTTCCTGCAGGGACTGGAGCCTTGAAGGGGTGACCACTTCCTGGGAGGCGTACTCCGAGAGGGTGATGAGGCTCTTCTGGTTGGCCCCGAGGGCCGTCATATCCGGCATGGTCAGAAGAAGCCGGTAGGTGCCGGTGTCGGGGGAGTGATAGAGCGCGCTCGTTCCGGTAAAGCTCCGGACGGCGGAGGCTGCCTCACAGGCCTTTGCCATGTTTTCAAATACGAACATCCGGTTCAGGCGGAGGAATCTGCGCCTTGCGTCCGCGCTCGGTCCGGAACCGGCTCCCTCGTCCGCGTCCTGGGTGCCTGCGTCGGTCTCCGTTCCTTCGGAGTTTCTTCCGCGGGCAGCCTGGGAGAGATTCATCAGAGAGCGCAGGGCGGCAGCGATGTCGCTGTCCTTCTCCTTCGCGCTGTCTTCGTCATTGCTTTTCATGACTGCCGGCCGGAAGTTGACGAACCGGGAGTCCATTTCATCCTGCGTGGGGGCGGTGGAAAAGAGCAGCTGCATGCTCCCATCCCCCATGGGGATGAGTTCCGCCTTGTACTGTCCGGGCTCCACGGTAAAGCCCAGTTTCTGCTTTGCCTCTTCCAGTACCTCCACAAAGAGTTTGCGCACCGCCAGGGTGCTGTAGGAGAGGTCTTCGAGGGTAATGCCCCGCTGTTTCAGATCATCCTGCGTCAGCAGGCACAGGATGCCATTGTCTCCGTTTCTGCGAAGTTCCATGCTGTTCCCTGCCTTTCTTGTGAAAATGATTGTACCCCAAACTGTCAGTGCATAAAAGCCCCTGCCTCAGTGCATGAAAAGACAGATATCCAAGAAATATATATCATAATGATCGAGTAAATGAGACAAAAACAACTAAACGGAAAGACTGATAACAGAGACTATATATAAGGATTACTCAAAAACCGGGGGACGGAATTTGTACAGGCCTCCGAAAATGATTTCGGAGTACCAAAAGCCCCTTTTCAAGATACATGGTATCGTGCATACTTCTTGGCACCGGGCAGGAGAAGACAGTCTCATGCAGGAAAGGAGGTGAGTCAGATCCCCGGAAAGTTGAATAGCTGCCATGACTCTTCACGGCGCAGCGTTCTGGTATCGGATCGCCAGCGGCTTTCCTCTGATCGCATGTCACAATTACAATATACACACGCAGCTCTCTTCTGTCTTCGGGAGAATCCACTTGGCAGGGAACCCTCGCGGGAATGTTCCTTCTGGCTCTGCTGGATTCAAATTAAATCTTCGACGCGATGCCGGGACGGCCTGAAGACCGATCCTTTCACCGCGGCGTCTACTTCACTTCTATTTCAAGTCATCCCATCCGGCCTGAAGACCGGTGCCGTGTCAAAATTTCTGAGGAGGCGTTTGTCCCTTGCGGAATCTGTGCGCAGGAATCCCGCTGTGCAGTTCCGCTTGGGACAAATACCTCCTACAGTCTGTGTATTAATATCTATTAAGAAGAAACCCTGCAGCCTGCGCCGTTTCAGGGTGCAGAATGCAGGGTGGGATCAGTCTTTCTTTTCCTGTTTTGACCGGACGAGCTCGATCGCTTCCTTCCCGGTCATGTGGTCGATGTCAAGCCGAAGGACGCAGAGCGGTGTCCACTCCCGCTCGATGGCCTCGTTTCTGCCTTCGGGGGTGTCATCCGGCGCGTACTTGATGCACAGTGCCTCAATCGCGCTTCGCTTTTCGGCGTCGTCTGTGACCTCGTGCATTCTGCCGAATGCGATCACGCTCCGGAAATAGGTGGTGTACTTCTCCGGCACGATCTCATCTTTGTCGATGACGCAGAAGGATGCCTTCTCATCCCGGCGGATGGAATCGAGTTTGTGTCCTGCCTTCGCGCAGTGAAAGTAGATGACCTTTCCGTCGTAGACGTAGCTGATCGGTACAGCATAGGGGTAGCCGTCATCGCCGGACAGGGCCAGCACGCCGGAGGTTCCCCTCTTTAGTACGGCATCCACAGTTTCCTGCGGCAGAGCCTGCCGCTTCCTTCTCATCTCTCTGAACATGGCATTCGTCCTTTCTGTAAAAAAATAAGCGCCCTGACTCCATCCCTGCAAAGGCCTAACGGAATGGGGCAAGACGCAACCCGGCGGTTATTTTGGCTCATTATCCGGGGCTGCCAGGTAAAAGTCAACAGACAATTCCACACATTCTTCCAGACAAAACATGATCCGGTCTGCAGGGCGCGCTGCTCCTCTTTTTCGGAACGGTCCGCAAGGGTGCGGCTGACCCAATTCAGGACGGCCGGAAACTTTTTCGTGCCTTACAATGACGCGTCATAAAAATCCTGCTATAATGAGCCGGAACTATGCACCAGTCAGAAAGGAATCAGGAATTCATGGCGAACAATAAGACGGGCCGCGGCAGGTCGGGGGATACCCGGGACAGTCAGTATTACGGGGACGGGGGTTATCAGCAGGATTACGATCCGAGCGGAACAGCGCAGGACGGATACCAGGACGACGGGTATGGGTATGACGACGGGTACTATGACGAGGATCCCTACGCCGGCGAATATGACAACGGCGGATACGAACAGGAATCCTATCAGGAGCCCTATTATGAAGAAGAGCCGAGACAACGCGCGCGGAACACGTCCAGTTCCCGCAGAACCGCTTCCTCCGGTTCCCGCAGAACTTCCTCGGGAAGCAGGAAGCGCGGAGACGGCGGCCGCCGGAAAAAGAAGACCAATCCCACGGTGATCATCACGGTGGTGCTGATCCTCTTTCTTCTGGCAGCCTTCGGCGGAAAGCTCTATCTTGACCGGTACTCCTATTCCAAGACCCGGGCGGATCTGAGCGAGTACTTCAATATTGCCGACGACACGGATGTGCCGATCACCTGGAACAATGCCATCTCCGACGTGCGGGCAAAGCTCATCGACGGCGGCTACTACATGTCTCTCTCCGATGTGCAGGCCAACCTGAACGGGCGTTTCTACTACGGCGTGCAGAACAGCGATGACACGACTGGTATGATCATCTACTGTCTGCCCACTGAGAAGGTGGTGGTTCAGGTCGGCAGCAGCGACGTCGCAACCGGAGACAGCACCGAGACACTCGACTATGTCCCGGCAGTGGCGGGCGACGACGGGACGGTGTATTTAAACCTCCAGTTCGTCCAGCGGTACACGGATTTCTCCTTTACTTCCTATGATAATCCGAACCGTCTGGTGATCGCCTCTGACTTTACCAGCCAGATCAATGTCGCCACGGTGACAAAAGACACCCAGGTCCGCACCAGCGGCGGCATCAAGAGCGACATCCTGTCGGATGTGGCAAAGGACGATCAGGTCACGGTCCTCGATCAGATGGATCAGTGGAGCCAGGTCGCGACGGCGGACGGCATCATCGGCTATGTGGAGAACAAGCGTCTCTCCGATGTGACGCAGACGACGCAGACCGATCCCGGCGTCTACACCGAGCCCGAGTACACCACCCACCAGCTGGGCGAGAAGGTGAACATGGCTTTCCACAACGTCTACTCCACCGCGGCGGCCGAGGACACGCTGATTCAGGACACCAGCCAGACCAAGAGCGTCAATGTGATTGCGCCCACGATCTTCTGGGTGACCGACGAGGCGGGCGACATCTCCAGTTTTGCGAGCCAGTACTACGTGGATACGGCACACAGCCTCGGCTACAAGGTCTATGCGGTGGTGGACAACATCAACTCGACGGAGCTGACCGACAAGAGCTCCTTCCTGCACACGCTGGACTCCCGCAACAACCTGATCAGCCAGCTGATGACCCAGGTGCAGACCTACGGGTATGACGGCATCAACGTGGACTTCGAGCTCATTGACCAGAGCTATGGCCAGGACTACGTGGAGTTCATCCGGGAGCTCTCCATTGCCTGCCGCAACGCGGGCCTGACCCTCTCGGTGGACAACTATCCGGCCTACGAGTTCAATGATTACTACAACATCCAGGAGCAGGGCGTCTTTGTCGACTACGTGGTCATCATGGGCTATGACGAGCACTATGCCGGAAGCCAGGAGGCGGGCTCCGTGGCCTCCATCAGCTACGTGACAGAGGGTATCCAGATGGCGGTCGAGAAGGTGGACAAGTCGAAGATCATCAACGCGGTGCCCTTCTACTCCCGGATCTGGCGCACTTACAACGGCGCGGTGACCTCGGAGGCCTATGGCATGCAGGACATCGCGGACTACATCGCGAACAACGGCATGACCGAGACCTGGGATTCCGAGACCGGGCAGAACTATGCGGAGCGCACCGATTCTGATGGTGCCCTGATTCAGATCTGGGTGGAGGATGACAAGTCCATTCAGCAGAAGCTTGATGTCATGACGTCGGCAGACATCGCCGGTGTCGCGGAGTGGAAGCTCGAATTTGACACAGCATCCGTGTGGGATGTCATTGCCGATTATATGGCGCAGTGAAAAAAGAAGGCGAAGCAGTGAAGACAGAGTATGTAACCATGACAGAGGATGCCATCGACCAGGCGGCAATCGACCGGGCGGGGCGGATCCTGAAGGAAGGAGGCCTGGTGGCCTTCCCGACAGAGACCGTGTACGGCCTCGGCGGGGATGCGTTAAATCCCGAGTCCTCCAAAAAGAT
This sequence comes from Lachnospiraceae bacterium, assembly GCA_051886435.1. Lineage (GTDB taxonomy): Bacteria > Bacillota > Clostridia > Lachnospirales > Lachnospiraceae > CAG-791. The sequence goes on from JBJEYC010000200.1 coordinate 32,267, forward strand.
CTATGCGGCAAAGGGGCGGCCCTCCGATAACCCGCTCATTGTGCACGTGTGCCGGTGGGAGGATGTGGAGCCCATCGTAGAGAAGATCCCGAAGGAGGCGGAGAAGCTCGCCGCGGCCTTCTGGCCCGGTCCGATGACCATGATCTTCCAGAAGTCCTCTCTGGTTCCCTATGAGACGACGGGCGGTCTGGACACGGTGGCAATCCGCTTTCCCAGCAACAAGATCGCGGCGGCGATGATCCGCGCAGGAGGCGGCTACATCGCAGCGCCTTCGGCGAACAAGTCCGGCCGTCCCTCTCCCACAATCGCGCAGTACTGCAAAGAGGATCTGGACGGCAAGGTGGAGATGATCATCGACGGAGGCCAGGTCGGCATCGGTCTGGAGTCCACGATCATTGACCTGACAGAGGAGACCCCCACCATCCTGCGCCCCGGGTACATCACCAAGGAGATGCTCGAAAAGGTCCTGGGCGAGGTGGACGTGGACCGGACGATCATCGCACCCAATTCCAACATCCGGCCGAAGGCGCCGGGCATGAAATACCGCCATTACGCGCCCCAGGGGGACCTTGCGATAGTTGAAGGAAGCCCGGAAAACGTAGTATCATACATCAATGAAGCCTGCCGCAGGGAAAAAGAAGCAGGCAAGGTGACCGGCATCATCTGCACGGATGAGACAAAAGACCGGTACCATGCAGACTATGTCTACAGCGCCGGCACAAGAAGTGATGAGGAGACCGTGGCGCGGCAGCTCTTCAAGATCCTGCGGGAGTTTGACGACGACGGCGCCCAGGTCATGTATTCCGAGTCCTTCAAGGGAAGCGGCATCTGCATGGCCATCATGAACCGCCTGATGAAGGCGGCAGGGCAAAAGGTGATCAATGCGGACCATCCGTCCGCGGAAGGGGTAAAACAATGATAGCGCTGGCAAGCGATCATGGCGGTTTTGCACTCAAGGAGGCGGTTCGGGCACATCTGGAGGCAAAAGGGGAAACAGTACAGGACTTCGGCACGTTTGACACCGCGTCCTGCGACTATCCGGATTTTGCAGAGCAGGCAGCCCGTGCGGTGGCGGAGGGACGCTGCCAGCAGGGCATTGTGATCTGCACCACCGGAATTGGCGTCTCCATTGTGGCCAACAAGGTGAAGGGCATTCGGTGCGCTCTCTGCACCAGCACCACCCAGGCAAGGCTCACGAAGCTGCACAACAACGCAAATATGCTGGCTCTGGGGGCTGGCATCACAGGCCAGAACCTGGCAATGGACATTGTGGATACCTTCCTCTCCACCGATTTCTCCAATGAGGAGCGGCATGTGAGAAGGGTACAGAAGATCGCAAAGATCGAAGAGAAGAACTGAACCGGAACCAGGCAAGGTGGGAAAAAGGAGGCAGGAAATGGCTAAAGTAGTTGTTATGGATCATCCGCTGATTCAGCACAAGATCGGTTTCATCCGCAGGAGGACCACGGGAACCAAGGCCTTCCGCGAGACCGTGGGAGAGATCGCAATGCTCCTGTGCTACGAGGCAACCAGGGATCTGGAGCTGGAGGATGTGGAGATCGACACCCCGATCGCCCACACCACGGCAAAGCAGCTCAAGGGCAAGAAGCTGGCGGTGGTGCCGATCCTTCGTGCAGGCCTCGGTATGGTCGACGGCATGCTGAAGATGATCCCCGCGGCCAAGGTGGGACACATCGGACTTTACCGGGATCCCAAGACCCTGGAGCCCGTGGAGTACTACTGCAAGCTCCCGGCAGACTGCGCAGAGCGTGAGGTCTTTGTCGTGGATCCCATGCTGGCAACCGGCGGCTCTTCCATCGATGCGGTAACCCAGCTCAAGAAGCACGGCTGCGAGAAGATCCACTTCCTTTGCATCATTGCTGCTCCCGAGGGCGTGAAGGCCTTCACCGAGAAGCACCCGGATGTGGACCTCTACATCGGTGCCATGGATGATCACCTGAATGAGAACGGCTACATCGTGCCGGGCCTTGGTGATGCCGGAGACCGGATTTTCGGAACCAAGTGACAAGAGGGCAAGATGTCGCAGAAGAGAGAAGACTACATCACCTGGGATGAGTATTTCATGGGCGTGGCCCAGCTGGCCGGCATGCGGTCCAAGGATCCCCACACGCAGGTGGGTTCCTGTATCGTCAGTGCGGATCACAAGATCCTCTCCATCGGCTACAACGGCCTGCCCAGGGGATGTGACGACGATGCCTTCCCCTGGACCAATGAGGGGACGGGACTCGACTCCAAGTATCCCTTTGTGACCCACAGCGAGCTCAATGCGATCCTGAACTACCGGGGCGGGAGCCTGGAGGGATCCACCCTCTACGTGTCCCTGTTCCCCTGCAATGAGTGCGCCAAGGCAATCATCCAGGCGGGCATCAAGACCATCGTCTACAACAGTGACAAGTACGCAGACAGCGAGGCGACGATTGCGAGCAAGAAGATGCTCAACGCAGCCGGCGTGCGCTATTACCAGTATCAGAAGACCGGCAGAAAAATTCTGATCACGGTCTGATCCTCTTTTTGATGTCATGAAAAACCACTTCTTCGGGGGACGGCGCAGTCCCCGCCGGAAAAAGTACAGAGGAACCGTTTCATTCGCAGCATGCCTGCTGGCATGCTGCCTTTTCGGCTGTACACTTTCGGCCTCGGCGCAGACCACGAAGGAGAAACTCGAGGCGGCCCAGCAGGCGGCCTCCGAGACCCAGAGCGCCATTGACGAGAACCAGAAGGCGCTCGACAGCGCCAAGAGCACCAAGAGCGCCCTGGAAGGGCAGCTGGGCGAGCTGAACGACCAGCTGACCCAGGTGACCCAGGAGCTCAACAGCCTGGACAGCCAGATTCAGGACAAGCAGGAGAGCATCTCCAGCACCCAGTCCGCGCTGGATGCGGCCAATGCGGACCTTACAAAGGCCCAGTCGGATCTGGCAGACACCCAGTCCGCGCTGGATACGGCAAATGCGGAGCTCTCCGACATCTCCGACCAGATCGAGACCACGAAGTCAGACCTGGCCGAGGCAAAGCAGCAGCAGGCGGATCAGTACGACGCGATGAAGGCCCAGGTGAAGTTTCTCTATGAGAAGGGGAACGGCTACTACCTGGAGATCCTGCTGCAGGCGGAGGACTTCGCAGACTTTCTGAACAAGCAGCGGTACATCCAGAAGCTCTACGAGTATGACGCGAAAAAGCTCGCGGAGTACACGGAGACCGCAAAGCAGATCGTGGAAAAGCAGCAGGAGCTGGAGGAGGAACAGCAGCAGATCGAGGACAAGAAGTCCGAGATCGAGTCCCAGCAGCAGGTGCTCGCACAGAAGACCGCCGAGATTCAGACCACGCAGTCGGAGATCTCTGCGCAAAAGAGCACACTGACGGCGCAGCAGCAGGCACTTGTCAGTCTCCAGTCCGACCAGCAGGCAAAGCAGAGCGAGGTCTCGGACCTCGTGAACCAGACGGCAGACTCGCTGGACACCGCCAGCACCAACCTCGACGCGGCCCAGAGCAGCGCCGATGCCCTGCAGGCCCAGCTGGATGCCCAGAACAACGAGATCTCCGAGCTGCAGAAACAGCTCGAGGAGGAACAGCGCCTGCAGGCGATCTCCGATGCCAGTACCTGGCAGAGCATCTCCAACGTGCAGATCGTGGACAGCGACCGGTACCTGCTTGCAAACCTGATCTACTGTGAGGCCGGCAACCAGCCCTATGAGGGCCAGGTGGCAGTGGGAGCCGTGGTCATGAACCGCGTGATGAGCGGCGCCTTCCCGAACACGATTTCCGGCGTCATCTACCAGTCCGGCCAGTTCTCTCCGGTGGCCTCCGGGCGTCTGGCCCTCGCGCTTGCCCGGGATGATGCCACGGATGCCTGCTACCAGGCGGCAGATGCGGCGATGGCGGGTGAGTCCCCGGTGGGGAACTGCCTGTTCTTCCGAACCCCGGTGGACGGCGTGACGCCCAAGTACACGATCGGCGGGCACATCTTCTATTAGCCGGATCCAAGCGGCGCCAGACACAAAGCGAGATAATCCGTGAAGGGACATTTCGGGTTCTGCCCGGGATGCCCCTTTTTTGATGTCAATTTCATCCGTCCGGCGCCGGAATGTTTTCCATTTGCGGGAGTGAGAACGAATAATTATTAGGCAGAAGGGGGAAAATAACTAATTATATTAGTTTTGCACTGAAATGATTCAGTTTACTCTTGTAATGTAAAAAAGGATGAGGTAAATTGTGGACATAGGGGATGCCGCTTACGCGGACGCATTTGAAGGATTGGAATGCGTCTGCTGGAGTTTACGCAAATGTCCTGCAAGGAAGCAGAAAGCTCTTAAAATTGAGAGCTTTCTTTTTTTATTGCTTAACACGAGGTAAAAACGGATGCTTCGATATTTACTCAAGCGAATCGGCATGATGATCATTGCAATGTTCTTTATCGTCCTTCTGACGTTCACGATCATGCATTCCATACCCGGCGGCCCCTTTACCTCGGACCGGAAACTCTCCCCGGAGATCGAGGAGGCGATGAACGAGAAGTACCACCTGAATGATCCGCTGCCGAAGCAGTTCCTGGATTACCTCGGCAGCGTCATCCGCGGCGACTTCGGCCCCTCCTACAAGTACCAGGGCAGAACCGTGAACGAGTTCATCGAGGAGGGCTTCCCGGTCTCGGCAAAGCTCGGCGGCATCACGATCCTGTTCGTCCTGGCGGCCTCGATCCCGATGGGTATCCTGGCGGCGCTGAAGAATGGGAAGTGGCAGGACATGCTCCTCATGGCCATCGCCACCATCGGCGTCACCATTCCCTCCTTCGTTATCGCATCGATTCTCATCTACTTCTTCTCCTACCGCCTCGGCTGGCTGCCCAGTTACGGCGTGGACAGCTGGAAGGGCTACATCCTGCCGGTGATCACCCTGGGCGGCTACTCCGTGAGCTACATCGCCCGCCTGATGCGCTCAAGTCTCCTGGAGGTCATGGGGCAGGACTACATCCGCACCGCCCGCGCCAAGGGGCTCAAGGAATCCCAGGTGGTCCTGCGGCACGCCCTGCGCAACGCGCTGATCCCGGTCATCACGGTGCTCGGCCCGACCATTGCCAATCTCCTCACCGGATCCTTCGTGGTGGAATCCATCTTTGCGATTCCCGGACTTGGCGTCTCCTTCGTGAACTCCGTCACTCAAAGAGATTACACCACCATCATGGGAGTCACGATCTTCTACGCGACGTTCCTGATGGCGATGACCCTGATCGTGGATCTGTTCTACTGCTTCATCGATCCCCGCATCAAGTTTGACTGACTGCAAAGGACGGTTCGCACATGGATCAGAAATGGGAAAAATATCAATCCTCCGCGGAGGAACGGGAAAAGATCTGGAAGAAGAGCAGATCATTTGCGGGCGATGTCTGGTACCGCTTCCGCCACAAGCCCACGGCGATTGCGGGGCTGGTCATCATCGCGGCGGTGGTGCTGTTCGCCTTTCTGGGTCCCCTGTTCACGGGGCACAGCTATTCGGAGCAGAACCTCGACAACGTGAATACCCCGCCGCTTCTGAGCGTCTTTGCCGCGCCGGACGGGGACGGATACTTCTACATCACGGAGAACTTCAAGATCCTCCGGGTCGATGAGAACGGAAACCTCGGCGGGCAGCTCACCAAGACCGGCGAGGAAGACGACCGCTACATGATGCTGTTTGACTACAAGGGAGACGAGGTGGCGCTCTACTACGGGGAGAAGCCCTACAAGGTCATTGATCCGGACACGCTGGTGATCTTCCACAGCGCCCGCCTCTGGAACCACACCTATCTGCTGGGCTCCGACTCCCTCGGCCGGGATATCCTGACCAGACTCATGTACGGCATCCGGGTCTCGATGCTGGTGGCCCTGGTGGCCGTTGCTGTGAACCTGGTGATCGGCATCCTCTTCGGCGGCATCTCCGGATACTTCGGCGGCGTGGTGGACCAGATCATGATGCGGATCGTGGATGTGATCAGCACCATTCCCCTTACGCTGTACGTGATCCTGATCATGGTGCTGCTGGGCTCCGGCCTGCAGAGCATCATCATTGCCCTCGGCACGGTCTACTGGGTGGACATGGCGCGGGTGGTCCGGGGCCAGGTGCTCTCCCTGCGGGAGCAGGAATTCGTCATGGCGGCGAAGACCATCGGCTCCTCGACCTGGACAATCCTGAGCAAGCACCTGATCCCCAACGCCATGGGTTCCATCCTGGTCACGGTCACGATGCTGATCCCTTCCGCGATCTTCATGGAGGCCTTCCTGGGCTTTCTCGGCATCGGCCTGCGGCCGCCGCTGGCGAGCCTTGGCACCATGTGCAATGACGCCACCGCAAACCTGCGGACCTGTCCTTATCAGCTGTTCATTCCGGCGCTCGTCATCGTGCTCATCATGTTTGCCTTCAACTTTGTGGGAGATGGGCTCCGGGATGCGCTGGATCCGAAACTGAAGAAGTGAGGAGGCAAGACAGATGGGCAGACTTCTTGAAATTGAAAATCTGAGGACCTCCTTTGACACCAGCAACGGAGAGGTGCAGGCCGTGCGGGGCGTCTCCTTCCATGTGGACGAGGGCGAGATCGTCGGCCTCGTCGGGGAGTCGGGCAGCGGCAAGAGCGTGACCTGCATGTCGATCCTGCGGCTTCTGGCGGACAACGCGGTCATCAAGGAGGGAAAGATCCTGTTTGACGGGGAGGACCTGACCAAGGTCAGCATGGCGGAGCTTCGGAAGATCCGGGGCGAGAAGATCTCCATGGTCTTCCAGGACCCCATGTCCTCCCTCAACCCGCTGATCCCGGTGGGAAAGCAGGTCTTCGAGATCATCGCCAACCATCACCCCGAGAAGACCCGGGATGCCATCCGGGAGGAGACCATCGAGCTCTTCCGGCGGGTCCGGATCCCGGAGCCGGAGAAACGCTATGACGCCTACCCCCACGAGTTCTCGGGAGGTATGCGGCAGCGCGTCATGATCGCGATGGCGCTGGCAAACCGGCCCCGGCTTCTCATTGCGGATGAGCCCACCACGGCCCTCGATGTGACCATCCAGGACCAGATCCTGCGGGAGCTCCGGAACCTGAGTGCGGAGTACGGGACCAGCATCGTCTTCATCACCCATGATCTGGGGGTGGTGGCAGAGATCTGCAGCCGGGTGGAGGTCATGTACGGCGGCATGATCATGGAGGAGGCGCCGATCGACGACATCTTCGAGAATCCGAAGCACCCCTACACCATGGGCCTTCTGCAGTCCATCCCCAGCATCAGCCAGAAGAAATCCCAGCGCCTGATCCCGATCCCGGGATCTCCGCCGGATATGACGAATCCCCCGAAGGGCTGTCCCTTTGTCTCTCGGTGCAGCTACGCGAGAAACATCTGCGCCGGAGAGCTGCCAGACTTCTATCCGATTGACGAAGCCCACAAGAGCCGGTGCTGGCTGCTGGATCCGGAGGCACCGCGCGGGGACAATCCGTTTGCATGACAGCAGGAACCACCAGAAAGCGGGAAGACAGATGCAGGAGCAAACAAGAAACCCGGCAGCGGAGGCACCGCTGCTGGAGGTCAGGGACCTGACCAAGTATTTCCATATGGGACACCATCAGATCGTGCACGCGGTGGAGAAGGTCTCCTTCCGCCTGGATGCAGGGAAGACCCTGGGGCTGGTGGGGGAGTCCGGCTGCGGCAAGTCGACGACCGCCCGCACGATCATCCGGATCTACGACCCCACAGAGGGGCAGATCCGCTTCATGGGCCAGGACATCTCCCACATGAAGCAGAAGGAGCTCAAGCCCCTGCGCCGGAACATGCAGATGATCTTTCAGGACCCCTATGCCTCGCTCAACGCCAGGATGACGGTCCGGGACATCATCTCGGAGCCGCTCTTTGCCCACGGCGTGGTCAAAAACCGGAAGGAGGCACAGGAGTACGTCTACCCCATGCTGGAGAAGGTGGGGCTGACCCGGGAGCACGCGGACCGCTACGCCCACGAGTTCTCCGGGGGACAGAGGCAGCGGGTCGGCATCGCGCGGGCACTGATTCTGCACCCGGCGCTGGTCATCTGCGACGAGCCGATCTCCGCACTGGATGTCTCCATTCAGGCGCAGGTCATCAACCTTCTGCGGGATTTTCAGGAGGAGAGCGGCACCACGTACCTCTTCATCGCCCATGACCTGTCGATGGTGCGGTACGTCTCTGACTACGTCGGAGTCATGTACCTCGGGCAGATCGTGGAGATGGGCAGTTCGGATGAGATCTACCAGCACTGTGCGCACCCCTACACCAGGGGGCTGTTGAACAGCATTCCGGTGGCCAATCCGAAACTTGCAAGGCAGCGGAAGGAGAGCAGCATGGAGGGAGACATTCCCAGCCCCATCGCACCGCCCTCCGGCTGCCGGTTCCACACCCGCTGTCCGTACGCCAAAGCGGTCTGCAGCGAGGAGGCACCGGTCATGAGAGATCTGGGAGGCGGACACCTGTGCGCCTGCCATCTCTGCGGGGCGACGTGAAGCAGCGCCCCCACAAGTCGGGCAGCAATCCGGGAACACCGGAGCAGATAAGGAGGAATGGATATGAAAAGAAGGTTGCAATCGACCCTGGGCATCACATTGGCGGCAGCGATGATCCTGTCGGGCTGCGGCGCTTCCTCGTCTTCCTCGGGCAGTACCGAGCAGACGGTGGACCTCTCGAAGGCGGGCGCGGCAGACACCGCGTCCACCGCTGCGGCGCAGAGCACGACCGAGGCCCCGGTGGAGGCATCCGGCGAGCAGAGTCTCACCTTTGTGCTGAGCAATGAGCCGGACTCCATCGATCCCAGCTACACGAACAACTCGTTCGCCCAGTACGTGATCCGAAACTGCTTTGAGGGCCTGGTCACCTACGACTCCTCGGGCGAGGTGATTCCCGGCGATGCCGAGTCCTGGGATGTCAACGACGATGCCACGGTCTACACGTTCCATCTGCGCGACGGCCTCAAGTGGAGCGACGGCTCTGACCTGACCGCCAACGACTACGTATACACCGCCAAGCACGTCTGCACGCCGGATACGACCGCCATGTATCTGAACATGTACACGGACTACATCCAGGGCTGCCAGGAGTACTACGACAGCGGGGACGACTCGAACTTCGGCGTCAAGGCGCTGGACGACCAGACCCTGGAGTTTGACCTCAAGGCGCCCTGCACCTATTTCCTGGATCTGATCTGCACCTGGTGCTTCTCCCCGGTCAATGAGAACACCATTGAGACCAACGGCGACAAGTGGACCCGATCTGCGGACACCTACATCTGCAACGGCCCCTTCAAGCTCTCCGAGGTCAATGCGGGAGAGTCCTACGTCCTGGTCAAGAACGACAACTTCTGGGATGCGGACAACACCACCCTGGAGCAGCTGACCTTCCGCCTGATCACCGACACCTCCACCGCCCTGACGGCCTATGAGAACGGCGAAGTGGACGGCATCCGCAGCGTCCCCTCCGGAGACCTGGCAAGGCTGAAGGCGGAAAACGCCGGACTGCAGACCGCGAACAACTACGGCACGGTCTACTACAACATCAACTGCGCGAAGGAGCCCTACAACGACGTCAACGTCCGCAAGGCGCTGAACCTCGCGATTGACCGCGAGCAGATCATCAACAACGTGGTGCAGCTCGATGCGGAGCCGGCCTACAGCTTCCTGGGACCCGGCTATGTCGTGGACGGCAAGGACATCACCGAGGGCAGAGACGACTACGGGCTCTCTTCCACCGCGGACCCGGATGCCGCCAAGGCGGCACTGGCAGAGGCCGGATATGATGATCCCTCCACGTTCCCGACCCTGCAGCTCTCCTACTACACCGATGACACCGCGAAGAAGGTGGCAGAGGCCATCGCCGAGATGCTTGAGACCAACCTGGGCATCAACGTGGAGCTCTCCTCCGCAGACTGGGCGGTCTTCTACGACGCCGTGCAGAACGGCGACTACGATGTGGCGGCCATGGGATGGTCCGCCGACTACATCAACCCGATGAGCTTCCTGCCCCTGTTCTACACGGACGACGTCTCCAACAGCGTGTTCTACAGCAATGCCGATTACGACAAGCTGGTGGACGAGGCCCGCTCCGAGACCGACAGCAGCAAGTTTGCAGATCTCGTGATGCAGGCGGATGCGGTGGTGTCCAATGAGTATCCCATCATCCCGCTGTACTACAAGTCCAACTCCTACCTGATGCACGACAACGTCTCGGGCTACTTCATGACGGCAGACGGCGGACTCTACTTCCGCTACGCCAAGGTCGCAAACTGACAGATCGCGGCACCGATGACCACCATCCGGCCCCCTGGAGAGAATCTTCTCTGGGGGGCCGGATTTTTGTTCCACTGAAACATCTTTATTGTACGCATGCGGGTACGCTCTCCCGGGAACTGTCATGAAAAATTGCTGTAAAATTTGGGAAAACAGATGAGAAAAATGATCAAATCCGCAGTGATAAAGACACAGAAGATCAGTTTCGCTTGTTGAAACTGATCCCCAAGTGCGCTAAAATTATCTCTGTTATTGTAAAAGTTTTCGGAACCCGGGGGCGGCCCGTTCCCAGGTGCCGGGGGAGCGAGGAGGGCACAGACAGGTTTCGAAGAAAGGGGGATCCGATGATAGAGGAAACCATTCGGGCTGTGAAAGAGGCCGAAACGCAGGCTGACCAGATCATTGCCGATGCGAAAGCGCAGGCAGATGAGCTGATCCGGCAGGCGCAGGATGCGGCAAACGCGAGGAAAGCGCAGGCAAAGCAGCAGGCAGCCGAAAGCTTTGACAAAGCGGAGCAGGATGCGGCGGCAGAATCCAAAGCTACGCTTGCGGAGCGCGCACAGCAGGCCGAACAGGAGGCAGAACGCATCAGGGAAACGGCATCGCAGAAGGAAAGTGCCGCCGTGGACAGCGTGATTGCGCTTCTTCTCTCCTAGCATTGTTCTGCAGAAAGGCGGAAATTTGTGGCTATTGTAAGGATGCAGAAACTCAGCGTCTGCGCAAACAAGAAAAACCGCAAAGCCATACTGGAACAGCTGCAGTCACTCGGCTGCATGGAGATCACCACAGAGGGAATTGACGATCCGCAGCTCCAAAAGATGGACACGGACAAACAGCGTCAGCAGTTCCTTCGGAACGCGGATGCCTTTGATGAGGCGATCCGTCTGCTCGATCGGTACGCAAAGGCTCCCAGCAAGGGAGGGGGACTGTTTGCGGAGAAGGAACAGATCGACCAGGCGCGGTTTGAGGAAGTGGTGAAGAACCAGAAACAGCTTGTGACAGCTGGCCAGGCGGTTCAGCGAGCTGAGAAGACCATTGCAGAGTGCAGGGGAACGATCCAGAAGCAGGAGAACCGGATCGCCGCCCTGGAGCCATGGATGGCACTGCCCGTCCCCATGGACTGCAGCGGTACAAAACAGACATCGTTCCTGATCGGAACGATCGAGGGCAGCATCACCGAGGATCAGATCTTTGCGGCAGCCAGCGCAGGACTCAAAGAGCCGGCGCCGGTCTCGGTGAACCTCCTTCCGGGAGGTATTCCGGGACAGAACAACATGCTGGTGGTCTGCCTCAAGGCGGACCGGGACAAGGTGGAGAACAGCCTTCGGGCGATCGGCTTTGCCAATCCCGCGGTCCGGGTGGACGATGTACCGGCAGAGGCAAAGAAAAAGATCGAGGAGGACATCAAGAGCCAGCAGGAGGAGATCGGGCGGCAGGAGGCGTGCATCGCTTCCTATGCGGACCGAAGGGAGGACTTCCGCATCGCCTCGGACTACTATCGGACCCGGGCAGCCAAGTACGATCTTCTCGGAACCATTCCCCAGTCGGAAAACATGTTTTTCCTTGAGGGCTGGGTAACCGCCGACCGGGCGGAGAGCGTAAAGAACCTTCTGGAGCAGAAGTACGGCGCGCTCGTCGAGAAGGAGGAAAAGCGGGAGGATGAGATGGAACCCACGGTCCTCCACAACAACCGCTTCTCTGAGTCGGTGGAGGGTGTTCTGGAGTCCTACGGTCTGCCCCAGCATGGGAAGATCGATCCGACCTTTATCATGTCGATCTTTTACGTGATCTTCTTCGGCATGATGTTCTCCGACGCGGGCTATGGCATCATGATGGCGATTGCCTGCTTCGTTGTTCTGAAGAAGCACAAAAAGCTCGGAGACAGCACACGCAAATCCCTGCAGCTTTTCTTCTGGTGCGGCATCTCGACCACCTTCTGGGGGCTGATGTACGGCGGCATCTTCGGAGACGCGATCGACCAGATCGCCCACACCTTCCTGGGAGTTCCCAGCGATGTGCAGATCATCAAGCCCCTGTGGTTTGATCCTCTGAGTCAGCCGATGCGGCTCCTCGTCTGGTGCATGGGCTTCGGACTGGTTCACCTGTTCTTCGGTCTTGGCATCGCGGGAGCGCAGTACCTGAAGGACCACGACTTCGTCGGCTGGTTCTCGGACGTGTTTTCCTGGTACCTGTTCATCCTGGGACTGGTGCTGATGCTCCTTCCCTCGGAGCTCTTCAGCTCGATTGCGGGAGATTCCTTTGACTTCTCCGGCATCTCGAAGCTCGGACCCATTCCGAAGTACATGGCCCTTGCGGGCATGATCATCATCCTGCTGATGCAGGAGCGGAGCAAAAAGAACCCGATTCTGCGGGTGCTCCTGGGCGCCTACGACGTCTACGGCGTGACCAGCTGGCTCTCGGATGTGCTGTCCTACTCAAGACTTCTGGCCCTGGGTCTTGCGACCGGCGTTATCGCCAATGTCATCAACATGATGGCGGTCATGGGCGGAAACAGCGTGTTCGGCGTCATCGTCTTCATTCTCGTGTTTGTCCTCGGACACACCCTGAACTTCTTCATCAACGCACTCGGGGCCTATGTCCACTCCAACCGTCTCGAGTTTGTCGAGTTCTTCGGCAAGTTTTACGAGGGCGGCGGCAGACCTTTCAAGGCATTTAAGACAGCAAACAAGTATGTTGAAATCAAAAATTTAAATCAAGGAGATCACTAAAATGAGCACAGGTATGGTATTGGCACTCATCGGAGCAGCACTTTCCACGATTCTGGCAGGCATCGGTTCCGCCTGGGGCGTCGGCATGGCCGGCCAGGCGGCAGCAGGCGTCACGGCAGAAAAGCCGGATCTCTTCGCAAAGGTCCTGATCCTTCAGCTCCTTCCCGGCACGCAGGGTATCTACGGCCTGCTGGTTACCTTCATCACGCTCTCCCGCATCGGCGTCCTGGGCGGCACGGCAGTCACTGACACCAACACGGGTCTGATGTATCTGTTTGCCTGCCTTCCGATCGCTGTCTGCGGTCTGATCTCCGCATATCACCAGGCAAGAACCTCTGTCGCCTCCATCGGCGTTGTCGCAAAGGATCCCGATCAGTTCGGTAAGGCAATGCTGTTCCCGGCCATGGTCGAGACGTACGCCATCCTCGCACTCCTTGTTTCCATCCTCGCAGTGACCAACATCTGAGTCCCGGGAAAAAGACACAAAGGAGAGTGCGGATATGGCAGGAATTGACAATATCACAAAAGAAATCCTGCAGGACGCAAGGGTAAAGGCAGACGGCATCCTCTCCGAGGCAAGGCAGAAGGCGGATGAGATCCGCGAGGCCTCCGAGAAAGAGGCTGCAGCCATCCAGGAGCAGGCCGGAGCGCGTGCCGCGGCGGAAACCGAAAAGACCCGCAGCAGGACCGACTCCGCGGCGCAGATGCGCGCGCGGGAGGAAAAGCTCCTGGCAAGACAGAAGATCATCGACGGAGTACTGCAGAAAGCCTATGACAGGCTGGACGGGCAGGATGCCGATGACTATTTCGCGATGATCGAGAAGCTCCTTTCCGCCTGCGTCACCCCGGGAACGGGTGTGATCTGGTTCGGAGAGCGGGATCTGAAGCGCCTTCCGGCGGATTTCGCCACGCGCGCTGCCGCCATCGGCAGGGAAAAGGGCGCGGAGCTGTCCATCAGCCCCGTGGCAGAGAACATCGACAACGGATTCATTCTGAAATACGGAGGAATTGAGGAGAACTGCACGCTTGCCGCTCTGTTTGCACAGAAGAAGGATGCGCTGCGGGATCAGGTCAACAGGATCCTCTGGTAAAGGAGCGCGTACTATGACAAACAATTATGTATATGCCGTTGCGCGGATCCGGGTCAGAGAGAATACGCTCCTTTCCGATGCGGACATCTCCCAGATGGCCGGCATGGCAAGCGCCGACGCGGTCCTGGACTACCTGATTGCAAGGGGCTGGGGCAACGCCGAGTCCGGGCACGACCCGGACGCCATCCTTCAGGCGGAGGAGACCAAAAACATGGCGCTCATGGAGGAGCTTGGGATCGACAAAAAGGTGTTTGACATCTTTGATATCCCCCGGCGCTACCACAACCTGAAGGCGGGCATCAAGGAGGTGCTGACCTCGGATGCCCACGACCGGATCTTTTACGACATTCCGGGCTTTGGGCGAAAAGAAGTCACGACCCTCATCTCGGAGAAGCGCTTTGCGGATCTCCCCGAGGGCATGCGGGAGCCGGCCGAAGAGGCCTTTGACCGCATGGTCGCGACCCGGGACGGACAGATCTGCGACACGATCGTGGACCGGGCGTGCCTGGTGGCGATGGGAGAGGCAGCCGGCAAAGCCGGCACACCGGTGATCCGGGACTACATCCGCTCCACCGTGGCCACGGCGGACATCCGGATTGCGGTCCGGGCGGCCAAGATCGGAAAGTCCCTGAGCTTTCTGAATGAGGCGCTGGCGCCCACGGATGCCTTCCCGGTACAGGAGCTCGCCCAGGAGGCGGCCAGGGGAACCGAGGCCCTCTATCCCTACCTGCAGGATCACGGATACGCGGATGCGGTGGAGGCACTGAAGGTGTCGCCTTCCTCCTTTGAGCGCTGGTGTGACAACTGCCAGATCGAGGCGATCAAGCCGCAGAAGACCAATCCGTTCACTTCCGGACCGATTGTGGCATTCTATCTTGCCCGTGAGAATGAGATCAAGACGGTGCGCATCATTCTGACTGCCAAGGCAAACGGCTTTTCAGAGGATGCGATCCGGGAAAGGGTAAGGGAGATGTATGTATAACATCGCAGTACTG
>JBJEYC010000201.1:0-2263 GCA_051886435.1 Lachnospiraceae bacterium
CCTACGGGGAGATCTTTGATGAGACGATCCGCCTCAACACGCTGGACTACCACCTCTACCAGACGATCCAGGGAAAGATCATCGATGCCCTGAACGAGTGCACCAAGGTCGTGGTGAAAGGCCGCGGGGACAACAAAACGGACCTCACGGTGCAGCTCTATCAGCCAAAGAACCGGGACGAGGAGGACATCTTTGAAAACTGCGTCGCAGACGTCAACATCCCGGTGGGCGAGGTGTTCACGACACCGGTCCTTTCGGGGACAAACGGCCTCCTGCACGTGACCGGCGTCTACTTAAACGGCCTCTATTACAAAGACCTCGCGATCACCTTCCGGGACGGCTGCACGGACACCTATTCCTGCGGCAACTTTGCCGGGGAGGAGAACGGAGAGGAAAAGGGCCGCGCCTACATCGAGGAGAACATCCTGTTCCACCACAAGTCCCTCCCGATGGGCGAGTGCGCCATTGGCACCAACACCACCGCCTACGCGGTGGGGGAGAAGTACGGCATCAGCGGCCGGTACGGGATCCTGATCGCCGAGAAGACGGGACCCCACTTCGCAGTCGGCGACACCTGCTACTCCCACGAGGAGGACCTTGTCACGAAAAATCCCGACGGGAAGCGGATCGCGGCGCGGGACAACGAAATCTCGGCAAAGCGCAAGGACCATCCGGAGGAGGCCTACTTTGGCTGCCACACGGACATCACGATCCCCTACCGGGAGCTCGGCCTCTTTGCGGGGGTAAAGGAGGACGGAACGCAGGTCCCCATCATCCGGGACGGGAAGTTTGTTCTTGCCGGCACCGAGGCGCTGAACGAGCCTCTTGCGGGAATCGTCTGAAGAGACGTGGAAAAATTCCGGAAAGCCAAAAAATCGTCACAAATAAATAAGACCGGGGGAGTATCATAGTACCCGGCAGCAGCAAACGCGGCATGGGCAAAAGCCCCGCCGGCATTGAGGAAGGAGAGCAGCATGGCAGCAGCGAAAGTAGGAATCGTGATGGGCTCGGACTCCGACATGGGAGTCATGTCCAAGGCAGCAGAGGTCCTGGAGGAGTTCGGCATTGACTATGAGATGCACATCATCTCGGCGCACCGGGAGCCCGATGTCTTCTTTGACTGGGCAAAGGGATGCGAGGCGCGGGGCATCAAGGTCATCATCGCCGGCGCCGGCATGGCAGCCCATCTGCCCGGCATGTGCGCTGCCCTGTTTCCGCTCCCGGTCATCGGCATTCCGATGCACACGAAATCCCTGGGCGGCAGAGACTCGCTCTACAGCATTGTCCAGATGCCCAGCGGCATCCCGGTTGCGACCGTTGCCATTGACGGCGGCAAGAACGCGGGAATCCTTGCAGTGAAGATGCTGGCGATGTCGGATGACAAGCTCCTTGCAAAGCTCAAGGACTACACGAAGGAGATGAAGGAGGGCGTCGAGAAGAAGGATGCCCACCTGCAGGAAGTCGGATACAAGAACTATTGAGAGAACCGGAAAACTACCCCGAAAAAAAGGAGACGACACATGGGAATGGATTACAAGAGCTCCGGCGTTGATATTGAGGCCGGCTATGAGTCCGTGGAGCGGATGAAGCAGTACGTGGCAAAGACCATGCGGAAGGAGGTCCTGGGCGGCATCGGCGGCTTCTCCGGCGCCTTCTCTCTGGCAGACATCAAAAACATGGAGGACCCGGTCCTGCTGTCCGGCACCGACGGCGTCGGCACCAAGATCAAGCTGGCCTTCCTTCTGGACAAGCATGACACAGTGGGCATCGACTGCGTTGCCATGTGCGTGAACGACGTGGCATGCGCGGGCGGCGATCCGCTCTTCTTCCTGGATTACATCGCCTGCGGGCGGAACTTCCCGGAGAAGATCGCGGCGATCGTCAAGGGCGTCGCGGAAGGCTGCGTCCAGGCGGACTCTGCCCTGATCGGCGGCGAGACCGCAGAGCACCCCGGCCTGATGCCGGAGGAGGAGTATGACCTTGCCGGCTTCTCGGTAGGCGTTGTGGACCGCAAGGACATGATCACCGGGCAGGATATCCGCCCCGGCGATGTGCTGGTTGGCGTTGCCTCCACCGGCGTTCACTCCAACGGATTCTCCCTCGTCCGGAAGGTCTTTGGCATTGACAACCGGGCGGTTCTGGACAAGTACTATGACGAGCTCGGGACGACCCTGGGAGAGACGCTCCTCACCCCCACGAGAATCTATGTCCACTGCCTCAAGGCGATCCGCAAGGCCGGCATCCGCGTCAAGGGCTGCAGCCA
>JBJEYC010000202.1:0-2263 GCA_051886435.1 Lachnospiraceae bacterium
AGGATCTGCTTTCCGTTGGTCTGCACGTTCCGGTAGTGGTCCACCGTCTCGTCGTACCCGGGCTTTAGGATCCCGCCATCCTTCATCGCAAGGGGCGGATCGTCGACGATGGCCCTCGTGAGAAGGTCCGTGAGCTCGGAAAAGTCCGGGATATCGTCCCGGATCTTCTGCAGAACCCCCGCCGAGAATCCGGTAAGGACCTGGCGGATCGGCTTGAGCATCTTTAAGCTCTCCCGGAAGGCGACAAGGTCCCGGGGATTTGCGGAGCCGTAGCTGATCTTTGTCAGGAGACGTTCCATGTCGTAGATTGGGGAGAGGTACTCCCGGATCTCGTCCCGGTCGACGCTGTCCTTCGAGAGGGCCTCGATCGCGTCGTACCTTGCCTCAATCTCCTCTTTTTCCACCAGTGGCTGCTCCAGGTACTGGCGAAGGAGCCGCGCGCCCATGGCGGTCTTGGTCCGGTCGAGAACCCAGAGGAGCGAGCCCTTCACCCGCTTCTCCCGCAGGGTCTCGGTCAGCTCGAGGTTTCGCCTTGTCGCGGAATCGAGGAGCATGTACTTGCCGGTCGCATAGGCCTGAATTCTCGTGATGTTGGCAAGCGAGTTCTTCTGGGTGTCGTAGAGGTACTGCATGAGGGCCCCGGCGGCAGCCTGGGCGTACTTCATGTCCCCGAGATCCAGTGCCGTCAGGCTTGCCACGTGGAAGTGGTCCAGCAGGATCTGCGAGGCCTCCTCCTGCCCGAAGTAGTGAGAATCGAGCTGGTTGACCGCAATTCCAAGGCGCGTCCGAAGGTCCCCGATATCCATGCTGCTCATCAGGAAGGCCGCGTTGCAGATGATCTCACTGGGCGCGTACTTGTTGATCTCGTCCCGGATCTTCTGGTTGCCCACGGTCTGGGTCGCATAGAAGTCGCCGGTGGAGATGTCGCAGACCGCGATTCCCGCCCGGGCATTCTGCGGAGCATTGGCGGTGCCGTTCTCATAGAACACCGCAAAGATGTAGTTGTTCCTGGTCTCGTCCAGTGTCTCCGCGGCAGTGATGGTGCCGGGAGTGACGATTCTTGTCACCGCCCGCTTGACCAGGCCCTTGGCAAAGCGCGGGTCCTCCATCTGCTCGCAGACCGCGACCTTGTAGCCCTTCTCCACGAGCTTGGCGATGTAGATGTCCACCGCGTGGTAGGGAATGCCGCACATCGGGGCCCGCTCCTTGAGACCGCAGTTCTTCCCCGTCAGCGTCAGATCCAGCTCCTTCGAGGCGGTCTTCGCATCGTCAAAAAACATCTCGTAGAAATCGCCGAGCCGGTAGAACAGAAGGCACCCGGGGTAGCCTTCCTTGGTCTTTAAGTACTCCTGCATCATCGGCGAGACTTCATCCAGGTTGATCTTGTCCACGCGCACACGATCCTTTCTTCAATATCCCCGCGTATTCTCCCCGCACACGGTGCCGAAGTAGTAGAAGCCCCGGCAGGTGTCCAGGCGCACGTCGTAAAAGTGCCCGATCATGGAGGCATCGCCCGGCACATGAACCAGTGTGTTGTTGGAGAGGCGCAGGGTCACATAGCCCGGCTCCTGGGGATTCATCTCCTCACACAGAGCGGTCTGCACCGATCCCGCAAGGAGAGCGGTCCGCTCCCTCGCGTTTTCCTGCACTGCGGCAAGAACCCGGTCAAATCCCGCCTTGACCTGGTCCTCCGGCACCTGCTCCATCTTCGCGGCCGGGGTCCCGGTGCGCTTGGAGTAGATGAAGGTGTAGGCATTGTCAAAGTGGACGGTATTGATGACGTCCAGGGTCTCGTCCACGTCCTCCGGCGTCTCCCCGGGGAAACCCGCAATGAGGTCCGTTGTAATTGCGCAGTCGGGAAGCTCCTTGCGGATCCGCATGGCGAGATCCAGGTACTGCTCCTTGGTGTAGCGCCGGTTCATCCGCTTTAAGATCTTCGTCGAGCCCGACTGGAGCGGCAGGTGGATGTGGCGGGCGATGTTGGGGTGAGAGGCGATCACCTGGATCACATCCTCCCCCATGTCCTTGGGGTGGGGGGTCATCCAGCGCACCCGCTTGACACCCGGCACCTCGGCAACCGCCGCAAGGAGCTCCGCAAAGCTCACCTGAGGCGTTAATTCCTTTCCATAGGAGTTGACGTTCTGCCCAAGGAGCATGATCTCCACGACGCCGTCTGCGACCAGTCTTTCCACCTCCCGGATGATGTCTGTGGGCTTTCTCGAGCGCTCCCTGCCCCGCACGTAGGGGACGATGCAGTAGGTGC
>JBJEYC010000203.1:0-2259 GCA_051886435.1 Lachnospiraceae bacterium
TTCGAGTCTCGCCACTCCGATGCTTGTTAAGGGCTGAAATCGTTGAAAACAACGGTTTCAGCCCTTTCTTGTTGCCGTTGCGGCTTTCTGTGTATCCAAAGTGTATTCAGAAGGACGGGAGACGGTGGACTTCCCTCGTGTCCTGGGGCCCGCCGCGCCCGTCCCCGCAGCTTTTTCCTGCCGGCATCTTGCCTGTTCGGGGAAAAAGATTTTCTTTTGTGGTAATAGATCGGTCACAATTGTGGGATAAGATAGAGGTAACAAGATAAAGAAAACAATCTGCCGGGAAGAACCATCCGGCAGGAAGGAGTGGTAAACATGTGGAACAGAAGACAGATTAAGGAGAGCGCAAAGCGGAGCCTCTCGGCAGCATATTGGAAGAGCGTACTGGCAGCACTGGTACTGACCATCTCGGTTGGTGCGGTGGGCGGCAGTTCCCTTTCCATCAACCTGGGCAATTATCTGCACGATACGCACAGCATGAAGGATTTCTGGCAGGTGTTTCTGCCGTTTTCTTCGTTTTCCTATTCGATGCACGGTTCCGGGCTGTTTCTGCCTGGAATCACACTGCTGATCGGCTGGTTTCTGGCCTTTGGGTGCATTCTGCACGTGATCCTGAAGATCTTTGTGCTCAATCCCCTGGAGATGGGCGGCCGACGCTTCTTTGTGGTAGACCGGGCCCAGAACGGACGGACTTCCACAAGTGAGCTGGTCTCTGGCTTTTCGGTGCACTTCATGAACGTGGTCAAGACCCTGTTTCTGCGGGATCTGTACCTGTTCCTGTGGTCACTGCTGTGCGTCATTCCGGGGATTGTGAAGTCCTATTCCTATCGGATGGTGCCCTACATCATCGCCGAGAGCCCTGACATGGATCAGCGGGAGGCGTTCCGCTTAAGCCGCAGCATGATGGACGGAAACAAGTGGCGGGTCTTTGTTTATGACCTGTCCTTCCTCGGCTGGTGGATCCTGAATTGCCTCACTTTCGGAATTCTTGGCCTGTTCTATGTGAATCCCTACAAGGCAACCGCAGACGCGGAGCTCTATGCGCAGATCCGTGATGAGTTTTTAGGCCGCGGGCCGCAGGAGTTCTGAATAAAAAATTTTAAAAGACAGCAAATGCAGAGCGCCCGCCTGATGGCGGGCGCTTTGCTGTCCGGCCAAAAGGACGGGACCTTCGGGAGCGGATGCCTTGCGGATATGGTATGATAGCAAAATCGGACCGGAGGCATTCGGGTAAAATCAGTGACGGGGGTTCCCGTGGAGAGAAGGTACAAGTATGCAGAATCAGCGCACAGCGGCCGGTCAGGTCATCTGGGAGAAGCTCCCTGTTGTCATCCTGACCGCCTTTTTCTGCTGCACCCTTTGGGGCAGCGCATCGCCGGCCATCAAGATCGGCTACCAGTATTTTGGCGTCGGCGCAGATGATACGCCGGCCCGAATTCTGTTTGCGGGACTTCGCTTTACGATTGCGGGACTCATGGTACTCGCCGCGGGGAGCGTGGCAGCCAGGCGCCCCCTTGTGCCAAAGCGCAACTCCTGGAAATACGTCGCCGCACTTGCTCTGTGCCAGACGGTGATCCAGTACATTTTTTTCTACATGGGCCTTGCTCACACTTCCGGGGTCCGCGGTTCCATCATCAACGCAGCGGGCACGTTTTTCTCGATCTTCCTTGCGGTTGTGGTATTTCATTTTGAAAAGCTCGATCGGAACAAGGCGGTGGGGAGCATCCTGGGCTTTGTCGGGGTCGCCATCATCGTCTCCGGCGGTCAGGGCCTTGCCGCTGCCGCGCAGGGCGGCTTTTCCCTGAACGGGGAGGGCGCGCTGCTTCTTGCTGCTTTTTCCAGCGCTCTGGCGGGGTGTCTCATCAAGCTGTTTTCCCAGCGGGAGGACCCCGTGACCATGTCCGGCTGGCAGTTCTTTTTCGGTGGCCTTGTGATGACCGCAGTTGGATACGGCGCGGGTGGGCGCCTGTCGCTTTTGTCGTCTGGCTGCATTCCGCTTCTTCTGTACATGGGCTTTATCTCCGCTGGTGCCTATACCTTCTGGGGAATCCTGCTCAAGTACAACCCGGTGAGCCGGGTCAGCGTGCTGGGTTTCATCAATCCGGTGATGGGGGTTCTGCTCTCTGCGCTGTTCCTGCATGAGGGAACGGAAGCTTTCCACGCGGTGACGCTTCTTGCCCTCCTTCTGGTGTGCCTTGGAATCTTTCTGGTCAACCGGCCGGAGCGGACTGCCAAAACTGCGGCAGAAAACTAGGA
>JBJEYC010000204.1:0-10968 GCA_051886435.1 Lachnospiraceae bacterium
GGGAGCCGGTGACGTTCTCCACAGCACCCACACACAGGAACATCAGCGACTTGGATACCGCGTGGAACAAGATCAGCATCGTGCCGGCCCAGACGGACTCCGGCATGCCGACGCCCGCGCAGGCGACGATGAGGCCTAAGTTCGAGACCGTGGAGTGGGCCAGGACACGCTTTCCATCAGAGGTTGCGATCGCCATCAGGGAGGCGGCAAAGAACGTAAAGCCGCCGATCAGCGTCACCATGACGCCGGCCGTGGTTCTGGAAAGGAGCGGTGCAATGCGGATCAGAAGGTACACACCCGCCTTGACCATCGTGGCCGAGTGAAGCAGGGCCGAGGTCGGGGTGGGCGCCACCATGGCACCGAGGAGCCAGAGGTTGAAGGGCATCTGTGCGCTCTTGGTCATCGCCGCAAAGGCGAGAAGCGAGACAACGATCATGACGCCGGGGACCACCGTCCGGTCCACCTGCAGAAGCTCCGAGAGCGTAAAGACGTGAAGTGCGAGCTCGCTGTAGAGAATGGCCGCCGCGAAACCGACACCGCCGAGGAGGTTCATCCACAGTGCGGTAAAGGAGTTTTTGATCGACTCCTTCTCGTAATTGTAGCCGATCAGCAGGAAGGAACATACCGAGGTGATCTCCCAGAAGAAGTACATCCAGTCCATGCAGTCAGAGAGCAGAAGTCCGAACATAGCACCCAGGAACACAAAGAGCATGGCAAGGAACCAGTTGGAGCGGTCCTTGTAGTTCTTGTGGTGGTTGTGGTAGTCCTTGATGTAGCCCACCGCATACACCGCGATCAGGCCGCCGACAATGCCGACCACCAGGATCATCAGAACCGTCAGGTTGTCGATCTGCATGTGGGGTGCGGTGCTCTCTCCGGCCGCGCCGGAGAAGGTCAGCCACAGAATGGGAAGGGTGCCGCAGGCCGAGAGGACGGCCGTGTAGATTTTCTTATACCGGATAGAATAGTAAAAGACGAGGATCATCAGAAAGGCTTCGCCGCAGGCCATCAGAAGGTCCACCGCCTTCGTGTGCTCTGCAAAGGGATAGGGAGTGCCTCGGCCCAGAATCAGTACTGCCATCAAAATGGCAGCCACCATGATCAGAAGGGCGGAGCCCTTGACGATCACCTTTCTTGCCTTGTAGACCCGTTCACCGTTGCCCAGAAGGTACAGGACGAGGGCTGCCACAAAGGGAAAGAAAATCAGAAACATCGCAATGGAAAATTCCAAAGTGGGCCTCCTTATCTGCCGCCATTTCTTCCCTGTTGGTAAAAATGGCAGCTGTTTGCATACCTGATTATTTTAATCTCAGACATTTTTACCTGCAAGGGCACACAATGGCCAAATCTTCGTACGAAATCTATAGAACATGCACAAATTCAATTCGGGTGAAATCAGTTAAGCTGCTACTGCCGCTCACACTCCTCTTCTTCCCCCTGGAGCATGCTCTGGTATCGCCCGAACTGCTCTCGTGCAAGGCCCTGCCGCGCAAGACGTGATAAGGTTCTGGCAAGCTCCGTCCGGGAGACGTTTCTCCCCGCCCGCGCCGCAACCTGCGGCAAAAGCTCCTCCGGGGTTTTCGGGGCACCGGAGAGGGCAAGAAGCACAAAGGACCAGAGCGTCCGGTCCGGAGGCAGCTCTTCCGCGCGCTTTGAAAAGAGATCCTCCTGCAAAAAGGTATTCCTTGCGCGGCCCGTCTTCTCCTCTGCCCGCTCCCTTCCGAGAATCCTTGCCCGCTCCCGCCGCAAATCTGCAAGGCACCACAGAGCGTCAGAGGGATCGCCAGCCCCGTAGAGTGCCTCCGCAAGTTCTGCCGGATCCGTCACAAGCCCGGCACCCTGTCGGATCAGATCATTGCAGCCAACGCTCGCCTCATCCTCCGGCCGCCCCGGGATCGCATAGACGTCCTTTCCCTGCTCCAGGGCCGCGCCGGCAGTGATCATCGTGCCGCTGTGCCGGCCCGCCTCCACAACCAGAAGGGCGTCCGCAAGGCCTGCGATGATGCGGTTTCGACGCGGGAAGAGCCCCGCCGCGGGAGCGGTTCCCGGCGGGTACTCGGAGAGAACGCCGCCGCAGGAGGGGAGCCTTTGGTAGAGCTCCATGCTGCTCTTGGGATAACAGACATCCGCCCCGCAGCCAAGAACCGCAAAGCTCCTGCCGCCCGCATCCAGAGCGGCGGTCCCGGCAACGCAGTCAATCCCCCGGGCCATCCCGCTGATGATCTGCACGCCCCTTGCGGCAAGTTCCAGCGAAAAGCGGCGGGCCGTCTCCCGCCCGTGGGGTGTGCTGTCCCGGGAGCCCACAACGGCAACCGCCGGCGCATTGGGATCCGGAAGAGTGCCCTTCACATAGAGCGCAAAGGGCGGGTCCGGGATTTTACAGAGCTTCTCCGGGTAAGCGGGATCCCCGTAAAAGACCGCCGAGAGACCGCTTTGTTGCAGATCTGCCCGGATCTTTTCGGGATCCTGCTGCTGTCCCCGTAGGATTCTCGGCGCATAGGGATCCCGGGGAAGACCCGCCTGTTCCAGCAGATCTCCGGTCTCGTCAGGCGATGCCCGGTAAAGGTGCACAAAGACCTCCGGGCCATGGGCGCTGACAAGGCGCGTCAGGGTTCTGCTCCCGATGCCGGGGATTCGGTCTGCCCATAGCAGTGCACAGATTGTCTGGTTTGTGGGTTGGTTTGAGACCTGGTTCATGTGATTCGATGCCTCCGATGGGATGAAAAGAAAAGATGTGTGATTGGGACATGAAAAAAGACATGGGCGGAAAGTGTTCCGTCCATGTCTCATTATAGAGTATTTTCTCTCATCCGGGGATCGAAATTCCGATGACTTCAGTCCGGAATGTTGGCCGCCTCAGCCGCAGCCGTGGCCTCAGCCTGGGCTGCCTGTACGGCGACCGCTTTTGCGTTCACGTCGTTCTGGCAGTTCGTCAGGTTCGTCTGGGCGGTGGTGAAATTCGTCACCGCATCCTGCTGAAGCAGGGTCTGGTACTGAGTTAACGCTGCTGCCGCAGTTGCCTGCAGATTCGCATCGGTAGGGCTTGCCTGGTAAGCCGCCGATGCCTGGGTTGCCACCTGGGCCGCCTGATCGATCTGGGCCTGCAGCGGCTGATAAGCCGCATAAGCGCTGTCATAGGCTGCCTGAGCTGCCGCCAGTGCATTCTGGGCCGTTGCCAGGGCGCTCGTCGCGCTCTGAAGGTTCTTCTGTGCCGTAGCCGCATAGCTGCGGATCTCCGCGGTGGATTTCACCACGTGTCCGTCCTTGCACATGCGGATGATGGTACCGTCGTCCGCGGTCACGGTCTTGTCCGTCACCTTGTTTCCGTTCACATCGTAGAAATAGGTCACCCCGTTCTCCGTACGGAAGCCATTGGTGCGCAGCCAATTGCTGTAGTTGTAGGTCAGTCCGTCGATCGTCACCTGCCCGTTTGGAATGATCTCATTGAAGTAGTCCTCATAGAGATAATCCACATCCACCTTACCGGAAATGCCCGGAATCGTGGCAGTAGAGGAATACTGCCACATAGAGTAGGGCTGAGTATAGGTGCAGGCACTGGCGTACTGCGCCACCCAGTGGTCCCATGCCACCGGAGCGAGCTTTGTCTCAAACCAGTTCTTGTTGGTGTACACCACACAGGTATAGCCCGCATTTTCCAGGATCTGGCAGAAAGTATTCACGATCGCCGCCTGGGTGGAGGC
Organism: Lachnospiraceae bacterium; assembly: GCA_051886435.1. GTDB lineage: Bacteria > Bacillota > Clostridia > Lachnospirales > Lachnospiraceae > CAG-791. The sequence goes on from JBJEYC010000204.1 coordinate 3,702, forward strand.
GGGCAGATTCCTCTGAGACTTGTCCTCGATGTCTAACGCCACCGGAAAAGTGATCGGATAGCCTGCCATCGTGTCAACGGCAAGGGCCGCATCCGCTGCCGCCTCTTCCGGGGTGGTTGCATAGGTATAGACGTACGCGCCGACCCGGAGTCCCGCGTTCGTGGCATTGACCACGTTTTGGGCAAACTTCGTGTCCAGCCCGTACTTGGTGTTGCCGATACGGACCATTGCAAAGGTCACGCCGGAGGATGCTACCTGTGCCCAATCAATGTTGCCCTGATAGGAAGATACATCCACGCCGAGATAGGCAACGGGAAGCGTCGCCGCCTCCGCCTTCTGTTTCGGTGCGAGCAGTGTCAGCGCCATTGCCGCAACCACGCCCAGGACTGCAGCCGCCAGAAATCTGATTCCCTTTTTCACTTGATATACTCCTGAATCCAACCCTCATGTGACAAGAACTTATTGTAGGGGCCGGGGTGACTTACGTCAACAAAAAATCACACAGTACAAAGTTGCTGATATCAATTCCACGCTCTGTGAGAAAAAGGCTGTCCCCGTCTCTTGCAAGGAGTCCCTCTGAGATATGTCTGCGCACCGGCTCCCCGAAAACAGAGGACAGGGACACGCCAAAGCGCTGTGCAAACTCCCGGAAGGAGACGCCTGCCATTCTCCGAAGTCCCAGGAACATGAACTCCGACATCTCATCCTCCCGGGAGAGTTTCTCATAGGTCTTGGTGCCGCCGGAAAGGTGCTCCAGGTCAAAGGCCGTTCCACCCCCGGAAAAATACGCCGTGTAGGCTGTAAGATCCCTTGTGTTGGTAAAGCGCACGTGCCGGTAGAGACTCGCCGCCCCGGCGCCAAGGCCAAGGTATGGATGCCCTGTCCAATACCCTTCGTTGTGGCGGCAGGAAAAGCCGGGCTTTGCGTAGTTGGAGATCTCATACCGCTGGTACCCGTGCTCCTGAAGAAACGCCCCGGTGTCATGGTACATCCGCCGGTCCTCCTCGTCGGAGGGAAGAGGCGGAAGTTCTCCCTTTTGCTGCATCCGGTAAAAGTCGGTCCCATCTTCCAGGATCAGACTGTAGCAGGACAGGTGCTCCGGATCAAAGGAGACCGCGGTCTTCAGGTTCTCCATCCAGTGCGCGTAGGTCTGCCCCGGCAGGGCCGACATCAGGTCGAGATTGAGATTCGCAAAGCCGGCCCGCCGGGCATCCCCGATGCAGGCTTCGGCGGTCTTTCTGTCGTGAATTCTGCCGAGGAGCCGAAGCTCTTCATCGCGAAAAGACTGCACGCCGATGGAGAGCCGGTTCACTCCCATCTCCCGCAGGCTGCAGAGCTTTTCGTAGTCCACAGTCCCGGGATTGCACTCCATCGTGATCTCCGCATCGCTCTCAATCGAAAAATGCAGAGAGAGGAGAAATAAAAGATGCTCGATCTCCAAGGCAGAGAGAATCGTCGGGGTTCCCCCGCCGAAAAAGACCGTGTCCACCCATCTGCCGTCCGCCCGAAGGATCCTGCCGGCATCTTCAATCTCCCGGGCAAGGGCTGACAGGTAGGCACTTCTCTCCTCCTCTTCCGCCGGGCCGGACAGGAAGTCGCAGTACCGGCACTTTCTCCTGCAGAACGGGATATGGAGATAGATCGATACGGGGCTCTTCTCCTGTTCCTCTTCCATACATTCCTCCAAAAGCAAGGGACCCGCAGTCTGCTGCGGATCCCTCTTCCAGGTCACTTTGTGTCGCCAAGCTTGAGCACGTTGATGAAGGCTTCCTTGGGGACCTCCACGTTGCCGACCATCTGCATACGCTTTTTGCCCTCTTTCTGCTTCTCCAGGAGCTTTTTCTTTCTGGAGATATCGCCGCCATAGCACTTGGCCAGCACGTCCTTGCGCAGGGGCTTGATGGTCTCCCGGGCGATGATCCTGCCGCCCACGGCGGCCTGGATCGGCACCTCGAAGAGCTGTCTGGGGATCTCGTCCTTCAACTTCTCGCACATTCTCCTGCCCCGGTCGTAGGCACCGTCCTCGTGGACGATAAAGGAGAGCGCGTCCACCGGCTCCTTGTTGACCAGGATATCCAGCTTCACAAGCTTGGAAGGAACATAGCCCTTGAGCTCGTAGTCAAAAGAGGCATAGCCCTTGGAGCGGGACTTGAGCGCGTCAAAGAAATCGTAGATGATCTCGTTGAGCGGCAGCTCATAGTGGAGCACCGCCCGGGTCTTCTCAATGTACTCGGTGGAGAGGTACACGCCGCGCCGCTCCTGGCACAGCTGCATAATCGGGCCGATGAACTCGGAAGTCACCATGATCTCCGCGGAGACAATCGGCTCCTCCATATGGTCGATCTCGGAGGGATCCGGCAGGTTTGCCGGATTCGTGAGCTCCATCATCGTGCCATCGGTCTTGTAGACCTTGTAGACAACGCCTGGTGCTGTGGCAATGATGTCAAGGTCGTACTCCCGCTCGAGGCGCTCCAGGACTACCTCCATGTGGAGCAGGCCCAGGAATCCGCAGCGAAAGCCAAAGCCAAGGGCCTGGCTCGTCTCCGGCTCATAGGAGAGTGCCGCATCTGAGAGCTGGAACTTCTCCAGCGCATCCTTGAGCTCGGGGTAGCGGGCGGTGTCCTGCGGATAGAGGCCCGCAAAGACCATGGGCTGTGCCGGCTTGTAGCCGGGGAGCGCCTCAGCACAGGGATTTTCGTCCTCGGTCACCGTGTCGCCGACCCGGGCGTCGCGGATGTTTTTGATCGATGCCGTGAAGTAGCCGACCATGCCGGCGGAGAGCTCATCGCAGGGGATGAACCGGCCGGGTCCGAAGTACCCGACCTCCACCACCTCCTCGACAGCGCCGGTGGACATGAAGCGGACCTTCGTGCCCTTTTTCACCTTTCCGTCCCGGAGGCGGATGAACACCACGACGCCCTTGTAGTTGTCGTAGAGGGAGTCAAAGATCAGGGCCTTTAACGGCGCGGAGGCATCCCCCTTGGGGGCCGGGATCCGGTGCACCACCTCCTCGAGCACGTCGTCGATGCCGATGCCGTTCTTGGCGGAGATCTCCGGGGCATCCTCGGCCTCGATGCCGATGACGTCCTCGATCTCCTTCTTGACCTCTTCCGGGTGGGCGCTTGGCAGGTCGATTTTGTTGATAACCGGGAACACCTCCAGGTCGTGCTCCATGGCGAGGTAGCAGTTGGCCAGCGTCTGGGCCTGGATTCCCTGGGTGGCATCCACCACCAGGATCGCCCCGTCGCAGGCGGCCAGAGACCGGGACACCTCATAGTTGAAGTCCACGTGTCCGGGGGTGTCGATCAGGTTGAAGGTGTACTCGTTCCCGTCCTTGGCGTGGTAGATGAGCCGCACCGCCTGGCTCTTGATCGTGATGCCCCGCTCCCGCTCCACGTCGATATTGTCCAGGACCTGGTCCTGCATCTCCCGCTTGGTCAGCACGCCGGTCTTCTCGATCATCCGGTCCGCCAGCGTGGACTTGCCGTGGTCGATGTGCGCCACGATGCAGAAATTTCGGATTCTCTCCTGCTGCGAAAGTTCAGACATACCGTTCCTTTTTCTTTCCTGTTCCGGCGCCCTCAGTCGATTTCGCTCTCGTCCCGGGCGTCCTTCTTGTTGGTGTGCCGAAGGAGCCACTCCTTCGGAATCTTCTGTTCAAACCGGTCCTTTCCCTCAGCCGGGATCTCGGTGGGATAGATGCCGTCAAAGCAGGCGGCACAGTAGTTCCCGGTGGTGCCGGTGGCAAGCTTCTTGGCGCTCTCCACAGAGAGGTACCCCAGGGAGTCCGCACCGATGATCTTGCAGGTCTCCTCCACAGTGTGCTGACAGGCAATCAGGTTCTCCCTGGAGTCGATGTCCGTGCCGTAGTAGCAGGGATTCAAAAACGGCGGCGCGGAGACCCTGAAATGCACTTCCTTGGCCCCGGCTTCCCGCACGAGCCGCACAATCCGCTCGGAGGTGGTGCCCCGCACGATGGAGTCATCAATGAGGACGACGCGCTTGCCCCGGATCACGTCCGCGATCGGGTTTAACTTGATCCGAACCAGATCCCTGCGGTTCTCCTGGCCGGGGGAGATGAAGGTTCTGCCAATATATTTATTCTTGAGCATGCCCAGCTCCATCGGGATGCCGGACGCCCTTGAAAAGCCCGTGGCCGCATCCAGTCCCGAATCCGGGACGCCGATGACCACGTCCGCATCTACCGGGTGCTCCTTCCAGAGGTACTCTCCGGCCCGGACTCTTGCACCGTGAACGGAGGCGCCCTCGATCACCGAGTCGGGGCGGGCAAAGTAGATGTACTCAAACACGCACAGGGACGGCGTGCATTTCCCGCAGTGGTTGCGGATCGTGCGCAGTCCGTTGTGGTCCACGACGACGATCTCACCGGGCAGAAGGTCCCGCTCAAACTTGGCATCCACCGCATCCAGGGCGCAGCTCTCCGAGGCGAAGACATAGGCGCCGTCCGGGGTTCTGCCGTAGCACAGAGGCCGGAACCCGTGCTCATCGCGGCAGGCAATGAGCTTGGTGGGTGACATGATGATCAGCGAATAGGCGCCGTGGATCTGATCCATGGTCCGGTCCACCGCCTCCTCAATGGAGCGGGTCTTCAGCCGCTGTCTTGTGATCAGGTAGGAGATCACCTCGGTATCCGAGGTGGAGTGGAAGATGCAGCCCTCGTTCTCCAGTGCTGTGCGCAGCTCATAGGAATTCACGAGATTTCCGTTGTGGCAGAGAGCCATGGAGCCCTTGATATGGCGCACCACGATGGGCTGTGCATTGTGGACGTTGGGCTCTCCGCTGGTGGAATAGCGGCAGTGTCCTACCGCGATGTGGCCCTCTCCGAGGGCATCGAGCTTCTCCTTGTCAAAGATGTCGTGCACCAGCCCCAGCTGCTTGTAGGCATGAAAGATGCCATCGTCGTTCACTGCGATGCCGGCGGATTCCTGTCCCCGGTGCTGCAGCGCGAACAGCCCGTAATAGACCAGGGGCGCCAGTTTTTCCCTGGTGTCCGAGTAGATGCCGAATACACCGCACTCTTCTCCGATTTTCTGCATGTGGACATGTCCTTTCCTTGGTGTGACCAACCGAAAAAAACAACAATTAGTGTAACATAGATTGCAAAATGGAAAAACTGGCAAAAAAGCTGAAATCCCGCCGGAAGACGTCTCCCCTCTTTGGCGGAACATGCCTTTATCTTCTGTTAACGTTGACTCTGATTTTTTGCCTTGCTACCATCTGCTCTCAAAGGAGGCGATTTCGCCATGCTGAACTTTCTTCTCCGGCACTTCGTGCCGGATTACAAAAATACCAAAGACCCACAGGTGCGGACCCGGTGCGGGGTCCTTGCGGGCGTCCTCGGCATCATCCTCAATCTCCTTTTATTTGCCTTCAAGCTCGCCGTTGGTCTTCTGTCCTCCTCCATCGCGGTGGTGGCAGATGCTGTGAACAACCTCTCCGATGCAGGTTCTTCCGTCCTGTCGATGATCGGCTTTCGCCTGGCGGGCCAGAAGCCCGATGCGGAACATCCCTTCGGCCACGGAAGAATGGAGTACCTGACCGGCCTTGTCATCAACGAGGTGATCCTCGTCGTCGGAGTTGAGCTGGCCCGCCAGTCCATCGAGAAAATCAAGGCGCCTGAGGTGACTTCTTTCACCCCGGTGACCCTCCTCATTCTGGCGGCTTCGATTCTGGTCAAGCTCTACATGTACTCCTACAACACAAAGCTCTCCAACCTTCTGTCCTCAGTAGCCCTGGAATCCACCGCCAGCGATGCGCGCAACGACTGCATCACCACCGGAGCGGTTCTTCTCTCGTCCCTCATCACCTACTTCACGGGGCTTCGAATCGATGGCTGGTGCGGTCTTGCGGTTTCCGTGTTCATCCTGATCTCGGGCTTTCGCGCTCTGGCAGAGACCGCGTCCCCGCTTCTTGGTCAGCAGCAGGATCCGGAACTTGTGCATAAAATCGAGGAGGCTGTCCTCTCCAACCGGGAGGTCATCGGTGTCCATGATCTTCTGATCCACGACTACGGCCCGGGACGGCGGATGATGAGTCTGCACGCGGAGGTGCCCGCGGACATGACGCTGGTGCACGCCCATGAGATCGCAGAGAGTATGGAGCTGCGCATGAATTCCGAATTTGACATCCCCACCGTGGTCCACATCGATCCCATCGACGTAGACGACCCGGAGACCACAGCCCTGCGCAGCGCCCTTGCGGATTTTCTGCGGGACATCTCCCCGGACATCCGCTTCCACGACTTTCGGATCGTACCGGAGAAAAGCCACAAGAAGGTCATCTTCGACCTTGCTGTCCCCTACCGCTGGAAAGAGGACCCGGAGATTCTGGAGGAGCGGGTGCAGCACTTCATCAAAGGGCAGGATCCGGCCTACCGGCCGATCATCATGCTGGACCGCTACGACAAAAACGTCTGAATCAGCCGCGCACAGATCTCGTCAGCATGGCAAGCGCCGTACCGTCTTTGACGGTGACGCTTGCCTTTTTTTCTGCCAGGAGACGGTTGCTGCAGCCGATCGGGAAACGGTTCGTGATGGTCATCCCGTCCGCCTCGTACTGCATGCCCCGCTCGGTGACGCCGTGGATCTCGGGATCCACGGCAAACAGCGCAAAATTTCCCGCGGGGCCTGCGGGGATCTCCACGGTCTCGTTCCGAACGAGAAAGACCGACAGGTCTCCCTCCCGGATCTCCCCGTTTCCCCCGGCATCTTTGATAAAGTTGAGGGTCTGCAGGTTTGCCATCGTGTGGTCAAGCCGCCCCCCGAGGGCGCCGTAGAGCACGAAGGACCGGTATCCACGCCGAAAGCCCTCCCGCACGGCGGCCAGGGTGTCCGTGTCGTCCTTCTCCACAGGGAGGGTGATGACCCGCTCCGGGTGGTCCTTTTGGATTGCCGCAAGGACCCGCTTTCCCTCCTCCTCCAGAGAATCATAGTCTCCGATTGCAAGATCCGGGATTAGGCCCTCACGGGAGAGATAGGTCAGGCCGTTGTCCGCGGCAATCAGAAGGTCTCCCTCCTCTTTTTCGATCGGCTCTCCCGAAAATCGTCCCGCGCAGACGATGATACACTTTCCTTCCATAACCATTCCCTCCCTCACGTTCTTCTGCAGCAGAGTGTACCACAAAGAAGGCGGACGGGTCGCCCCGTCCGCCTCCTTTCCTCTTTTTGATCTTTACTCCTTGGCCAGGATCGCCGCAAACCGCGCCGCCGCATCCCGCGCCAGGGGAGATCTCGTGCACTCCTTCTCG
>JBJEYC010000205.1:0-10947 GCA_051886435.1 Lachnospiraceae bacterium
GTCTCCTCCTCAGCCGATGCCGCGGATGCGAAAGACAAAGTGCAGGGGCGTGGTCTTTGACGGAATCAGGAACTCCTTGTGGGGAAGTGCTCCCCAGGAGTCATCGCCCGCAACACCCATCTGCATCAGGTTCACCCGCACAATCGTGTGGTGGCGGCGGGGAAGCTCTGTGTGGTGGGCAGCGTTTTCGATCTCTGCCGGTGTCCAGGGCAGGGCGGAGAACTCCATCCCGCCGGGGGCTCCATTCCCCCTTGCGCCCTTCGTGTCGATGGTCGTGCCCTCCTCAAAGGTAAATAGAAGGCCGCGGCCTGCCTCGTCCGTGAGCTTTGCCCAGCGGACCGCGGTGCGGTTGCCGCACTCCTGGGGAACCAGGTAGCGGGTCATGTTTTCGGTGACCGTGGTATGCCAGATGCCAAGTTTTGCACCCCGCTCCCGGTCGCAGTAGCATTCCTCAGGGCCATTTCCGTAGAAAGTCAGCTGCTCCAGCTCCATCGGCAGCACAAAGAGCATGCCGAAGGCAGGCATCTCGGGAAGATCCGGATCCGGTGTCCAGTCCATGGCGATCCGCACCGAGCCGTCGGCGCAGAGGGTGTAGGTAACGGGAAGCGGATTCTGGCCTTTGGTCGGCAGATAGTAGACCTGCCGGACGGAGAGCTCACCCTCCCGCTCTGTGACAGCGGGATTGCTCCGTACCTCCTCGAGGTAGTGCTCCGGTGCGAGATTCCCCGGCAGCACATCCGCGTAGTCCGAGCAGTTTCGCCAGATGCCGAGCCGTGCGCCCATGTGGCTGCCGCGGTCGTTGTCCGTGGGGGCACGCCAGAAATAGGGGCGGGGCGTGTTAACCATGTACTCCTTGCCGGCATAGCGGAAGGACTGCAGGCCATTCCCATTCAGACGCGAGACGAGGGCGCTGGTATCGGGCGTGCTGGCCCCGAAGTTAAAGCTCCCCCGCACGGTCTTAAAGTGAGAAAGCGCCAGTTTCGAATAGGCCTTCTCCTTTTTCTTCTCCTGTTCCACGGTAAAGACGCGCTGTCCGAAGGCAACCTCGTATCCCGCCTCGGCATAGGAGGTCTTCTCCCGCAGGGCAAAGGACACTGTGACGGTGTACTCCCCGGGATCCTTCGGCAGAGTAAAGGGAAGGTCATAGGTCTTCTCAGCAAGGGGCGGTACGTTCACGAGTACAGGTTTTTCCAGAACGGGAGCACCGTTCTTCTCGAGGCAGACCCGGCAGGCAAAGTCGGAGGCCGGTGTGAACAGGTATCGGTTCCTCACCGTAAAGTGCGCTTCATCGATGGTAATGCGCAGGTTCTGATAGCAGTAGCGGATCTCCTGGAGCTTGGGATACTCGTACCGGTCTCCGGCGACGATGCCGTTCCCCGAGAACGTATAGTCGCAGGGGCGCTCTCCAAAGTCTCCGCCGTAGGCCTCATAGGGCGTTCCCCATTCATCCCGCATGGCAAGGGACTGGTCGCAGAAGTCCCATATGAAGCCGCCCTGGTAGCGGGGATTGGTCTCCTCCAGGTCCGTGTACCTGTAGAGTCCGCCGTTGCTGTTTCCCATCGAATGGGAGTACTCACAGCAGATGAAGGGCTTCTCGGGATGCTCCTTTAAAAAGGCCGCGATCGCATCTGCGGGCGGGTACATCTGGCTCTCCATGTCGGAGGTATCCGGGTACGTCCTGTCGTGGAAGATACCCTCGTAGTGCACCGGGCGGTCTGGATCGAGGGCGCGGAAGGTCTCTGCCATCTCGTGAATGACAGAGCCGCCGTAGGATTCGTTACCCAGAGACCAGATGAGGATCGAGGGATGATTTTTGTCCCGCTCATAGCAGGAGCGCACACGCTGCAGCAGTGCCCCTTCCCACTCCTTCTTGTCCCCGGGAAGGATGTCAGTTTCCGCGCCGAGGCGCAGCGCCGCATCCCAGGTGCCGTGGGTTTCCATGTTGTTCTCGGCGATGAGGTAGAGGCCCATCTCATCGCAGAGGCGGTAGAGCCGGGAGTCATTGGGATAATGGCTCGTACGGATCGCGTTGATGTTGTTCCGCTTCATGATGACGAGGTCGCGCCGGATCTGCTCTGTGGTCATTCCGGCCCGGCCGGAGCGGTCGGTGAATTCGTGGCGGTTGACGCCGTGGAAGGTGATGCGCTTTCCGTTCAGGCAAAGGAGCCCGTTCTTCAGCTCAAAGCGCCGAAAGCCCACTTCCTCCTTCAGGTACTCGATACAGTTCCCCTTTGCGTCCCGCAGGGTGAGGCAGAGGTCGTAGAGATTCGGCTTTTCTGCGCTCCAGAGGGCCGGGGCAGAGATCTCCGCCCGGATTTTGACGTCCTCTCCGGCAGGAACCTCGCCAGATGCAGTGATCTTTCCCTTCCGGGAGAGCTCCCAGAGGACGGTCCCGGAGACGCCGGGATCCATGGTTAGCTGCAGGGTGGCAGCAAGCTGCGCGTCCTGGCAGAAGTCATCCAGCAGGGTGCGGATCTTCAGATCTTCCACGTGCATTGCCGGCACGGCGTACAGGGTCACATCCCGGAAAATACCGGAGAACCGGAACATGTCCTGGTCCTCGAGCCAGGAGCCGGAGGTCCACTGATAGACCTGGACGCCCAGCTTGTTCTCCCCGGGCAACAGGTGCGGGGTGAGGTCGAATTCGGCGGGGGTGAAGGAGTCCTCGTGATAGCCGACAAAGCTGCCGTTGCACCAGAGGGCAAAGCCGCTCTCCACGCCGTCAAACCGGATCCGGACCGGCCGGCCGGCGAATGCCTCTGGCAGGACAAAGGTCTTCACATAGGAACCCGTCGGATTGAAGGATGTCGGGATCTGGCCCGGTTGAATCTTTTCCTTTCCGTCCCAGGGATACTGGAAGTTTACATAGGCGGGTGTGCTGTATCCCTGAAGCTGCAGATGTCCGGGTACCCGGATATCCGCCCAGTGATCACAGGAATACCCGGGCTTTGCAAAGTCATCCGGTGCCGCCAGTGGGGTTGTGTCATACCGGAATTTCCACAGCCCGTTCAGAGAGAAGGTAAAGCTGCTCTGCCCCGCTTCCTCTTCCTTCCTGCCTGCATAGAAGCGGTGATCGGAACGGGCGGGGAGACAACCGACGCGGAAGCAGGAGGGATCCGCGATCATATTTTTGGAGAAGGCGCTCTCCTCCCGGTCCTTGGTGATGCGCCGGCGGATTTCTTCGGCGTCCAGCCGCTTTCCGGGGAAATCGCTGCCGAGAAACTCGTCCAGCGCGCCATAGAGCTCCTCAATGCAGGCGGAAAGGGGATTGGCTCCTGTCTGGTTCGCTGCGTCCAGGCACCGCCTGCGGAAGCGGTTCAGGGTGCGGGTTGAGATGGGCTGCGTCAGACAGCTGGTGGTGCGCAGCGCTGTCTGGTAGCGTACGTCAAAGAGCAGGGCCTGCACCAGCTCCTCATCGGTCAGGTCGAAAATCGCCTGCAGGATCATGGCACCCACGGTCACGTTGACGGGGTTGGAGGGGGCTACGGAATCCCTGCTGTAGAGATCCGCAAAGAGGGACTCATCGATCCTGGGGAAGATACGCTGGGAAAAGTGCTCCGCCCAGGAATCCTTCAGGATTTCCCGCTCCTTGTCGTTGAGGGTCATCAGGCGGTCCGACAGGCTCAGCTGCTGATAATTGTTCGAGGTAAATGCCATAGCTGGCTCCTCTCTTTCTTTAAAATATGCAAGTTTATTCCAGAGACGCAAACAGACGCAGCACGCACTGGAATACGCGCTTGGGGATGCTGCGCCGTCCCTTGGCTTTCTGGGTCACCTCGCGGCACTGCGGAAACATGGTCTTGAAGTCATTCCGGATGGCGAGAACTGCGGGGTCAAATGCGAGAAACACACCGTTTTCAAAGTGGTGGTACAGGCTCCGAAAGTCCAGGTTGATGGTGCCGCATGTGGCGCAGACATCGTCCGAGACACACATCTTGGCGTGGCAAAAGCCCGGAGTGTACTCAAAGATCCGCACCCCCGCCCGGGCAAGCTGGGGGTAGTAGGACCGGGTGGTCAGGTAGACCAGCTTCTTGTCTGGAACACCGGGAGTGATGATGCGCACGTCCACGCCGCGCTTGGCGGCGTTGGTCAGGGTCCGGGACATCTCGTCGGTGATGATGAGGTAGGGAGTGATGAACCAGCAGTAGGTCTTAGCCTGGTCGCAGATGTCCATGTAGACGTTCTCTCCCACCCGCTCGTCATCCAGAGGCGAGTCACAGTACGGCTGCACGAACCCGGCCTCTTTGCGCGCCTGATAGGTGATCCTGGGATAGAATGCATCGTAGTACTTGTCGTCCTCGTCATCCGGATGGATGGCGTTCCACATCTCCACGAACATCGTCGTGAAGGAGGGCACCGCATCGCCACGGATCATGACGCCGGTGTCCTTCCAGAAGCCGTAGGGGCTGGTCACATGGAAGTACTCATTGGCCAGGTTGTAGCCGCCGGTGAAGGCAACCTTTCCGTCGATCACCGTGATCTTGCGGTGGTCCCGGTTGTTCATGAAGGCGATGATCATCGGAATCAGCGGATTGAAGACCCTGGTCTTGATGCCGTCTGCTTCCATCTTCTTGACAAAGGCCTTGTCCACAAAGCCGATGCTGCCGATGTCGTCGTAGAAGAGCCGTACATCCAGGCCCTGGGCGGCCTTGCGCTTTAAGACGTCGTGAATCGGGGCAAAGCTCTCCTTGTCCTCCACCGCATGGTATTCCATGAAGATGAATTTCTCTGCTTTTTCGAGTTCTTCGAGCTGGGCCTTTAAGGCCGGCACCGGGTCATCAAAGTAGGTGACGTCGGAGTTGTCGCAGACCGGGAACCCGCAGCAGGTCTGCAGGTAGCCGGCGATGTTTCCGACGCCCCGGTCTTTTGCCCGGATCTTTTCCAGGACCTTCACCTTCGGCGGATGCCGGGGAATCAGGGCGTTGTCGATGCGCTGGAAGCGCTGTCTTGCGCCGCGGGTGCTGTCCTTCCTGCCGGCGGCCAGAAAGACGATGCCGCCGGCGATCGGATAAGCCAGGATCAGAAGAATCATCGGCATCTTCAGGGCGGAGTTGGTGTGCTGCCCGTAGACGTAGAGAGCAAAGACGATGGAGAGAAGGCGGATCATCTGATCCACGTAGGTGGAGACCCCCGCCAGCTTTTCCAGGAGAAAGTAGAACCACCAGACCTGGAGTACGATGGCGAGGAGCACAAAGATCAGGCGGATGATGCTGTTGCGGGTCTCGGTCTTTTTCTCCGAGCGCATCCCTTCATGGGGATGCTGGCTGTCATGTTGATCCATTTCCACTGCTCCTGTGCTATGCTTTGTCTGGCCGCTTTCGGCCAGGAGGTATGTTCATGAAAAATCGACTTGCACTTGTCACCGGGGCGTCCCGGGGAATTGGCGCCGCCATTGCCGAAGCCCTGGCGCAGGACGGGTACGACCTCGTCCTCACCTGCTCCAAATCCATGGCGGAACTGATGGCGCTCTCGAAGGGGCTGGAGGAGCGCTTTTCCGTAGCGGTCAAACCGGTTCTGTGCGATGTGTCGGATCCGAATGCGGTTCGGCTTCTGTTCTCCAAGATCCGCGACCTGGATGTGCTCGTCAACAATGCGGGGATCTCCTACGTGGGGCTTCTGCAGGATATGACGGACGCGGACTGGGATCGAAGTCTTGCCACCAACCTCTCCGGCTGCTTTTATACCTGCCGGGAGGCGATCCCGCTCTTTCTGAAAAAGCAGGACGAGGAGGTGCCGGGCAGGATCCTCTCCATCTCCTCTGTGTGGGGGAACGTAGGCGCTTCCTGTGAGGCGGCCTACTCGGCGTCCAAGGGAGGTGTCAACGCGCTGACGATGGCGCTCGCGAAGGAGCTTGCGCCCTCCCGGATTCCGGTCAATGCCATCGCCTGCGGCTGTGTGGACACCCGCATGAACGGCCACCTCTCCGCAGAGGAGAAGCGGGCGCTGGCGGAGGAGATCCCGGCGGGGCGCTTTGCAAAGCCCTCGGAGATCGCAGATTCGGTGCGGCTCCTTCTGCGGGCTCCCGCTTATCTCACCGGCCAGGTGCTCACCGTGGATGGCGGCTGGATCTGATTCAAAATCCTGCAATCAAAGGACAAGCCCGGGCAGCCGCCCGGGCTTGTCCTTTCCTGTCCTCCCGAAGCACTCAGCTTTGGGCGTTTCGTTCCTTCAGGATCTTGATGATGCGGCTGGTGCCCAGGCGCTCTGCGCCAAGCTCCATGAACTTTTCCGCATCCTCGAGGGAGGAAATGCCGCCAGAGGCCTTGACCTTGACATGAGCCGGGGAGTACTTGCGCAAGAGTGCCACGTCCTCAAAGGTGGCGCCGCCCTTGTTGAAGCCGGTGCTGGTCTTGATGAACTGGGCACCGGACTCTCCGACAACCTCGCACATGCGGATCTTTTCTTCCTGCGTCAGAAGGCAGGTCTCAATGATGACCTTGAGCGTGTGGTCTCCCACTGCAGCCTTGACCTGCCGGATCTCGTCTAGCACTCTGTCATAGAGGCCGTCCTTGACCCAGCCCACGTTGATCACCATGTCCACCTCGGAAACGCCGTTTGCGATCGCGTCCTTCGCCTCGAATACTTTGGAGGCCGTGGTGGAGTTGCCGTTCGGAAATCCGATGACAACGCAAACGGGGAGTTTCCCGTCCAAATAGGTGACCGCCTGGTTTGCGTAGCAGGGCGGAATGCACACCGAGGCGGTGCCGAAGCGGACGCCGTCGTCGCAGAGCGTCCGGATCTGCTCCCAGGTAGCCTCGGGCTTGAGCAGCGTGTGATCGCAGATTTTGACGATGCGGTCGATGACAGCCTGATCCATAAAAATTCCCTCCTTTGCGGTTTGATGAAACCCTTCCTGGACATTATACACAAAAAAGAAACGGCATGCATCGGCCGAAGGGCTGATCCATGTCGTTCTTGTATCCTGCTGTTTTATTCTGCCTCTGCCAGTTTCTCAGCTTCCGGACTGGGCGGGGCACTTTACGGAAAAGCCCCGCGGAGAAATCTGATAGGAAAGCACGCCGCCAGGTTCCCGGCCATGCTCCGCGTGCCGGATGCGGTAGTACACGCTTCCTGGAGCGATCCTGGAGCCGACCTTTGCGGCAAAGCTGCCTAGCCTTGTCATGATCGCCAGGCCGAAGCGGCGCCAGAAAAACTCTGTGCCGAAGAGCTTTCCGATTCGGCGGCAGGACTTAAAGTCGTAAAAGTACTTTGCCAGGCGGTAGAAAGTCTCCTGCAATTCCCAGGGAGATTCGTTTTTGGGTTGGAAGGTGACATTCATCATGTCGAAGTCCTCCCAGTTGTTGGAGATCATCCGGCCCTCCCGGACCATCTGATCGTAGACCGGGGTCCCGGGATAGGGTGTCAGAATGGCGCACTGGAGCTGATAGGCGTCCAGGGACTTGGCAAAGGAGACGCTGCGCTGCATGTCCTCTGGGGTGTCCGCGTCAAGGCCAAGGACGATGCTGGCAATCAGGCGGATCTTGTGGCGGCGGCAGGCCTCCGCGGCACGCCTGATATTCTCAATGTTCTGTCCCTTGTGGATGTCGTTGAGAGCCTGCTGGTTTAAGGACTCAATGCCGATGAGAACCCGATTTAGATGCGCATCGTGCAGGAGGGTTAAAAGCTCCTCATCATCTGCCATGTCTGTCCTGCCGAAGAAGAACGTCTCTTTAAAGGTGAGATGTTCCCGGATCATCCTGCGGCAGATCTCCTTGGCCCGCTCCTTGTCCGCGGTGAAGTTGTCATCCTCGAAGTTCATGTACTGGAAACCCATCTCTTTGTACATGCGGATCTCCTCGATGACGTTGTCCACGCTCCGCTGCCGGTAGGGGGCAAACATCCGGGAGGTGGTGCAGAAAGTGCAACGGTAGGGACAGCCGCGGCTGGAAATGACATTTGCCGCCTCGCAGGGGGTCTTGAGGGTGCTGTAGTCCGGGAAAGGCACTTCATCCAGGTTTTCAATGGGGATGCCGCAGACCACACGGTCTGTAATCCTGCCCTCAACCACGTCGAGAATGACCTTCTCCCCTTCCCCGAGGATCACCTGGTCTGCGTGCTGCAGGGCTTCCTCCGTGCAGACGGTGACATGCATCCCGCCCATCAGAACCTTTGCCCTGCTCTTTTGGTGTACCAGATCCGCCAGCTCATAGGCTCTGGGGGCGGTGCTGGTCATGGTGGTAAAGCAGAACACATCGGTCGAATCCAGGAGTTTTTCGATGGGGACTTTGGCGTTGAGCTCCTCATATACCTCGGCGGTGTGGCCGGCGCGCCGGAGGATCCCCGCGAGGATCAGAGGTCCGGTGATGGAGTTGCTGTGTCCATAGATGCGCCCGCCGAAGCGGTAGGCGGGAATCCTGCGCAGGGCGGAAGTAGGTGTAATGAAGACGATTTTCATGAATTTTTAATCTCCCTGACACTTGATATTTATATATACACCTGTAATATCTTAAAGATAGTAATCGCCGCCACTGGCCGCAACGACAGGGGTTGGCGGACGTATCGTTTTGATGACAGTTGGGAGATTTTGATCGATGGACAAGAGAATCATGAAGACAAAACGGGCGCTGAAGGATGCCATGCTCAAGCTCCTGCGGGAGAAGAACCTGGAATCCATCACGGCCACAGAGATCTGCCAGGAGGCGCTGACCTCCCGGAATACGTTCTACAACTACTATTCTGACAAGTACGCGCTGATGCAGGACTGCTTTGCGGATCTGGCAGCGGATGTGGAACAGCGTTTTGACGTGTATCAGAACGAAAACAATCCGGAATGCAGTCTTCCCCAGGCCTTTCAGAACCTGGTGGATGCGTTTTTGGACGCGGAGGTGGACTACGATGCGATCAAGATCCTCTCCTCTTTTGATCTGGGGAGCATGTATTATCGGTTCCTGGTGCAGAGTCTGGCAAAACTCGAGGAAAAGTACGAGCGCAGGTACAACAGCCTTCTCGCTCCAGGCTATGACTACAAGCAGATCAATGCTTTTGTGGTCCTGGGATTCTGGGGTTTCATTCACGCGAACCCCTCCCTCAGCCGGGAGGAGATCCGCACCCAAACCAAGCGCCTGGCCGCGGATCTTGCGCAGAGCAGGTGTTTTGTTCAGCGCTGAGAAGGAACCAGGGCAGGAGCAATAGAGAAATCAAAGAGAATTTCGGGACACTCCTGGAAAAGAAAGAACGAAGAGACAAAAAAACGGAGCAGCGCTGGAAAGCGCTGCTCCGGCTTCGTTTCAGTGTGATCAGTGGGTCCCTGCAAGGTTCAGGAGCAGGCATCCTGCCATGATGAGAGCCATCCCCAGGTACCCGGCCTGGGTGATGTGCTCATGAAAGAGAAAGAACGATATGATGCTCGTGGCGATGATGCCGATGCCGCACCAGATCGCGTAGGCAGCGGCAAGGTTGATCTTTTCTACGGCCTTTCCGAAGAGGTAGTAGCAAAAGACGTACCCGACAACACATAGGACGGTGGGGAGCACCTTGGTGAAGCCATCCGCAAACTTGATCATGGTGGTCGCGAAAACCTCTGCCGCGATGGCGCCAAACAGAAACACGTAGGACATGGGGACTCCTTTCTATCGCAGAAGATCTCTGTTATACTGAAAAAAGAAACAGGGGATTACAAGGGGAGGAAAACATGATGACCGCACTTTCGCTGCTTTCATTTGCCGCCTATGTCATCTGCAGCATCCTGGTCTGCCGGCACCGAAGGCGTACCGGTGGGGCCCGCTGTGGCTGGGGAAAAAGCGCACTCATGCCGCTTCTTGCCCTGTTTGTGTGGACGAGCCTGTATTCGCCCCTGCGCTTTTTGCTGACGGGGCGGGAACTTCCTGCAAATCTCTTCCCTGGAGATAGAGCCTATATCTTTGTAATCGCTGGGCTTCTCTTTGGATGTATTGGTGACACCCTCCTGGAGATCGGCGGGAAATGGTATGGACCGGGGGCAGCTGCCTTCCTGATGGGGCATCTTTGTTATCTCCACGCAGCGGGTATCCAGATCCGCGCCGGCGGCGGGGTGAAGGCGCCGATGTTTCTTCTTGCCCTCTTCTATCTCATCCCGGTGATCGCGGCGGGGCGGGCGCTCCTTGCGAGCGTGCATGGCATGATCCGCATCGGCATGGCCTCGTATATGGCAGCGATCCTGGCAATGAGCTTTTCGATGCTCCTTCGCTTTGGTCTGGTCCCGCTTTTTGCCTTTGTTTGCTGCTTTGCGGGATCGATCTTTTTTCTCATCTCCGATGGCTGGATCGGCTGTCACGCCTTTCTCGGGCGGGACGGAAACGGCATCATGGAGACCTATACCATTGCGCAGGCGCTGCTGGCTCTGGGCTTTGTCCTTGCCATGTAAGGCAGATCGATGATCATACGTAACCGTACGAAAAAGGTGGAAGGCATTCGAGCCTTCCACCTTTTTCATGCCGCCAGCGGGAATCGAACCCGCACTCTGTTGCCAGAACGGGATTTTAAGTCCCGCGCGTCTACCTATTCCGCCATGGCGGCATTTGTATTTGGGTTCCTCAATCCAGGAACCGATGGACCCTCAGGGACTCGAACCCAAGACTTGCCGGTTATGAGCCGGCTGCTCTAACCAACTGAGCTAAGGGTCCGCATCCGAAGCCGATTGGCAGTTGGCAATGACTCCGACGGGAATTGAACCCATGTTACCGCCGTGAAAGGGCGATGTCTTAACCTCTTGACCACGGAGCCATATGAAAGCGCTGATGAATTGCGCAAAGCTTATTGTAAAACAAAAGCCCCGCTGCATCAACACATTTTACATAAAAAAGCACTTACCGGCAATGCCGGCAAGTGCAGCGCCCCGAGTAGGGCTCGAACCTACAACACCGCGGTTAACAGCCGCGTGCTCTACCTTTGAGCTATCGAGGCATAAGTGTGGTACCTTCAAAACCGAATACAAAAATCACTCTGTGACGCAGAACGAATCGTTCTGCC
>JBJEYC010000206.1:0-2239 GCA_051886435.1 Lachnospiraceae bacterium
AATTTGCCGTTCTTCTGCACTTCTCCCGTAATGACATGATCCACAACGGCCATCACCGCTCCTCCTTTGCCTGCTGCTTTTGTCCGTAACTGCCACGGAGCGGGCCGAACTTCTCCGTCCTGTCATTGGGCGCATCCCAGACTGACTGATCCGGTCCATCCGGGACGATCCTCCAGGGATTGGAGGCCGCATCTCCCAGGTAGTATCCCCTCTTGATCGCATCAAAGTCGGTCGCGTCATGAATGGCCGGAATGGAATAGAGCTCCTTTGCGTAGTTCCAGAGATTCGGATAATCCCGGAGGCGCCGCTCGTTCAGGTGAAACTCAAAATAGTAGGCGCAGTCCAGCCTTGCCAGGGTGACAAACAGCCGGATGTCCGGGTCCGTGATCTGATCTCCCATCAGGAACCGGTGCGTCTCGAGATACCGGTCCAGAAGGTCCAGGCGATGGAAGAAGATGTAGAAGCTGTGCTCGTACTCCGCCTGTGTCTCGGCATAGCCGGCAAGATACACGCGGTTTGTCACCTCGTTGAACAGAATCCGGTTCAGGCGGTCAATCTGGGTCCTGAGATGTGCCGGATACAGATCCGGCGCGTCCTTCCTGCCAAACGGCTTCCACACCGTCTCAAGGTAGTTCGGCAGATGGTGATAGTCGTTGTTTGCCACCTTCCCGGTTTTGGTATCTGCCAGGACCGGCACCGTTGCACGCCAGGGGCCGCCTTTTTCGGTTCTCTCATAGAGCTCCGGAAGGGAGGAAACGCCCAGGACCGGATCCTTTCCATCCGGATCCAGGCTGAACTTCCATCCCTCTTTGGTCCGCACCAGATCGACCTTGCCGGTGCTGATGACATCCTCGCCGATGCCCAAAAGGCCCAGCACGATCCGGGTTCTGGTCGCCCAGGGGCAGAACGGGGTCCAGATCAGGCGATACCTGCCTGCCTCCACGGGAAGCGGCTCCGCCCCGTCATCATCTACCGGGCACGTTTTCCCGATCAGCCCCTCTGCGCCTGCAAACGGGGTATGAAACCAGGCATCCTGCGGGATCGCCGCCTCGCCATTCGTATAGTTTCCAACGCGGTTTGCGTGGCTCCAGTCCGCACTGCTTCCTGCTTCCTGCGTGCGCGGACGTCCTGCTGCCCTTGTCCCTGCGCCGGTTCCGCAGGCGGATTCTTCCTGTATCTGTGCCATCTTACTCCTCTGTCTTAATCGTACAGCCCGCTGGAGAGATACCGCTCTCCATTGTCCGGGAAAATCACGACAACATTCTTCCCCTGATTCTCCGGACGCTTTGCCACCACCAGCGCCGCATAGAGTGCCGCGCCGGAGGAGATGCCAACCAGAACGCCCTCCTGTCTTGCCGGAAGCAGCGCATACTTGTAGGCATCGTCGTCGGTGACGGTGATGATCTCATTGAACAGCTCCGGCTTTGTCACCGGTGCAATGACACCGCCGCCGATTCCCTGAATCTTGTGGGGACCGGGCTTTCCGCCGGAGAGCACCGGGCTCCCCGCCGGCTCCACGGCAATCAGCTGGACATCAGGATTCTTCTCCCGCAGGTATTCGCCGGCGCCCGTCAGCGTTCCGCCGGTGCCCACGGCAGCGACCAGCACATCCACCTTTCCCTTGAGATCATCCCAGATCTCCGGCCCGGTCGTCTTGTAGTGTGCGCCCGGGTTGTCCGGGTTGCCGCCCTGTCCTGTGACGATGGCATTGGGCGTCTTCTCGAGGATCTCTGCCGCCTTCTTTCCCGCGCCGGCCATGTTTTCCTCCGCCGGGGTCAGATACACCTCAGCGCCGTAGCCCTTGAGGATCTGCCGGCGCTCCTTCGACATGTTTTCAGGCATGCAGATGACCGCGTGATATCCCTTTGCTGCGGCCACCTCGGCCAGTCCGATTCCCGTATTTCCGGAAGTTCCCTCGATGATCGTGCCGCCCTCGTGGATCTTTCCGGCTTTTTCCGCCTCCTCGATCATGCTGACCGCGATCCGGTCCTTCACGCTGCCGCCTGGATTGAAATACTCCAGCTTGGCAAACAGATGGGATTCCAGTCCCTGACTCTTTTCAATGTGATGCAGCTCCAAGAGCGGCGTGTGTCCGATCAGATCCAGAATGCTGTGATAAACTGCCATGGTTGGCCTCCCGATTATTCCTATCAACTATATAGGTTTAATATGTTTACCATTATAGGCTGGATTCCCCGGTCTGTACAAGATGGATTTCTGAGAGCGGGGTATCAGTTTT
>JBJEYC010000207.1:0-2214 GCA_051886435.1 Lachnospiraceae bacterium
TCCAGACGAACGGGCCGTATCCGAACACCGGATGCGGCTCTTTTTTTGTCCACAAAGTGGACACCAGAATACGGATGTGCGGAAAATAATCATAAAAACGGCACAAAGATGAAATATCAGCCGACTTGAAATATGCCAATCTGTTGTTTACACTATCCCTGGAAGCTGGCCTGCATACAGGACGGCACTCTGTCGGGTTTACCGACAGCAGGAGTGGATATGGAAGAGAAGACAGGACAGGCAATGGATGGGTTTTCGGACGAGGTGCGAAAGATGCTGGAAGCACTGCGCGTGCCGATGGCAGTCTATGCGTACGAGGATGGACACACGAGAACGATTCTTGTCACGGACGGTCTGGTGAAGCTGACGGGCCGCCCGCGGGAAGACCTTGTGACCGGACTGACGGAGTCCATGTTTCGACACGTCCACCAGGACGATGTGCCCCGCATCGCCAGAATCGGGGCGCGTTTTGCCCTGCATGAGGGAAAGTACGATGTGGTGTACCGGACCAAGGTCAATGGAGATCCGGACTGGCACACCTTCCACACCGTCGGCACCTGGCAGACGATGGAGGATGGGCGGGAGCTTGCCTTTTTATGCTACACCGATCTGACAAAGAGCCGGGAGCTCATCCGGGAACTCAACGCATTCGACGAGACCCAGGAGCAGAGTGCCCAGTATAAGGATGAGCTGACGGGCATTCCGAACCTGAACTATTTTTACGCCTTTGCCAGCGGGTTCCGGAACGATCTTCTGCGCAGGAAGAAGACGCCGGTCCTTGCTGTGATTCTGCTGCGCAAGCTCCACGAGTACAACGCCCTCTATGGCTTTGCGGAGGGCGACCGGGTCATCCGGCAGACCGCATCGATCCTGCGTGACGTCTTTGACGGAGACCTTGTGGTGCGCGGCACCGGAGACCGGTTCCTGGTCGTGTGTGAGATGAAGAATGTGGAGACGAGAATCCTCAAGGTTCGGGAGAAGGTTGCAGATGAGATCCTGGGGGATACGATCCGCCTTCGGGCGGGCCTTTGCCTTCTTGCCCCCAAGCTCTCCTTCTCCCAGGCTCTTGACCGTGCAGTGACCGCGGCCAAGAGCCTGAACGAGGGACAGGAAAAGTACTGCTGCTGGTTTGACGCGGCACTCGAAAAAGAGCAGCTCGCAAGGAGCTACGTCCTCGACAGTTTCAGCAGGGCAATCCGGGAGAAATGGATTCAGGTCTACGTGCAGCCGATCGTGCGGGCGGCAGACGGGAGAGTCTTCCACTACGAGGCCCTCGCCCGCTGGGCGGATCCGAAGTACGGGCTCCTCTCTCCCGGGGTATTTGTCCCGGCGTTGGAAAAAGCGCATAGAGGGAGCGAGCTCGATTTCTACATGCTCAAAGAGGTCTGCCGGATCATGCGGGAGATGGCGGACGCGGGAGAGCCCCCGGTGCCCGTCTCGGTCAACTTCTGCGCCCAGGACATCGAGCAGGAGAACGCCCTGGAAAAGACAAAGGAGGTCCTTGCCGCCTATCACATCCCGATTCCATGGATTGTCATCGAGATCACGGAGCGGGAGATCGCGGCGGACCGGGGGCTGTTCTGCGACAGAATCCGGGATTTCCGCCGGGCCGGCTTTTCAATCTGGGTGGATGACTTCGGGAGCGGCTATTCGTCCCTGAACGTCCTGTACCGCTTCCACTTTGATCTCATCAAGCTGGATATGGAATTTACCAGACAGTTAAATGGCGGGAGCAGCGCGGCAAGACGGATCGTGAGAGGAATTCTCGACTGCGCCGCAGACCTTGGCATCCACACGCTGGCAGAGGGCGTGGAGACAAAGGAGCAGGCAGAGTTTCTACGGGAAGCGGGCTGTGAGCTGCTGCAGGGGTATTACTTTGGAAAACCCGTGCCCTTTGTGCCCGAGGAGAGTAAAGTCAACGCGGGATGACGCGTTGCAGATGCAACGAAAACGCGTCCCCGATGATGCTATGCTGTCATCATGAAGCCCGGAAGATGCCGGGCCTGGGAGGCAGCGGATGAAGGAGACAGAGTTTTTTACGCTGAGCGCCTATGAAACCAGTGCGGAGGCGTTCTTTACGGCACTGAAGGACCACCACACGGACCTTGTGCTGGATATTCGGCTGCACAACTCGAACCAGCTGTGCGGGTTTACCAAGGAGCGGGATCTTGCCTATCTGGTTCCCGCCCTGACGGGCGCAGACTACATTCACGA
>JBJEYC010000208.1:0-2207 GCA_051886435.1 Lachnospiraceae bacterium
ATGAGCCGCACTTCTCCCGAAGTTACGTGCGCATTTTGCCGAGTTCCTTAACGCGAGGTCGCTCGCGCGCCTCAGATTTCTCATCCTGCCCACCTGTGTCGGTTTGCGGTACGGTTCCATCCGGCCTGGCCTTAGACAGTATTTCCCGGCACCATGGCTGCGCCAGCTTCGCTTCGGCTTTCCCTCCGCTCGCTCACAGCTCAGCTCGGGCGGTGGATTTGCCTGCCGCCCTCTGCGCCCCGCTGCTCCGGCCGGAACTACCGTTCTCCGGCCTGGCCTCGCCTCATGCGTCCTGCCCTCGAAACCGGATGAAGTGTCGGAATATGGACCGACTTCCCATCGGCTACGGCTTTCGCCCTCGCCTTAGGGGCCGACTTACCCAGGGCAGATTGCCTTTACCCTGGAAACCTCGGGCTTCCGGCGGACGGGGATCCCACCCGTCTTTTCGTTACTTATGCCTGCATTCTCTCTTCCGCCTCCTCCAGCGCCCCTCGCGGGCGCGCCTTCATGGGTCAGCGGAATGCTCCCCTACTGTCAGAGCCCTGCGGCTCTGGCCCGCGGCTTCGGTATAGCGCTTAGCCCCGCTACATTGTCTGCGCGCGGATGCTCGACCAGTGAGCTGTTACGCACTCTTTCAAGGAATGGCTGCTTCTGAGCCAACCTCCTGGCTGTCTGCGCATCCGCACTTCATTTCACACTCAGCGCTATTTCGGGACCTTGGCCGGCGGTCCGGGCTGTTTCCCTCTCGACTGCGAACCTTGTCGCACGCAGTCTCACTCCCGCACGCTGGCGCGCGGCATTCGCAGTTTGATCGGACTCGGTAGGATTTGACTCCCCCTTGCCCGTCCAGCGCTCTACCTCCGCGCGCTCTGTGCGAGGCTGTCCCTAAAGGCATTTCGGGGAGAGCCAGCTATCTCCATGTTTGTTTAGCCTTTCACTCCTTACCACAGGTCATCGCTACCTTTTTTAACAGATTACCGTGCGGCCCTCCACAGGGTCTCACCCCTGCTTCAGCCTGCCCATGGTAAGATCACATTGGCTTCGGGTCCGCGACGCGCGACTTCTCCGCCCTCTTCGGACTCGGTTTCCCTCCGGCTCCGGGACTGCAATCCCTTGGCCTCGCCGCGCACCGCGACTCGCAGGCTTATTCTACAAAAGACACGCCGCAGGCGTCTCCTCCCGCGGCATCTTGCCGGTCCATGGTTTCAGGTTCTGTTTCACTCCCCTCGCCGGGGTTCTTTTCGCCTTTCCCTCACGGTACTTCTTCGCTATCGGTGGCCGCAGAGTATTCAGCCTTGGATCGTGGTCGACCCGGATTCAGGCAGGGTTCCTCGTGCCCCGCCCTACTCAGGTACCGCACCACGGAGCGGCGCCAGGATTCGCGTACGGGGCTGTCACCCTCTCCGGCGGAGCTCTCCGGCTCCTTCCGCTTCCTGCGCCCTTTCTGTCTCCGCGGGTCATCCCCGTGCGGCCCTCCAACCCCGCCTGATGGCGGTTTGGGCTCCTCCCCTTCCGCTCGCCGCTACTCAGGGAATCTCTGTTGATTTCTTCTCCCGTGTTACTTAGATGGTTCACTTCACACGGTGTGGCTTCCGCGCCCTATTTTATTCAGGCGCCGGATGCAGGGATCGCTCCCTGCGGGTTACCCCATTCGGCTGTCCCCGGATCCTCGGATGTGTGCTCCTCCCCGGGGCTTTTCGCAGCTTGCCGCGGCCTTCATCGCCTTGCGGCCCCTAGGCATCCGCCATGGACCTACCTCTCGCTTGGCCATATTGCCCCTCTCTCGTCTTCACCTTCTTCTCGTCTCGTGTCCTTCCCTTGTTCTTTTCAAACAGCTTCTTTATCGATGGGACAGAATAGAGTTGAACTATTGACCCCCGCCTTATCAGAGCGGTGCTCTAACCAACTGAGCTACTGTCCCGTCCGCCGCCACCAGGCAGCTTGAGGCAAGGAAAGAAGAATACACACAGCAGCAGGGGGGCGCGCTTCCCCTCTTCCGGCGGCGCACACTGCCGCCTCTTCCCTTCTCTGAGAAAGGAGGTGATCCAGCCGCACCTTCCGGTACGACTACCTTGTTACGACTTCACCCCCCTCACCGGGCATACCTTCGAGAGCGGCCCCCTCGCGGTTGGCCTGCCCGCTTCGGGCATCCCCGACTCGGATGGTGTGACGGGCGGTGTGTACAAGGCCCGGGAACGTATTCACCG
>JBJEYC010000209.1:0-2204 GCA_051886435.1 Lachnospiraceae bacterium
GAGGGGCATTTGGCACAGGGGACGCATGTCTCTCCCTCCGGCCACTCCTTTACGTTGAACAGCAAGTATTACGTCAAAGACGGACAGCCTTGGTATCCCGTGATGGGCGAAATGCACTATCACCGTGTGCCCCGATCTGATTGGGAGGAGTCCATCCTGAAGATGAAGGCATCGGGCGTGAACATCATCCAGAGCTATGTCTTCTGGATCGCCCATGAGGAGCGAGAGAACGAATGGAATTGGTCGGGCAACCGAGACCTGCGCCATTTTCTGGAACTATGCAAAAAGCATGGGATGTACGTCTGGTTGCGTATTGGCCCGTGGTGCCACGGCGAGGCGCGCAACGGAGGCTTCCCGGACTGGATCCAGCAGTTGGAGGGAGGCAACCGCAACGACAACCCCGACTACCTGCGCTATTCGAAGCGTTTCTACGAGGCGGTGGGCCAGCAAGCGAAGGGCTACCTCTTCAAGGAGGATGGCCCGGTGATCGGTGTGCAGATCGAGAATGAGTTCGCTTTCGATACGCCAGAGGGGTTAAACCACATGCTGACCCTCAAACAGATGGCTGTGGAGGCGGGTTTCGACGTGCCCTACTACACGGCGACAGGCTGGCCGAAGGGCGACCTGCGGCAGACGGAGCTGGTGCCGGTGTATGGTGGTTATCCTGAGGCTCCTTGGGATGGATCGACGGAGGAGCTGCCGCTCTCCATCAACTATGTGTTCAGCTCTTGGGCCAACGATCCTTCGGTGGGCACCGACCTGTTGGGGGAGCAGGAGACCTCCTCTTCCCTGTCCCTGCCATATCCGTTCAGCTTGGCGGAGTTGGGTGGTGGCGTGCAACTGACCTACCATCGCCGTCCGATCATTGCGGCAAAGGATGTGGCCACCCCCGCATTGGTGAAGGTGGGCTCGGGAGCGAACCTGCTGGGCTACTACATGTATCACGGTGGCTCCAACCCGATCGGGAAATACAGCACGATGCAGGAGTCGAAGGGGAGTGGCTATCCGAACGATTGCCCGGTGATCAGCTACGACTTTCAAGCGCCCATCGGCGAGCGAGGCATCCTGCATGGCTCCTATCAGGAGCTGAAAACGCTTCATGCCTTCCTGGCCGACTATGGCGACCGGGTGGCGGTGACGGATGTCTGCTTCGGGGAGAATCCCGTGGAGGATCCGAACGAGAATCGCCTCCGGGTGAGCGTGCGTCACCACGGGGAGAGCGGCTTCGTTTTCTTGAGCAACTACCAGCGGTTGCTTGACATGCCGGATCGGGAGGATGTGCGCGTTCGCATTCGCCAAACAGATGGGGAGGAGTTGCGTTTCCCAGCCTTGCGGGTGGCGGCGGGAGACCGGTTGATCTTGCCTTATGGCATGGACGTGAATGGTTGCCATTTGCGCTATGCGACCGTTCAACCGCTCTATCTGTTGCACAATGAGACCCCGACCTATGTCTTTTTTGCGCATGAGGGAACAGCTCCGGAATTGGCTTTCGATGCGAAGAGCGTGCACTCCATCACCTTAGATAAGCAGTCGCTCAACCAAGACGAGGAGGGAGTCTATCGGGTGCTTTGCGAGCCAAACGAGACGCAGTTGATCGAGCTGGAGGCAACCAATGGGGCGAAGAGTCAGCTGCTGATCTTAACGGAAAAACAGGCTCTGCAAAGCTGGAAAATCCGGCAGGGTGGACAGGAGGCAATCTGCCTGACGGAGGCGGAACTCATTCAATTTGAGGATGAGGCTTTGCGCCTGCGGAACGTGGATCAACCCCAATTTGAGATGCGCCTTTTCCCGGCCTCCACGGCTTGCCAATGGGAAGGAGAGCAACCGATGAGGCAGGAAACAGATGGTTATTTCTCTAAACTCTCATTGGCTTTACCGAAGGTTGAGTTGCAAGCCGAGGTGGCGGAGGTGACCGATCCGAGTCCGTTCATCCCTAAGCAACCCAAGCTGCCGAAAGATGACAAGAAGGCTGATCCGGATCCTTCCCGTCCAGGTCCGCACTACGACACTAACTTCACACCTTATGAGGGAGCCCGTTACTATACGATCGCAGTGCCGGCATTGCCCAAGGGGATCAGCTGCGCTTATATGCGTGTAGATTATCTGGGTGACACGGGGGCACTCTATCAAAAGGGCGAACTGGTGGCGGACGATTTCTATTCGAGCATCCCGATGCCCTATCGGCTTGATCGGACAGCCTCGTC
>JBJEYC010000210.1:0-2200 GCA_051886435.1 Lachnospiraceae bacterium
ACACCTCTGAGGTCAACATGCAGCAGTACGGCGTGCGGATCACCGGCATGACCAACGCCTCCAATTCTTTCATCGGCAAGATCGGCTCCGGCATCGGTGCCTCCGCCATCGGCTGGATTCTGGCGGCGGGCGGATATGACACCTACACCAAGACCGGTGAACTGACGCAGGGTGTGACGAACGCAGTCAGCATCCTTAACATCTACATCCCGATCGTGATCTTCGCGGTCATGGTCCTCTTCATGTGGCGGTACGACCTGGAGGAGAAGCTCCCCGGGATCATCGCAGAAAACGACAAAATCTCCGCGCAGGAAGCGTCGGAATAAGTAGCAGGTCCGGGCAGATCACTGTCCGGACCTGTTTTTGAATTCTGCAGGCTTGTAGCGGTTTCGGTACTCTCTGGGAGTCAGCCCCATCTCCTGCCGGAAGCGCTCAGTGAAGTAGCTCTGGGAGGGAAAGCCAACGTAGGACCCGATCTCCGCCAGGGAGGAGTCGGAGAATTTCAGCAGGTTGGCGGCGCGTTCCACCCGGAACCGAACGATATAGCGCTGAAAGGGAAGGCCCTCCTGGCTGTGGAAGAGCCGGGATAGGTAGCCGGTACTGATGCCAAGCCCCTCCGCTACGGTCTCGATGGAGATCTTCTCCCGGTAGTGCCGGGCTACATAGGACTTGGCGGCCTCCACATAGTTGGAGTAGTTCTTTCTGGCGTTGAGCTCCTGGCAGCATCTGACAAGCTCGATGAGCTCGCTCCGCACGAGTCTTTGCTGCTCCAGGGCGGGGAGTGCGGGATCAAGCTGCTGCAGGTAGAAGTCACTCAGGCCGTAGGCCCGGTCCGGGGACACGCCGGCTTCCAGCGCCGCCCGGGTATTCAATGTGATCGCGATGACGGCCATGTTGTAGGATTGAAGGGTGCTCTTTCCGGCGACGTGCCCCGCGTTCTCGAGCATCATCTTGTTATAGGCAAGGGCGCCGTCCAGATCCCCTTTCTGTACGTAGTCTGCCAGGATCCGCTCATCCCGGTAGGTGTGGTGGTATCCTTCCGTCTGTTCCGAATCCGGCAGCTGTGCCTTTTGAGCGGAGGTTTCCTCCTCGCTCTGCGCGGCAATCCCGTTTTTCGCAAGAAGCGCCCCCACGTCCAGTTCCCGGTTTCCCTCAAGGACCGCTGCGGTGACCGCAACGGTCGACAGATACCGGTTCAGCGGCAGGAAGGAGAGCTTTCGTTCCTCCTGGGCAGGAATATCGTATTTCCGGTAAAACCGGTGCTGGGAGAGCAGGTCGAGATGCACGGTGCTGACGGGGCCGGAGAGGTAATAGCAGTCCCCGTCAAAGAAGCTGGACCAGAAGATTCCGGGCTCCTCATACAAAAGAGCGGGAAAGTCCTGACCGCGCCGCTTTTCGATGAGAAGAAGCCGAAGATCCAACCTGCGGGAGAGAGGCTCGGAGGGGCTGCCGCCAAATAGAACCCTGCCAGACCCGTCGGCTGCGAGAATCCCCGCCATCGCCATGTTTGTGAGATTTTCCAGAATCTTTTTTGAATACATACGTGCCCTCCCGGGACAGCTGCCCCTTTGTCCAGTCTAGCAGAAGGGGCAGGGAAGGAACAGGCGGAAAGTGCAGAAACACGACAAAAGTGCGGAATGCGGAAACAAAATGGGAGTAAGAAAAATTCTCTTCCGAACCAAAGAGAGCGAAATCGTACCAATCCTGACGAATCCGGACATACGCGTTCCGGGTTCCTTTTTTTATGATAGAGACAAAACAGGAACTTGTGCGGAAACAGCGGAGGAGGCGCAAATGAAAAAGATCTATCACGTGCTGGAGGATCCGATCTATCGGGAAGTTGTGCTGGACCGGGAAGAGGAGAGGACCAGAAGTCTGCCGGATGGGACGATGGTCCCCTATCACTACGTGCACGCCCACTGCGCCGGCACAGCGCTCAAATTCATTCTCTGCCTTCCGAAAAAAGAGCACTACGGCGGCCACTTCCTGCAGTATCTGAGCCCGTTCCCGGGACCCGACGAGGAGGTTGCCTCGATGGGCCTGACCGGGGAGAAGGACCGGATCCTGTTCGCCCTGGTGCATGGCTACTATGAGGTTGAGAGCAACATGGCCTCCGACAGTGCCTTTGGCGTCAAGAAAGACGATACCCTGGTCTGGAAGACCAGCGCGGCGGCCGCCGAGTATGGCAGACAGATCGCCA